>JAEURG010000078.1 GCA_016789345.1 Anaerolineales bacterium | reverse complement strand
ATGCACAAGTTTCATTTGTATTTGTTTCAGATGCGTTAACTTCAATTTCTGGAGTCGTCGGTTCTGAACTTGGTGCATTAACTGTTTGTATTGCAACAAACGCCGCTGTAGCGGATAAAGCGATTCCGATAATCCAATTGCGTTTGTTTTTCATGCAAAAATTATTTCAACAAATCTGCCGCCGCGGCGGACATTAACGCAACGCCGTTGATTAATGCTTTTTCGTCAAAATCAAATTTGGGGTGATGATGATTGTGGTTGAGATTTTTTTCGTCATTGGCAGAACCAATCATGAAATAACAACCTTTAGCTTTGTCTTGCATGTAGCCCATATCTTCTGCGCCCATGGTGAGATATTGATTGGTGTCAATTTGTAAATTCGGAAAAACTTGTTTGGCAGAATTGAAGACGCTGGCTGTCACTTCTTCATCATTGGTGACGGGCAATGTCACTTCTTTGACCGTGATTTCAACTTGACAATTCATTGCATCAGCTGTGCCTTTGACGATTTGATGAAAACGGTCAATGACTGTTTTCCTTACATCGGGGTGAAAGGTGCGAATCGTTCCCCAAAGTTCAGCAGTTTGCGGAATGACATTAAATGCCGTGCCTGCTTGAATGGATGTGACGCTGACGACAGCAGGTTTAAGGGGTTCAATATTTCTTGAAACGATAGTTTGTAATGCCGTAGTGATTTGGGCCGCGCAAACAACGGGGTCAATAGTTGTTTCAGGAGAAGCACCATGCCCACCTTTGCCTGTGAGTTTGACCTTAAATAATTCTGCGCCTGCAAACACAGGACCAGCACCCACATGAAGCCAGCCAACAGGTTTATCGTTCCATAAATGAAGCGAGAGGGTTTGGTCAACAGAATCCATCACGCCATCTTTAATCATCATCAGCGCGCCTCCGACTTCTTCACCGTTTGTGCCTTCTTCAGAAGGTTGAAAACAAAACTTGATATTGCCTTTGAGTTCGTTTTTATGTTCGTTCAGAATTTTTGCTACCGTTAAACCAATAGCCGTGTGACCATCATGTCCGCAGGCGTGCATAACACCATTGTTGATGGAAGAATATTCTGCGCCAGTATCTTCTGTGATAGGCAATGCGTCCATGTCAAAGCGGAGCAAAATGGTAGGTCCAGGCTTTGCGCCTTCTAAATAACCTACAACACCGGTTTTACCAACGCCTTTTGTGACTTCTAAACCTAGTCCTTCTAGTTCTTTGGCAACAATTCCGCCTGTGCGAATTTCATTAAACCCAAGTTCGGGATGTTTATGAAAATCACGGCGCATGGCTTGGGTGTAGGGAAAGAGTTCTTCTGCTTTCTGTAGGAAGTTGGACATGGGATTCTCCTTGTGGGTTGAAAGTTGAATGTTGAAGGTTTAAGGTTCTAACTTTCAACCTGCAACTTGTAACATTTTAACTGTATTTTACAAGTCTAAACTTCTCTTCGTATCTTGGATTTTCTTCGGTGCTGTCTTCTGTTCTTCTGGCTTTCATTCTTTCAATTAATTTATCAACATCTTGCACTTGCGATTTGTGTTGCAAAATGGCTTGTAGTTTGATATTCCATGTTTCGGTAATGTCTATGGTTTCATTGGGTTGATTGGTTAAAGAACACCAAACTTCTTTTGGCATGTGAGGCTCAAAGCCTTCGTCTAGTAATTCTGGAAAAAATACTGGGCTACCAGCGGCGGGGAAAACTGCGTCTAAGACGACTTGTCCGCAAGCGCGATGGTCTGGGTGATTGATTCCGTATAAGGCAAATAAATTTTGTGGGTCGCATGTCACTAAAATATCTGGTTTGTGACGACGAATTTCGCGCACAATGATTCGGCGTAAATGAATGTCGGGAATTAAGAGACCATCTTCAAGGTCAAGAAAAAGAGGCGGGTTTGCTCCAATAATTTTCGCCGCTTGGGCTTGTTCCACTTTTCGAATCGGAACTAATTTTTCATGAGTCATATCTGCTTGGGTAGCGGGATTGAAACCTTTATTTCCGTTAGTCAAAATTAAATAAGTGATGCTATGACCTTCACGCGCCCATTGTGCCAGCGTGCCGCCGCAAAAAAATTCTGGGTCATCGGGGTGAGCCAGAATTACCAGAATTTTTTGTGAAGTTTCCCAAGCGTTAGTTGTTGCGGTCATTCTTTTTTAGTGGACTGCTTTTGCCACATGTACATCCGCCACCTTCGTGACGGTCACATGGGGCTTGCGATTTTCGGCGCAGGGCTTCGAGTTCATCCCATGGTTGCAATTCTTCGCGCATGAATGTATGTTGTTGTGGGCGTTCATTTGGCACTTCTATTAACACAACAACTTTATCACTCATAGGAATCACATCTATTACTTTGCCTTCACCTTTGGGCGTGATGACTTTTTTATTTCGTTTTGGTAAAGTTTTGCGCGCTTCAACGTATTGTTCATATTCATAAATTAAACAACAACGTAAACGCCCGCACATGCCTGTAATTTCATTGGGAGTTAACGAAATACCTTGCTCTTTCGCCATCTTGATAGAAATGGGTGAGAAGTCTGTCAAGAATTTTGAGCAACAACGTGTTTCAATTCCACAAGCACCCATGCCACCTAAAAGTTTGGCAACATCACGCGGACCAATTTGGCGAAGTTCGATATGCTTGTTTGGATACAACTCTTGCATATCTTTTTTGAGCGATTTCAAATCTACTTTTTCTTCAATGTCGGTGCTGAATAAAAAGGCGAGGCGAGTGCCATCATAGTTGTATTCGGCAGATACAATTTTGATAGTGTCCAATAACCCTAATTCAGAAGCACGCGCGCGACAGTTAATCATGGCTTCGGTTTGTTTGTTTTTCCATGACTGTTGTAGAAGTAAATCGCGCGGGGTAGCGCGCCTCTCTACGGACTTCCAGCCGCCTTCTGGTTTGGGGGGAATTTCTTCTAACACTTGAACCACTTCGCCCAAATGTTTGCCGCGTGTGGTATCTACAATGACATGCTCGCCTTTTCTTAAGTCTGGCAAAGACGATGAATCAAAATGGTAAATCTTGCCCACTTTGGTAAAGCGGACTCCGATAATTTGTTTGGTATCTGTTTGCATGGGCATAATTATACCTTAGCAGATAAACGTTCTCAGTCAATATAGCTTATTAAGATTTCATGCTCATATCTTCCAATTGGGAAGGTTGTTACACCATCTGAAAGTGGTACGGGAATATCAAATACAACCGACAATTTTGGAGGTGGAACATCCCAGCCACTTAACATTGTTACCCATTTCTGGCAATACCATCTCTCTGTACTAGGGTCTTTAAATACTAAAAAATTGCTTTCAGGAATTTGCACATCATCAATAAAAAATGAAAATTGAATTTGTGTAAGGTTTTCATCTAATATACTCTCAAATTTTGCACACCAATAATACGTCCATAGATAAGTTTGCTTGCGCGAGACTTTTGCTGGATACGAATGTACTTCAGGAGTTTTGATATCTAAATAACCAATGTACATTGTTGGAACAAGATTCAAGTCACTAATTCTTGGCAAAGTAGTATTGACCTTTGGAACAGGCTGTGGGGTATTCGTTTCCATTATTGGATTTTCAATCAACGCTTCAATAGTAGGGGATGCCTGCTCGAGTGGGTTCGACGTGGGTGCTAGGGCAGTCTGTGTAAAGAAAAAACTTTGTGCAGTTTGTGTTGCTTCAATTGGAGCGTACACCTGTGTTTGTACGCTCCAGTATGTGAATACCGCACCAACGGTCACGCCGATTAAACCCAATACCGAGGCGATAATTGTTGCGCGCGCCGCATCCATTGGCTTTTTCTTTAGGCTCTTTGGTTTTTCCGATGAGTTGCTTTTTGCTTTTGTTGGTTTATTTGGCATTCTGTCCACCGTTGAAATTTGATTTTAATTTCCATAATTTTACCCGACCTACCAAGTACCTGACAGGTCTAACCATATCCATATTTCAGGGTTATATTAATAAGTAATATACTTTCACTCATATAGGAGAATAAAATGGACAGTAACAAAATCTTATTTAGCATTATCGCACTCATCATCCCACCTTTGGCTGTGTTTTTGAAGAAAGGCAACAAAATTGATGGTGAATTTTGGTTAAATCTTGTACTCACCATCTTAGGTGGCATTCCTGGAATGTTGCACGCTTTGTATGTGGTTTGGCGATAATTGGTCTATATAGTCTGAAAAGTCGTACAGGTCTAAAAGGTCTGACTAGTCTAACATGTTAGACCAATTAGACCTTTTAGACCGTACCCGAATCAAATCACCAAGAAACGGAAGCGTAAAAGTCCATGAGACGGTGAAGGGAGTCATAATCGTAAAATAATTCCAGTAGGGTGCAAGAGGACCAGTGAGACCCCATTCCCAATATCTCCAATGCCAGCGCCACAAGATGTAATAACTAAGAATGCTAAATTGGACGGCGAGGCTAAATAAAAATACACGCCAGTAAGTTTTTGAATTTAAGTTCAATACAGCGAACGGAATCAACCATAATGGATACCAAATCCGAAAGGCGTTGCTGAGGAAAATCTGTGCGAGGTATGCCACAAAACCTGCTTCGAGCAATGTCAATTTTTTGCGCATGAATTGAATTAATATAAAAATATAAACTAATAAAAACACATAGCGTGTGTTGGCTAAAACCGCTTTTGCAAATTCGGGATTAAACTCACGCACGATTACATGCAAAGCATAAGCGGGTGAAAAACTGCGGCGTGAAAACGAATCAATCACTCCAGCAAAAACATCGGGGATGGGTCCCATGAGTCCATAAAAGATAAAGAAAAGGCTGAGGAAAATAAAACCAACTATCAATCCACGCAAGAGGCGTGAACGGAATGAGACGGCGGATGAAATTACAGCGAGTCCAAATATCGGCATAAAAATCAAAGCAGGGATTTTTATCAAACAAGCAATCGTTAATGCAACCGTTGCCCAAATCCATTTTTGATTTTGAAAAAGAATAATGCCCAAGGTGATGAAAGCAATCATCAACATATCGTTGTGACCATTGCCTATCGCTTCAAGCATGACGAGTGGGTTGAGTGCAAAAAAACTGAGGGCGGTGACTTGGCTGACGTTTTTTTGTTTCCACTTCCAACCGATGAGCCACGCCATAAAAATATATGCGGATAATAAAATTATTTTTGTTGCAATGATGGCGCTGGCGATTTCTGTAATACCTAATCGAATGGGAATGGCAGCGACGATTTCCCAAATCGGTCCGTACGATGAAGTTTTGGTTACATACTCACCTGTAAGATGAATGTATGGGTCGGTGATAAAAGTTTCGGGCGTGGTAGTGAATGGGTTGCCGCCATATAAAACCCAATTGCGAGCGAAGACAACATATAACGCCACATCTAATGCGGTGACGGGGTATAAAAATAAAAGAATGATTCCGCTGATGATGCCGATGCTTAAGATATATTTTTTTAGCAAATTTGATTCATTTTCATTTTGTTTTGAAAATTCATGCGAGAGCTTTGTGATTTTATAAAAAGCATAAAACAATAATAGCAAACCAAACATGTAAACCCAAATAAACCAGCGGGCTTGGTCACGCAGAATCATTTCCATATCTAACATCAGACTGCCATAGTGGATGTATGGAATTAATGGGAAAGCCACAACGAAAATAAGATAGATAAATATTGTCAGCCCGCCCCATTGAAATATTTGCTTTTTGGTTTGTTGAAGGGTCATAGGGGAAGTATAAAGGGAAATAATAGATTAGCGAGATGATTTGCTTGTAGAGGATGATTTTGCCCTAGTCACATGCTATAATTTAGAAAATGATGTATGAGTAAGTTGGGTTAGTAATCTCTTATCGGAGAACTTATATGACCACAGATGAGAATGAGCAAATCGAAAAGGCAGAAAAAGAATGGCTGGAGTTATGGCAACGCGGTCCAGTGCGGACGCGTTGGGAAGGCATTCCACTCCAAGTGGGCGATTCTGCACCAGATTTTGAGTTGGCAGACTCCAGCGGAAAAAACGTTCGCCTCTCAGATTTTTGGCGTAACGGACCCGCTTTACTGCTTTTTTGGCGACATTATGGTTGTAGTTGTGGTATGCGCCGTGCAGAACGTTTGGTAAGTGAATATGTTGATTATGTAAAGTTAGGTGGCACAGTGGTGGTGATTGGACAAGGTGAGCCAGAACGTGCCGCAAAATATGCCGCCAAGCACAACATTCCTTGCACAGTGCTATGTGACCCGACATTTAAAGTCTATGAAGCGTATGATTTGTTAGAAGGGCAACCTTCTCAAGTGTTCTTTGATGCTAGTGATGAACTATTACGCTGTGACCCTGAAGCAGGGCGTGAATTTGCAAAATCGCGTCAGAAGACCGACCGTGCTTTGGTAGATAGTCCATGGTTGTTGCCCGGAGAATTTGTGGTTGATAAAAACGGAATTGTGCGCCTTGCTTATCGCTATCAGTTCTGCGAAGATTGGCCCGACCCATTGGTGTTGTTATCTGCGCTTAAGGAAGCGATTTGGAAAAAGATAAAATAAAAAGATTAGGAAGTGGAGAGTGGGGAATAGTGAATAGGGTCTGATTTGTGTGTAGGCGAACGAGACTTAATTAAAGTTAATTTTTCGGGCAGTGTATTTCATTTTGTGGTGCCGGTGAGAGGAAAGTAGAAAGTGGGGAATAGAGAATAGAGAATAGAGAATAGGGTTATGGTTTGCGTGTAGGCAAATGCAGGCTTAGCCCTTTTCCATTAAATTATTTATGGGCTTGCGAGGAATTCATTTATACGAACAGTGATTCTTTTTCTGCGTTCTGCTAGGAAATCTTTATATTTTGAAATGTCGAGTAAATCGGCGTTGGTTGGAATGCATTGTGCATTAAATGTTTCGATACCGGATTTTTCAATTAAAGGTGGAAAATAATCTTTAGGAGATTTGTCGCTGATAGCACGATTTGTCTTTCCGCCAATAAAAGCAAGATTTGAGATGTCATCAGCTTCTCGTGAACTAAAGGTGCCTTTCAGTAACCCTTTTGGAAAGATATGATGAAATTGTAAACGATGTTGAACACCTGAATGATCTAAGGCAATAATAAGATTGGAACGCCAGTCCTTAGCATTTGAATCTCGAAAAGCAAGGAACATAGTCTTAAATAATGCACTACGCTGATTACGCCCCTCAAGCTCATCAGGCGAAATATCCAATCGTCCAACTTGACTTCGTAAACGGTCAATTAACATTTCATAACCGCCGCCATCCCGAAGCGTTGCTATATCTTGATCTAGTAATGTTTCGCTTGAACCACGTGAAAATCTGCCTTTTGCATTGGCTATGAGAGCCCAATACCTTAGATACTTGGATTCACTTGAAGATATGTTGTAATCTCTCTTAAACCCATAATACGCTAATGCGACTACTAGATATGGAGATGATAATAGAGCGGGATCATCAATACCCACATTGTTTTTTAGAAAATTGATGGCGAAATCCATGCCTTCACAACTTGCTTTCCATGATGATTTTAATTGTTCAAGCGTTAAGCTATTAACCGTTTGAAACCGCGATTGCCCTGTTGAAAAGACAACCATGTTTCTTAAAAAAATACCTAAATCCATATCAAAGCCAGATTTTGCACATGCCTTTTGAAAATCTTGAAAGGTTTTTAGGGAATTACGCCATTTCGCGGTTATTTGGGCAAGTGCTAAATCAGAACTTCTTAGTTTTGCACCAAGGGAATTAACACGTACAAAAATTTCTGTGACTTCGTCATAGGACATGCTACGTTCTAATACATCCATACGGTAGATATACTTTTTAATTGCACGTAGTTTTGCAAGTCTTTGACTATATTTTTTGTAAAGAGGATCGTTTATTTTTTCAACACCGGCTCTTGATAAGAATGGCGCATCTTCATCTGTTTTGAAGACATCGGTGACTTTGACCCAATGAGGCAGGGATTCTATTTTGCGAGTTGAAACCAGAAACGTCATATTGTTGAAGCGTTTTTGCAACTCATCTTCATTTGCATCAACCTCTTCATCATCAACGTCGTCATCCTCTCCATCATTATCTGCATCTTCAAAAACCTCAGTAATTAATGCCAATTCTTCAGGGTGCTCAAGGTTGAAAAGTATTTCAATAGGTCTCTTGCGTCCTCGGACTGTAACGGGTTCTCCACGAATTACGGCAGATAAAGAAGTTAACCTTTGTTGACCATCCAATAAAAGCCGTGTACTCTGATATGGGTTTCCTTTTTGCTCTACCGAAAAATCTTGTAGGGGAACTGAATTATCAGACTCCCATAACAATATTGCTCCTGATGGGTATCCACGATAAAGTGAATCAAGCAAGTCTCTTACACGTGGTGAACGCCAGACATAGCGGCGTTGCATTTCGGGCAATCTTAATTCGCCACGCTCAATCATTCCGACGAGTTCTTCAACAGTTGCTTCTGCTTTTGCCATTTTATTTTCCTTCCTTTAAGACCTAATAATTGTTTTCCGCAACTTCTCCAATTTTACCCGACCTTTGCACACAAATCCCAAGAATCAACCCTCCCCAAGTAAGAAGCGACAGTTCACTGATAACTGTTCTCTACTCTCTCTCTTGTCCCTTTCGGAAAACTCAATTTGCCACTTCCTCTCGCCGACTGTATAATTAAAAAAATAAATCCCAAAGACCATTCAGACCTGTAAGACTTGTTAGACCCATAAGACTAATCAGACTAATTCAGGAGCGTAAGAATGCAATATAAACTTTGGATAGACGGCAAATGGGTGGATTCAAAAGGTGGCGGTATGATGCAAATCGAAAACCCAGCCACAGGCGAAAAAATTGCTGAGGTACAAGAAGCAACTAGGGCTGATGTCGATGCGGCGGTTCAAGCCGCCAAAAAAGCATTTTATGATGGACGTTGGAGTCGCAAAACTCCAAGTGAACGTTCCAAAGCGATTTGGAAATTAGCAGAATTGCTTGAAGAAAAATCTGAAGAATTTGCACGCGTCGAAAGCGAAAACACTGGCAAGCCCTATAAATTTTTGAGCCTTGCAAGTGATGTCCCCTTTACAGTTGATAACCTAAAATTTTTTGCAACCGCCGCGCGCGATACGCATGGCTCGCACGCTGGCGAATTTATGGCGGGCTACACCTCCATGTATCGGCGCGAACCCGTCGGCGTGATTGGTCAAATCACACCGTGGAATTATCCATTGAATATGGCAGGCTGGAAGATTGGACCTGCTCTCGCGGCTGGATGCACAATTGTGCTGAAACCTGCCCCCGGTACGCCTCTCACTACACTTATGCTTGCGGAGTTGACCCAAGCCGCTGGCATCCCCGACGGTGTGGTGAATATCCTTTCTGGTGGTAATGAGACTGGTCAAGCCATTGCAGAACATCAAGACGTGCGTATGATTTGTGTCACGGGTTCATCTGGCACTGGTAAAAAAGTGATGAAGACTGCCGCAGATACATTGAAGCGTGTTCATTTAGAACTTGGTGGCAAAGCACCATTTATTGTCTTTGATGATTCAGACCCTGAATTAGTGGCGGCGAAAGCATCCTTTGCGGCGACAGCCAACACAGGTCAAGATTGCACAGCCGCAACTCGCATCTACGTGGAAAAAGGTCGCGCTAAAGATATGCGTGAAGCAGTCGTGGAAGCGATGAAGAATGTTAAAGTCGGTTCACCATTTGATGATGATGTTGTCATGGGTCCATTGATTTCAGGCATTCAACGTGAACGTGTCTCTGCATTTGTAGATAGAGCCAAATCACAAGGTGCAAAAATATTAACAGGCGGTGGCGTTCCAAAAGATTTAGACAAAGGTTATTTCTACGCCCCAACTGTCATTTCAGATGTTCAACAAGATTGGGAAATTGTGCAACAAGAAGTATTTGGTCCCGTTATCACCGTCCAAGAATTTGATAATGAAGACCAAGCACTTCATTTAGGTAATGATGTTTTATACGGTTTAGCCGCATCTGTCTTTACAAAAGATGTTGGACGTGCTATGCGCCTCACAAGTCAATTGGAGTTTGGTACAGTTTGGGTCAATGACCATTTACCGATTACATCCGAAACGCCACATGGTGGTTTCAAGCAATCAGGCTTTGGTAAAGATTTATCTGCCGAAGCAGTTGGTGATTATCAAATCACCAAGCATGTGATGATTGCACATGGTTAAGAATGAATCGGTGGTCGAGTAGGGGCGAGGTCTTCTCGCCCCTACTCGACCATCAGAATTTGCAAAGTTTTTGAAAGTACATCTTTATATAATCACCTTGAACAAATAACCTTACTGGAGAACTAGATGGAATACAAATTATTAATAGATGGTCAATGGGGTGGAAGTGGCACGCCGCTCGAAGTAAAAAATAAATATAGTGGTCAAACTGTGGGTGTGATTAACACCGCCACAAAAGAAGATTTGAATCGCGCCATTGATGCCGCTCAACGTGCTAGAGACATCATGGCAGAAATGCCCGCACACAAACGCGCCGACATTTTAATGCGCGCCGCTTATCTACTCCGTGACAATGTGGAAGATATGGCAAAGACCATTGCCGCAGAAGCAGGCAAAGCATTAAAGTATGCCCGCGCCGAAGCAGAACGTGCTGTCAGTACATTTACATTTGCCGCAGAAGAAGCCAAGCGTTTACATGGTGAAACCATTCCATTAGATGCGGCACCCGCAGGTGAAGGCTTTTTCGGTTTTTGGACACGTCGTCCAGTAGGTGTGATTGCCGCCATTAGTCCGTTTAATTTTCCATTGAATTTAGTGGCTCATAAAGTTGCTCCAGCCATTGCGGCAGGAAATACATTAGTGTTGAAACCTGCTAGTACAACGCCTTTAGCGGCTGTCAAGTTATGTCAAATTTTGCATGAAGCAGGTTTACCTGCAGGTGCATTAAACCTTGTTGTTGGTGGTGGTGGAACAGTGGGTGAATGGTTAATCACTGATGAACGTGTGGATAAAATCACATTCACAGGTTCACCAGATGTTGGAAGACATATTTTGTCCGTTGCTGGCATTAAGAAAGTAACCCTTGAATTAGGGAATACATCACCAGTAATTATTGCACCCGATGCAGATTTAGATTTGGTCGCCAAACGTTGTGCAGTTGGCGCATTTTATAATTCTGGTCAAGTTTGTATTTCTGTTCAACGCATATATAGTGAAAAGACTGTGTATGAACCATTCTCTGAGAAATTTACTAAAGCCACAGAGGCAATGATTGTTGGTGACCCTTTAGATGAACGCGTAGATGTCGGACCGATGATTGATGTCAAAGAAGTTGACCGAATCGAAACTTGGGTCAATGAGGCGCAAGGCGCAGGCGCGAAAGTTTTAACAGGTGCAAAGCGTGAAGGCACAGTTTATTATCCGACCATTCTTACAAATGTTGAATCGGATATGAAAGTAGTTGCCGAAGAAACATTTGCTCCAGTTGCTTCAGTCATTCAATCGGATGATTTTGAAGAATCATTACGTCAAGCCAACAATTCAAAATTTGGTTTACAAGTTGGAGTCTTCACAAAAGATATTGACCGTGCCCTTCGAGCCATTAAGAAATTAAATTTCGGCGGCGTGATGATTAACGAAACCCCAGCTTTCCGCGTTGACCACATGCCTTATGGAGGAAATCGCCAGAGCGGTTTAGGTCGTGAAGGTGTTAAGTTTGCAATGGAAGATATGACCAATATTCAATTGGTTGCGATAAGAACGAGTTCTTAATTCTTGTAGGGACACAGCGAAATGATCTCTAATGAAAATCATTGAGAGACTCGCTGTGTCCCTACCATTAAACAGGAGAAGAAAACATGGAACATAAACTTTGGATTGATGGCAAGTGGGAAGATACAAAGGGCGGCAAGATGATGTCAATTGAAGACCCTGCAACGGGAAAGAAAATTGCAGAAGTTGTAGATGCCAGCAGAGAAGATGTTGACCGTGCTGTGCAAGCCGCAAAAGTTGCTTTTTACGATGGACGTTGGTCAAAGAAAACGCCGTCAGACCGCTCAAAAGCAATTTGGAAGTTAGCCGATATTATCGAAGCCAATATGGAAGCCATTGCCAAACTCGAATCTGAAAACACTGGCAAACCTTATGCGTTTGTGAGTCTTGGTGGTGATATTCCTTTTGCAGTAGATAATCTTCGCTTCTTTGCAAGTGCCGCACGTGATACACATGGTTCACATGCTGGCGAATATATGTCAGGCTATACCTCTATGTATCGCCGTGAGCCTGTTGGTGTGGTTGGTCAAGTTGCGCCATGGAACTATCCATTTATGATGGCGGCTTGGAAGATTGGTCCTGCACTTGCGGCTGGTTGCACCATCGTGCTGAAGCCTGCGCCCGGCACGCCTCTCACTACGCTCATGCTTGGTGAATTTGTCAAAGAAGCAGGCATTCCCGACGGCGTGGTTAATATCGTCACTGGTGGCAATGATACCGGTCAAGCCATCGTTGAACATCCTGATGTTCGTATGGTTAGCCTCACTGGTTCAACTGGCACAGGTAAGAAAATTATGAAGACGGCCGCAGATACATTGAAACGTGTTCATCTTGAACTCGGTGGTAAAGCACCTTTCATTGTCTTTGATGATTCTGACCCAGAACTTGTCGCCGCGAAAGCATCTATGGCGACATTCTTGAACACAGGTCAAGACTGTACGGCGGCAACCAGACTCTATGTTGAAAAAAGCAAGTTGAAGGTCATGCAAGAAGCGGTTGTCGAAGCGATGAAAAATGTCAAAGTTGGTCTTCCGTTTGAAGATGGTGTTCAAATGGGTCCATTGATTTCAGGTGTGCAAAAAGAGCGCGTGGCTGGTTTTGTTGAACGTGCAAAAGCCGCTGGCGCAAAAATCTTAACAGGTGGCGGCACGCCGAAAGGTTTTGATAAAGGTTATTTCTTCGAGCCGACTGTGATTGGCAATGTAAAACAAGATTCTGAAATTGTGCAGAATGAAGTATTTGGTCCAGTGATTACTGTGCAAGAATTTACTGATGAAGCCGATGCATTAAGCAAAGGCAATGATGTGTTGTACGGACTTGCCGCTTCTATCTTCACCCGTGACATTGGACGTGCCATGCGCCTCTCATCTGAATTGGAATTTGGTACGGTTTGGGTGAATGACCATTTGCCTCTAACATCTGAAACGCCACATGGTGGTTTCAAACAATCAGGTTTCGGCAAGGACTTATCCGCTGAAGCCATTGGCGATTATCAAATTACAAAACATGTGATGATTGCGCAAAGCTAAGCGTGTTCCAGTGTCATGTTGCTAAGTGCCATGTATAGTGTTGAAAAATGACTTTAATTAAAAAGTTTGAAGATATCATTGCATGGCAAGAGGCACGAAAACTGGTTGCTAATATTTACAAATTAACCAATTCCGGAGCCCTCGCAAAAGATTATGGAATGCGAGACCAACTTCAACGTGCATCTGTATCTGCTATGACAAATATAGCCGAGGGCTTCGATTGCGAATCAAAAGTTGAGTTCGCAAGATTCTTAAGTATTGCCCGCCGTTCTGCCGTAGAAGTTCAATCACTTCTTTATGCAGCACGCGATGTCGGTTATATAGATGAGCAGACGTTTAATGCTGGGTATCAGCAAGCTGAAAAAGCAAAAGCTTTGATTGGCGGACTCAAACGGTCGCTCAAACCTCGTAATATTGCCTAATACTTGACACAGGAACACTTGATACATGAACACTCTTTACACAGATAACTTTTCTCACATCACTCCTGCATGGAGTCGCATCTTTAACTTTGTAGCAGAAAGAGCCGAAGGTTCTTATATCTATACCGATGATGGCAAAAAACTTTTAGATTTCACTAGCGGAATCGGCGTGACGAATACAGGTCACTGCCATCCGAAAGTTGTCGAAGCGATTCGAGAGCAAGCAGGTTTGTTTTTGCACGCTCAAATCAACATCGTGGTTCATAAGCCGATGTTGCAATTAATCGAAGAACTTCGCAAAGTAGTGCCTGCTCCGATTGATTCATTTTATTTTGCAAATTCTGGTGCAGAAGCTGTTGAGAATGCAATCAAAATTGCCAAAGCAGTGACTGGCAGACAAAACGTGATTGTCTTCAATGGCTCATTTCATGGAAGAACTCACGCCGCAATGGCATTGACAACATCCAAAACAATTTATCGTTCAGGCTTTGCGCCTCTTCCTTCGGGGATATATGTTTCGCCATTTCCTTATGCCTTTAATTTAGGGATGACAGAAGAACAAGCTAGTGACTATGCTTTGAATCAATTGGAATATTTACTTGCTTCTCAAACATCACCAAAAGAAACCGCCGCAATTTTGATCGAAACTGTTTTGGGTGAAGGCGGTTATGTTGCTCCGCCCAAATCTTTTATGAAAGGCTTGCGCGAAATTTGCGATAAACATGGCATTATGTTAATTTTGGACGAAGTGCAATCTGGCTTCGGAAGAACAGGAAAATGGTTTGCTTTTGAACATTATGATATTTTGCCTGACATTATGACGGTTGCCAAAGGAATCGCTTCGGGTATGCCACTATCTGGTGTTTTCTCCCGAACAGAT
This sequence comes from Anaerolineales bacterium, assembly GCA_016789345.1. Classification (GTDB taxonomy): domain Bacteria; phylum Chloroflexota; class Anaerolineae; order Anaerolineales; family Villigracilaceae; genus Villigracilis. Next base: position 13,271 of record JAEURG010000078.1, on the reverse strand, counting down.
ATTATGAAAAAATTGGAAACTGGTTCAGTTGGTGGAACATACGGCGGAAATGCAATTGCTTGTGCGGCTGGAGCCGCTACCATCCGTGCGATGCGTGAAGAAAAAATGATTGAAAATGCCGCAGATAAAGGAATCCAATTAATGACAGGCTTGCGAAAATTGCAAGAGGAATATCCACAAATTGGTGACGTGCGCGGAAAAGGTCTAATGGTTGGTACAGAATTTATCGTAGATGGAAAACAAGCCAAAGCCAAGCAATTGGTCAAAGATGTGATTCATTCCGCCGAAGAAAAAGGTTTGCTACTCTTATCTTGTGGAACTTATGACAATACTCTACGTTGGATTCCACCCTTGAATGTCACTACCGAACAAATTAATGACGGTTTGAAAATATTTAGTGATTCTTTGAAAGAAGTGATTAAGTAAAAGTAATATAAAATAAGAGACGAGTAACAAGTTGTACAAAACACTTGTCACTCGTTTCGACCAATAAGACTATTTAGATCTTTTAGTCTTTTTAGACTAAAAAAAACTAATCACTAAACCCAATCGCCTTCTTCTCCGCATCTTTGAAATCTTTTTTATCTGCCCCGAAAATATCTGCTAGAGTCATACTACCTGTCACATTTTCAAAGCCCATCTTTGTAGCAAGTGCTTGCGTTTTATCAGCAGATAAGGCTGTGAATTTATACTTCGCAATCATTCTGCCTTTTCTCAACAAAGCCTTGTCAATTCTTTCAATATTAGTGTTGAATGTACAAATGATTTTGATGTTGAGATAATCGCTGAATAAACCATCGGTCAATTGCAGAATAGTAGAAACAACTGAATCATTCGAAGAACTCTCGCGTGAAATCACAACTTTTTCAGCATCTTCAATTAACAAAATTGAATTTTTATTTTGCAAAAGGAAAAACACAAAAGACGGATTTAACAAATCCCGCACGAAATCGTTTTGGATGAAGATAAATTGCTTATCAGTATGTTTACAAATCAAATGCTTAATATAAGTCGTCTTTCCTGTACCGGGTTCACCGTGCAAAAGAATCATCCCCGATTCATTCTTTTGCAAAGACTGCGAAATGATTTGGTCTACTTCTACAAAGTCATCGTTATATAATTCATTAATATCTACTGACTCAAAGTCAATTGTGTCAATGTCATCGGTATAAAATCTGCCTTCGCTCGAGACTAAGACCTTAAAGCCAGGTTTCTTCTCACTGCCGTATTTGGCACGCAAACTGTGATTAACTTCTAAAATCCATTTTTCGGTTTCAAGGTCATGTAAATTGTATAAAAAATGAATTTGAATAAAATTACGTTGTGCCAAAAAATGAATCAGCATCTGATGTGACTCACTCTTGAAAACATATTCATACACAAAATCTTCCGAAGGTTGCGCGTCTTTTGAATTCTCAGTCCGCCAGTTTTTTAGCACGGGTTCAAATGCATACTTGCCAAGGTCAAGTTCTTCTAAAATTTTGGTGGCTTTTTCCTGTGTGCCATCTTCTTGCAAGTGAATCTTGATTGTAGAAGGAATCAAATCAAAGCATTTGGCATAATAAGGAAATAACTTAAAATTTGTATTTGGTCCAATTGAATCAAGTAATTCAGCCAGCGAAAATTCATTCATATTTGGTTTCTCCGAGGTAAACAAGCAAGATTACTTTATATCCCATAGCATTAAGAGATAATATACAACTCTTCACACACTTTGGCAACCCCACCTTAAGGATGACAACATGGCAAACTCTGTAAACCGCACAAAATTAAAATCTTTGCTCGAAAAAGAAGAATCACTTTTTCATAAAACACATCCTAAATCTTTTGAGTTATATCAACGTGCCAGAAAATCTTTACACGGTGGCGTTCCCATGTTGTGGATGATTCGCTGGGCAGGATCATTCCCAGTCTTCGTCAAAGAGGCGAAAGGCGCACACTTCACTGATGTAGATGGAAATTCATATATTGATTTTTGTCTCGGTGATACTGGCGCAATGACGGGTCATTCACCAAACGCAACGGTTGATGCAATCAAAAATCAAATTGAAAAAGGCATTACACTCATGCTTCCGTATGAAGATGTGATTTGGGTAGGCGAAGAGTTGCAACGCCGCTTCAAACTTCCATATTGGCAATTTGCACTCACTGCCACCGATGCAAATCGTTTTGCACTTCGCATGGCGCGTCTCATTACAGGCAGACAAAAGATTTTAGTTTTCAATTATTGTTATCATGGTTCTGTTGATGAAACGTTTATCACGCTTGATGAAGAAGGCACGCCCATGTCACGACCCAACAACATGGGTCCACAAGTTGACCCGCGCGAAACCACAAAAGTAATTGAGTTCAATGATATTGGCGCATTAGAAACTGCTTTATCCGCGCGTGATGTTGCCGCTGTACTCGCCGAACCCGTGATGACCAACATCGGAATCATTCATCCGCAAAAAGGCTATCACGATGCGCTTCGTGAGATGACTCGCAAATATGGCACATATTTAATCATTGATGAGACTCACACCATCTGCACATCGCCTGGCGGATACACCGCTTCATTTGACCTTCAACCTGATTTCTTAACCCTCGGCAAACCTCTCGCTGGAGGAGTGCCCGCCGCTGTCTATGGTTTCAACGAAGAAATATCTCAAGCCTTTGCCGAAAAACTTAACGTAGATGATGCCGATGTCGGTGGCATTGGTGGCACATTGGCAGGCAATGCCTTATCCATTGCGGCGATGAAAGCCACTTTACAAAATGTATTAACAGAAGATTTTTATACAAAAGCAATTGCCCTACAAGAAAAATTTACAGCAGGTGTGGAAGAAGTTATTAAAGAATTTGAACTTCCATGGATTGTGAAACAACTTGGCAACCGTTCTGAATATTGGTTTCGCCCAACTCCTCCCAAAAACGGTGGTGAAGCCCATGCCACCATAGACCACGAACTTGACCGATACATGCACCTATACACTTTGAATCGCGGAATATTAATGACCCCCTTTCACAACATGGCATTAATCTCGCCTGAAACCACAGAGGAAGACGTAGATTACCATACGAAAATCTTTAGGCAAGCGGTTGAATCATTAATGTAAGCCACGCTTATAGCGTGATAAACTAACTCCTCCCGTTACAACTCACAGATTGATTTTTGATGAAGAATATCTCTAGAATAATAAAGCAAGCCTTGTTACTACTCGTAAAATTGCTTCGTCTTGATTTCAATACTCTTCGCAATGACGGGATAAACTTGTGTTATAAGTGTGAAATATGAAGTTTATCCGAATTATTTTATTATTTACTTTTTTATTATCTCTTACACCAAACCTAGTATCTGCTCAAACCCCCACGCCGCCTGCCGCCGTGCGGGTTTTGTTGAACAACATGACTCCCGAAGAAAAAGTGGGACAGTTGTTTCTGGTTTCATTTAATGGCACTGACAGCACAGAGGCATCTCAAATTTACAGCCTCATCACAAAGTATTACGTAGGTGGTGTGGTACTTTCAGCAGGGAATGATAATTTTACAAATCAAGATACGCTGATTCAAACCCATGCTTTGATTAAGAACTTACAAACGATAGAATCAGAAAATACATTAGGCGGAAATTCTTCGTATGTGCCGTTGTTTATTGGCATTGCGCAAGAAGGTGATGGCTATCCAACAGACCAAATCTTAAACGGCGTAACACCTTTGCCAAGTGAAATGGCAATTGGTGCCACATGGGATGTTTCGTATGCAGAGCAGGTTGCTCAAGTGCGCGGACGTGAATTAGCCGCACTTGGATTCAATTTATATTTCGGTCCTTCATTAGATGTATTGGAGAATCCCTCTTCTGCTGGCGGTGATTTAGGAACGCGAGTTTTTGGTGGCGACCCTTTTTGGGTAGGTGAAATGGGGCGGGCTTATGTTAAGGGGTTGCATGAAGGTAGTGCAAATCAAATATTGGTGATTGCAAAACATTTCCCCGGTGCAGGCGGTGCTGACCGTTTGCCCGATGTTGAAGTTTCAACAGTTAGAAAATCTTTAGAACAATTAAAACAAATTGAACTTGCTCCGTTTATTGCTGTCACGGGTAATTCCAGTGTTGCCAGTAGCACAGTAGATGGTTTATTGGTCTCACATATTCGTTATCAGGGGTTTCAAGGAAACATTCGCGCCACCACACGCCCCATCAGTTCAGACCCGCAAGCCTTGAGTCAAATTATTTCGTTACCACAATTTACAACTTGGTATTCAAACGGCGGATTATTGGTCAGCGATAATATTGGCGCAGATTCTGTGCGCGAGTTTTATGTTTCTGGCGGAGGGCAATTCTCAGCCCGCAATGCCGCACGAGATGCTTTCTTAGCAGGCAATGACTTACTGTACCTTGGCAATATCAAATCAACTGATGCACCTGATACCTACACCACTACTATTCGTGTATTGGAATTTTTCGCACAAAAATATAAAGAAGATACCGCCTTTGCCCAACGGGTTGATGCTTCGGTGGCACGAATTTTGACTGCTAAATTAAAGTTATATAAAAGTTTTACAATCAACAATATTCTGAAACCAGAAATCAACCTTTCTACTTTTCAAACTGCAAACGATATTACATTTACTGTGGCGCAAAATTCTGCCACACTCATTAGCCCAAATTTGCAAGACCTTGCTTCTATTTTGCCGCAACCACCACAACCAAATGAGCGTTTGGTCTTTATTACAGATACCGTCAGCGTAAAACAATGCTCCACGTGCCAGCAACAAACTTTACTAGCGACCGATGCGTTACAGTCTGCTATCTTAAGATTATATGGTCCGCAAGGCGGCAATCAAGTAGAAGAATTTCGCTTGTCATCTTATTCATTTGAAAACATGCAAGCCTATTTAGATTTACCTGATGAAAATTCATTTGTAGCAGATGACTTAAGTGTTGCCGATTGGGTCATTATTTCAATTACCGATAATTCAAAATCGCAAACCGCACTCATCAGCCGCATGTTACGTGAAAAACCCGCATTATTTTCAAACAAGAATCTTATTTTGTTTTCTTTCGGTGCGCCATATTATTTTGATACCACCACACTCTCGCGCTTCACTGCTTATTATGCTTTGTATAGCAAGCAACCGCAATTTGTAGATGTGGCTGTGCGCTTGCTATTTCAAGAATTAACTCCATCAGGTGCATCTCCTGTTTCGGTTTCTGCTATCAATTATGATTTGATTCAAGTAATGGCACCTGACCCTAATCAAATTATCTCGCTCTCACTAGACCTGCCGCCTGCTCCTGTTTCAGATAACTTCACCACGCCTGAGCCGACTCCGATTCCGCTCTTTCAAATTGGTGACACAATTGCAATTCGTACGGGCATCATTTTAGATGGCAATGGCAACCCCGTGCCTGATGGAACAGTGGTGCAATTTTCAATGGTGCTGACTGGTGAAGGCGGTGGCATTTTGCAACAAGTTGAATCAGTGACTACGCAAGGTGTGGCGCGTGCTTCATTTGGTTTAGATAAACCAGGCTTGCTCGAAATTAAAGTTGCTAGTGAGCCTGCAGTAATATCTTCAGTTGTGCAATTGGATGTTTCACAAACAGGCTCAGTAGCAGTCACGGTAGTTGTGCCTGAACTAACGCAATCTATTGAATCTACGCCTGAAGCGGAAATAGAAGAAGCCGAAGACCCATATATCTCATCGCAAGGCTATCCTAAATTCCCGGCTTGGCTGGTTTCGATGTTTATGATTATGATGATTGCAGGTTTGACCTTTTTTGTCTCTTCACAATTTGCCCAACGTGCATCTGCGATACGTTGGTCGCTGGGGATTTTGCTGGGTGGTTTATTGGCGTACAATGTATTAGCCTTTGGAATCTTCGGCATTTCAACTTGGTTGTTAGAGACTGGTTTGATAGGCGTTGTTAGCACGACGTTAATCGGGCAGGCATTGGGTTTTGCAGGGGGGTGGTTTTGGTCTCGCGGGAAAAAGTAATCTCATAATAAAGCAAAAGGAGAGAAACAAATGGAATCAAATTCAAAAAACAAAGTAAAGCAACCTCCTATTCTTTTTGACAAAACGCAAGCCATCATCAAAGAGTTGAATAAAAAATTAGGTGGCACGTTGATAACTTATTTCAACAACCCACGTGGAAGCGTGTGCCATGATGATATATTGGCTTTGTTTGAATTGCTAGAAAAAATTGGGCATCAACAAAAAATTTATCTGTTCATTAAATCAAGTGGCGGAAATGGACAAGCCTCTTTGCGTTTGGTGAATTTGCTTCGCCAATATTGTGACAAAGTCATCGCTGTTATTCCGCTAGAATGTGCTTCTGCCGCTACAATGATTACATTGGGTGCAAATGAAATTTATATGGGACCAATGGCGTATTTAACGCCCGTAGATACTTCGTTGACTCACGCGCTTTCGCCGATTGACCGTGATAATGACCGCGTTAGCGTGTCGCTTGACGAGTTGACAAGGGTGGTGAAACTGTGGCAATCTCAACGGTCAGATAGAAGCGAGAATCCGTATCAGCAATTGTTTCAGCATGTGCATCCGTTGGTAATTGGGGCAGTTGACCGCGCCGAATCATTGTCTATTATGTTGTGCAAAGAATTATTGGCGTATCACATTAAAGATGAAAAAACGCAAGATAGAATTGCAAACGCTTTGAATGCGAAGTATCCCTCACATGGGTATCCGATTTTGTTTGAGGAAGCCAAGCGGGTTGGATTAAAGGTGAGTCATCTTACCCCTGAAATTAATTCGCTTCTGCTTGAACTGAATGAGTTGTATAGTGAAATGGGACAACGTGCTACGACTGATTTTGATGATACACATGCGCACAGTAATGAAATTTTGAATATTTGGGAAACCAGTGGCGTTTTAGTGCACTTTCAGCAAGATAAAGATTGGTTTTACCGCACTGAAGAACGCCGTTGGATTTCTTTGAATGATAATAGCAGTTGGCGTAGGACTCTTAAGGTTGGCAACAAGGTTGAGAAATCTATTTTACATATTTCGTAAATGATTTGTTACATATCAGGTTTCGCGTAAGACTTCGGAAGCCTCACCCAATTGACAAGTGATTTTGCATTGCAAAATGTCACTTAACAAACTTCCGCAACTTGATTTACTTGCTATAAATTTATTTATAAATCGAAATCACATCATATTCCCATATTTCATATTCTTCACAAAGAACTTCGGTATTATTAGGGTCACATAATGTTGCTGCAATCGTTTTCCCGTTAGGAGACCAAGCAATCTCATCAAAATCTCCACCATCTACAAAGAAAATTTTATCTTCATCAACAGAATACAACCATAGCCCTTGAGTTTTGAATATTCCATATTCACCTATAAACGCAAGCCATTTACTGTCAGGTGACCAAACTAACAATGAGGAAGGATTTATTCCACCTATGACTGGATATGGCTTTTGTTCGTTGGGATCCATGAAGAATATCTTGTACTCACCTTCTGCTCGACTAAAACCCCTTCGCCCAATGGAGTCTAGTGTTACAAAAAAAGCAATTGTCTTTCCATCTGGAGACCATGCTGGAGAAAACACGATCCCTTGCGTTTCCGAGTCAGATTTAAAGCGTGGGAAGTCATCAGCAGGAAAGAATGTACGTTCTCCATCGCTAATGGCAAAATCTACAGGATAAACTTTATCTTATGACATCCAATAGATTGTTCCATTGAGACCTCCATATATTTGCATAAGCCCTAATTTCATATCAGGACTCCATGTATAGCCATTTGATAAATAATTTGGTAGAGGCTGTTTAACAAGGAACTCAACCTTTTGAGTTTGAAAATCGTAAGCAACCATGTAGTCACGTTTTATGGTAGGGTCCAGAGATACGGGTCTAGATGTACATCCATTTATAAGTCCTAATAATCCATTTGGTAAGATGTATGGTTGAGTATATCCAATATCATCAACACCTTTACAGTCAAGTTCAGGTACAGATAAGGGCAAGTTGAGTTGGTAAAAATGCTTGTCATCCTCAAGGTAATAACCTATCACACTGCCGTATTTTTCTTTTGGAACAAATGCAGCAAGTTCTGTTTTAGAAATCCAGCCTAGACTTGTATAATCTGCAAGTGGATAATTCATTTTTCTTTTAATACTACGAACAGATTCTACTTGACTACAGCTGGTCAATATAAAAATAATAGAAGCACATACTAATGAAAAGGATACATATTTTTTTATCATTTGATACCTCCTCTAATTATTTATAAGATAATTGGATATGTAATATACGGGGTGATGCCCGCCTACATCTGTGCCTGGGTATGTTGCCGCACCTCCAGCATTCCAGCCTAATAGTGCTCCACCAGTTACGCATAATGGCCCACAAGCAAGATAACTAGCATAAGCACCAACATAAGATCCTAAGATTTCGCCACCATAAGGTACGCCTGCTATTTTTCTATAAGTATTTCCAACAAATAGAAAATCCTTAAGGTAATCTGGAGCTTCAGGATGACCATATCCTTTTGCTACTACTTCACCATACTCAATTCCAGCTTCTTCTGCCTCCCCCCAAAGTTCTTTCAATCGTGCGCGATCCGTAGGATCATCTTTGAATGCTTGGAAGAAATTATTCCAGCCTTTTTCCGCATCATTTCCAGTGCCACCTAAATAACCATTTTGAATACTTTCTAGTAATGCAGCATCTGTCCATGAAAGCCAATCATCTGCTCCTTCACCAGAAGATGTTTCACCGAGACCATTTTCATCAAAAGATTCTATAATCCCTTCTATGTTGTGAAACCAATCATCCGCACCTGTCAAGGCAGTAAATAACTTAAACCAACGCAATCTATATTCCATTGACCATTTGGCAATATCCTTGGCGGTACAATCTAGTTTGCCAACAGTCTCTTTGCCATTTTTGTCGGTTTCAATTCCGCAATGACCAGATGGGTCAGTATAAATTATTGGATTATTAAAAGTGTAACTATACCTATCCAACCCTTGACTTCCACCCGGCACAATCGTATCCGCCTGAGCGAATCTACCCAGTGACGGGTCATACCATCTTGCATTGTAAAACATGAGACCAAAGTCATTTGTGTAAGAGTATTGTCCAGTGTAGGTGTATTTTGTCTGTTCTGTGCCTGACGAGTAGCGAATCTCACCCCAAGCTTTGTATTTGGTTTCGGAAATCACAACGCCATTTGAGTCAGTGACTAACGAAGTAGAACCCAAATGGTCACCGAGGATGTAAGTCAATGTGCCGTTTTTTCGCATGGCGATTCGCTGACTTCCTGCGTAGTAGTATTTGGTCACGACTCCATTGGTCACTTCGTAGTGATTGCCGACAAAGTAATTGGAATCATTTCATCCAGCCAATTGCTAAAAATTCGTCTGCGATGTGATATGCTTTTTCTAATGCTATATCAAAGATAATAACAATATTTTGTTCTTCTTTTTCTCTATCTACTAGGTTTAATGCTAAATGTTTTCCGTCAAGAGACCAAATAGGATTTCCTGACAAAGGTATATACTCCTTGCCATCTATTCCTTTAAAATTACAGTATTGAGAAATATCTTTAGTTTGAGTATCTACTATAGACAGATGCACTCCCTTATAGCCTTCTTCCCAATTTGAATTATTTACCCAAAATGCTATATACCGATTATCTGGCGACCATGCGAGACCAGTGATGTAAGAGTAATTTGTGCTTTCACTTATACTTGTAACTTGAGAGATGTCTCCAACATCACTAACGATAAAAATCTCGTCCTGATAGTCACTCCAACTAGCTTCTTGCTTCATCTGAGTTACATAAGCTAATTTTTTATCATCATAAGACCAAGTGGGGAATTTTCCATAATCAGTTGTAGGTATATCAACTACAACTTGATTATTTTCTGTATCAACTAACCTTATTATGCGATTTGGATCTACATAAGTTGGATAAATCACCCTAGTAAAACTAGAATTAAAGACTACTCGGCTTAATGTGAAATCCCAAAATAAGTTATCTCCATTCCATTGACCAGGGTATTCATTTGGCACTTCTAAAATTTTGCCGTCATTCTTATTAATTATTAATAAGCCAGCATCAGGTTTGTCGGTAATGGCGTCTAGGTTTTCTTGAATTTTCTCAATATACATCTCATTATCATTAATCCATTTTGCATTTCCTGGTCTAAAGCCTAATAGAAATTTATTTTCTTCAACACCATTCGCATTTACTATATGAAGTATCGTGCTTGCATTTGAATTTTCATTTAAATCAATATCCACATATGCCAAATATTGGCCATTGGATGAAACAGCAAACGTCGTATCCAGAATCTGTCTGTTTTCATCTTGTAAAATTGGAACGTACTCCCCAGATTTCAAGTCGAATATATAGGATGGTGAAACTGATAAATGATTAGGTTTGTATAGAATCCCAGATAACAGCAACTTCTCATCAATTAGGTTTTGCTTAGAAATCGTTTCAAAAGTAATTTTACAATCTAAAGAAGGAGTTGTTGTTAGAGTTGGATTTATATCCATTGTGGTGGTTGATGTTGAGGTTACTGGCATAATAATCGGTTCTGCGGTACAAGCCAAAACAAAACAGAAGAGTAGGTTTACAAACACTTTAATTTTCATAGGTAGTCTCCAAACCATCTCATTTACATTTCCAATTCTTTTCACCCCAAGCAACTCGTGCTTGACACCCACTCAATATATACATTGGATCACCACCAGGTATTTTGTACAACCACGACTGCGGTATTCTCTTAAGAAGCGATTCATTACCAACTGCATATGGCCTATCAAAAGCAAAGCCTTCGTTCCACTCTGGATGTCCAAAAGTTGAAGGGTTACGAATCGCACTAGCCAAATCTGCTCCTCCTGAAATTCTGTTACTATTTAAGTTATACATATCTGGAGTAATAGATTCTGCTCGATTTTGTGTCGATTCGCTATAGTAAGATAGATGCATAAACGCTCCTGTGAGTGTTGATGCGTCACACCCTAACGTTTCGCAATATTCTCGCGAGTTTCTTACCATAGCCTCCATATACAATGGGTATGCATTGTTGTAGTGTACAGGGTCAGATACAACAACATCCAATTCGTAACCATACATCATTCCAATAAATTCCCAAGCTGAAAAATGTCCATCATAACCATACTCCTGCCACCACCAGCCATCTGGATTATTAAAAAGCCTTACATAAAAATCATATACTTCTTCACCATATCGTGTTTCCTTAAGCATTTCTCGATCTATGTGATCTGGCTTAATTACCGATGGCATTTTACTGGAACCACAATACCCATCTCCTCCTAGACAATCCACAGGGACATGACCTGACGGGTCAGTATAAATTATTGGATTATTAAAGGTATAGGCGTATCTATCAAGTCCTTGTGCACCATTTGGAATAATACTATCCGCTTGAGCAAAGCGTCCCAGTAATGGGTCATACCAGCGGGCGTTGTAGAACATGAGACCAAAGTCATTGGCGTAAGAGTATTGTCCTGTGTAAGTATATTCCGTTGGGCTTGTACCAGATGAATAGCGAGTCTCACCCCAGGCTTTGTATTTGGTTTCGGAAATCACATTGCCCGAAGAATCTGTAATCATGTTGGTTGAACCGAGATGGTCACTGAGGATGTAGGTCAATGTGCCGTTTTTCCGCATGGCAATTCGTTGTGTCCCTGCGTAGTAGTATTTAGTCACTTCACTACCTGTGACTTCATAGTGAGTTCCAACAAAATAAGTGGTTGTACTTCCAACATTGGTAGTCAATACAGATTTTACACGCTTCCCCTCACCATCATAGTTTTTTAGTGAATATCTTTCGAAGTGTTAGAAATATAAAAAACAGTAGGAAACCAAAGATAGCTATTATGATGAAATTTCCAACCTCGAGCCCCAGTTGAAGTAATGATTCATAAAGAGTTTTGTTTTCGCCAAATAACAAATAACTTACTCTACAAATTAGTAGAGCGGGAATATGACCATAGGTAATTATTTTAGTTAGAGCTTTATCTATTTTGTTCGAGATTTTCATATATTTCTATATTATTGATGCTAATAAGCTAGAACTGTTCCTTTCTTTTTAGGGACTGAATAAAAAATGGATTGAAGAACTGTAGAATTTGAGGCTGTTTCAGCAACAGATCCAGCAATGCCAGACGCAATGGCTTGAGTAGGATTTGGATTTAATAAGTTTCCGGGACCCCAAAGAGGGTTAGATATATTTGGATTTCCAATAATAGTTGACGGTTTCCAAAATTGATTTCCAATTCGGCCTAGTTGCCAACCTACACCATATCCAAATGCTCCATAAAACATATCAGTCTCATAGTTTTCATTAAAATCATGTGTAATGCTACTTAATGTGACTTGTTCGCCATGTATAGCATCTGTTGCTGCTCTTTGTGTATTTGATAGCAGTACATTTGACGTGCCTGCCATAAAACTGCCAAGTGTTAACTCAGTTGCTATCCCAATAAAAGTTGAACCCGTATAGGCTGCGGCTGTTGTTCCAGCGGCTGTAGCCGCCGGAACAATAATAACAGCTGCGACTGCACCTGCTACGGCTCCTATTCCAGCTGCAACCGCAACTTCTCCCCAATTTATGTTTTCCATCGATTTTGTCTCTTGATATTGGGTATAAACATTAACAGAAGCACCAATTACTGCCCCAATAGCTATAATGCATAAAATTATACAATGTCCTGTTGGGTCATTATATACAATAGGCGAGTTATTCACATATGCAAACCTATCCCATGCCTGTACTCCTTGACTCTCTTCAGGCACAATCGTATCCGCCTGAGCAAAGCGTCCCAGTGACGAGTCATACCAACGGGCGTTGTAGTAATGCAAACCAAAGTCACCTACATACGAATATTGCCCCGTATAGGTATATTTGGTCAATGGTGTACCAGAGGAGTAGCGACAAGACATAACATGTCTCATTGATGCCATGATTAATCATAACTCCTGCGCAGACATAGCTTATGGTTTGTCAAGTTTTGTGTGAGACATGTCATGTCTGCTATAAAACATCCCGTAAATTGTAGTAAGCGGCTTTGGGTTGGAGAATGCATTAGAGAATTAACTATTCTTTAGCAATTTGAAGAACCCTCTTTAATAATTCATCTCCATAATAAATTGGAGAGTCCTCTAATCTCTGAATATAAGGTTTAATTTTCTTAATCACACCTTTTTGTTTGGCTATAACGAGAAACCCTAATACCCCTATACAAGTAATCTCATTTTGCTCTGCAATAGAACGTGCC
>JAEURG010000012.1 GCA_016789345.1 Anaerolineales bacterium | reverse complement strand
GTTGATAATCAGCATAATATAAATAGCTTTGTCCCTGCGAGCCATTGCTCTGTGGACCTTGTTGCATCCTACCAGGCGATACGGTCAATAAATTTGAACCTGAACTTTGAATCTGACTCGTAATGCTAGCCGTTGCACCTTCGCCAATAGATAATAAAGCCACTACCGTCGCAACACCAATCACAATGCCTAACATCGTAAGAATCGAACGTAATTTATTTGCCCGCAAAGCACGGATCGCAATTTTGAAATTTTCTGAAAACAACATATTAATTCTCCAATTATTTTTACCGCTAAGCACGCGAAGAACGCAAAGATTTAATTAAAAAGTTTTCTTAGCGACCTTTGCGCTCTTGGCGGTTAATAATTTATTCCTCTTCACGCTTCGCACCTGCTTTGAGTGGATTTTTATTCATTTCATCCGAAACAATTTTGCCATCCGAAATTTTGATAATTCGTTTGGTATGTTTTGCTACATGCGAATCATGCGTTACCAAAATTACAGTCTGACCCTGTTCCTCATGCAAACGCTGAAACAAATCCATAATCTCAACGCCTGTTTTACTATCCAATGCACCTGTGGGTTCATCGGCTAACAAAATCGCAGGCTCATTTACTAAAGCACGCGCAATCGCCACACGTTGTTGTTGACCACCCGAAAGTTCATTCGGTGCATGATGTGTTCTTTCAGCAAGCCCAACTTTTTCTAATGCTTTGAAAGCACGGTCTTGTCTTTCTTTTCCAGCAACACCTGCATACGTAAGTGGCAACATCACATTTTCTAAAGCACTAGTACGCGCCAATAAATTAAATTGTTGAAACACAAACCCAATTTTTCTGCCACGAATTTCGGCTAATTTTGTTTCATCCATATTTTCAACCGAAACACCATCCAAAATATAACTTCCACTCGATGGCACATCCAAACAACCAATAATAGACATCAATGTACTTTTACCAGAGCCAGAGGGTCCCATAATTGAAAGCATCTCACCTTTTTCAATTGTGAAACTCGCGCCATCTAATGCACGCACTTCACTATCACCCATCTGATACACTTTTGTTAAATTTTCTGTTTGAATCATTCACCACCTCCAAACGGATTCGGTGCTGAAAAACTTGTGCCATCATTAATTTTCAATGTCTCCCCAGATTGTAAATCACCACTCACTGCAACATAATCATCCACAATTGCGCCACTTACAATCTCAACTCGTTTTGTTGTGCCATCATTTTGAATCACCAAAACATACTCGCCTTGTGAATCATTATGAATAGTCGTAATCGGCACAGCCAATGTTGCAGTTGCATCTGTGATTTGAATCGTCACATTCGCAGTAGCACCCAATGGCAAGAAAACTTCTTCATCCACTTTATCTAAATCAACACGCACTGAATATTTGACCAAACCCGATACAACTTCACCCACTGGATTGATAGATGTCACCTGACCTGTAAACACAACGCCGTTCAACGCATCTAACGTGACCTCAGCCTGATTGCCCAATTTGACATTCGCAATATCTGATTCATCCACTTGCGTTTCAACGTACAACTGATTCAAATTTGCCATATTAACAGATAACTCATTTGCATCGACAGAATCACCTACGCGATTATCTACTGATAAAACTTGCCCATCAAATGGCGCGATGATATATAACGAATTGACCGTTGTTTGTGCCGCATCTACTTTTGCGCGTGCCGCCAACACTTCATTGGACTCTTCTCCTGCTAACAATCGGTCATAATCACGTTGAGCATCTTCTAACAAACCTTTTTTCAATGCCAAATCATTTTCAGCATCTAAAATCCATTCTTTAGGAGCAGGTCCTTTGAAATTCTTTGATTCATATTTATATTCCCAACCATTACGAGTTTGAACTAATTTAGCAGTATATAAAGTTTGTGGAACATTTTGGTCTGTTTGCAAATATTTCAAATAATTAACTGCTTTGTCATAATCTTCTTGTGCCTCTTTCAAGTCAATAGCCGCTTGAGCCAGACCCGTACCCGAAGAGAGTACATCTTCCAAATCCTCTTGAGCAGTTATCAGGTCAGCTTGAGCCGAAATAATAGACGCAGAGGTGCTGTCAGGTTGTAATATCAAAAGAACGTCACCTTTTTTTACAAAGTCACCCACTTCCACATTCACCGATTCCACTACACCATTTGTTTTCCAAGAGAGGCTAGCAAACGGTTGCGCTTGCAACGAACCAGAGGCTTCAATGGTTTCTGTTAATTCAATTGAAATCACTTCTGCGGGTGCCTTTGTAGTTGCCTCGCTTGCATTGGCAGGCGCGAACACACGCGGCAAAGTAAGCAAAATGATAACCACCAAAATGATGATGCTCACATTTCGTAAAGTTTTATTTTTCCAAAAGTTTTGAATTACGTTCATAGTATTTCTCCTAAATTTATTTTCCCTAAAGATACTTTTCAATTGTGCAGAAATTGTGCAGATGCAAAGGACAAATATGGATAAGATTAAGGTTAAAATAGAGACATGAAATACGAAACCCTCTCAAACGTAACTCTTCCCAAAATTGGATTCGGCACTTGGAATATTGGTGGCGACTCGACTCCGAACCCGAAACTTGATTCTGCTCATCTAATTGCGCTTCGTTCAGCATTAGATGTTGGCTACACTCATTTTGACACCGCCGAAATGTATGCCAGCGGACATAGTGAAGAATTGCTTGGGCAAGCGATTCGTGAATCAGGAATAAAGCGTGAAAATTTATTTATCACTAGCAAAGTCATGCCATCTCATTTAAGATATGATGATGTACTTCATGCCTGTGAAAAAAGTTTGCGGAAATTAGGAATGGAGTATATTGATTTGTATCTCATCCACTGGCATTCAGTTGGAAACAAATATGAAGACACATTTCGTGCGTTGAATAAATTGGTAAACGATGGAAAAGTAAAACATTTGGGCGTAAGTAATTTCAATTTGAAACTTCTCAAACAAGCTCAAGAACTTTCTGAAACACATATCGTTACTAATCAAGTGCCTTATAGTTTGTCAGACCGTTCGTATGTCAAAAACGGTGTATTGGAATATTGCCAACAAAACAATATTTTTCTCACCGCCTACGAGCCATTAGACAAAGGCAATGTGCGTTCTAATAAAACTTTAGAAGCCATTGCCAAAGCACATAACAAAACTGTTTTTCAAATTGCACTGGCTTGGGTGGTTTCACAACCAAACATTATTACTATTCCAATGTCAACAAATCTGCAACATATTCAAGAAAATTTTGAGGCGACAGAAATTGCTTTAAGTGATGATGAAATTAGTAAGTTAAATAATTTGTGAAACATAGTGGTCTCGGTACGATTTCGGCTATCGCCTCAATCTACTCGACCAGCGGTATAAAAAATGAATCAAGCCATACCTGAAATTGAAATTATCGAAGAAACTGAAACACAACTTGAGCCGTTGTATCGCGTCATCATTCATAATGATGATGTCACGCCAATGGATTTTGTCGTACATGTACTCAAAACAATTTTCTTTCTCGGCAACGACAAAGCCGCAGAAATCATGCTCACGGCGCACATCAACGGCAATGCCTATGTGCAAACTCTTCCACAAAGTGAAGCAGAGAATAGAATTAACAGGGCGCATTTCGCCGCCCGCCTTGAAAATTATCCACTACATTTTTCTATGGAACCTGAATAAAATCTATACCTAAAATCACGCCCTACGGTTTTCTGGCACGATTAACCATAATTGAAGCACCAGTGGATGGCGTAGAAGTTTCACCTGCTTCAATTGGTTCATCACCATTGAATTTTAATAACTGCGGATATTTCCAAGCCACCAATATCGTACCGACAATACAGCCAATGCCGCCAGTGACAACTGCAAATGGTGCGCCGAAGATTTGAGCCACAGCCCCTGCTTCCACTTCACCAAGTTGTGGTCCGCCCATAAAGAAAATTTGATTCACGCTCGTCATGCGTCCACGAATATGGTCGGGGGTTTGCAATTGCCGAATCGTATTCCGAATAATCGTGCTAACTCCATCCGCCGCGCCTGTGGTTGCAATTGCAATCCATGCCACAATTAATGAAGAAGTGATGCCAAAAACTAAAGTAGCAATTCCAAACACAATCACCGAACCTAAAAAGATTAAGCCTTGTTTTCTGATTTGCTTAATTTGAGACATGATAACAGCCACTATCACTGCCCCAACTGCTTGTGCGGCAGAAAGATAGCCATATTCCACTACGCCTACTTTCAAAACGTCTTTTGCAATAATTGGCATTAGAGTACTTGCCGATGCAAAAAATGTTGCTACAAAATCTATTAGCATAGAAGATAAAATGATTGGCTTGCTCAAAATAAATTGAATGCCTTCTCGAATTGCGCCTATGCTAATGCCTGCCGTTTTCTCTGCAAAACTTTGTGGCACATCGCCAATTAAGAACAGCGCAAATAAAACTGCCACAAATGAAAAAGCATTGAAGTAATAGACCGCTTCTTGCCCAGCAAATGCAATCACAAAACCAGATAATGCAGGTCCTAACACTGAACCAATTTGAAATGATGTGAACGTCATACTAAAGCCATTTGGTAAATCTTCTTTGGGTAACAAATTTGGAATCAATGCTTGGCGTGAAGGTCCATCAAATGCAACAGCAACCGCTTGCAGTGCAGTAATCGCGTAAATGTACCAGATAGTCACATGCCCCAATTGAGTCAACAAGCCCAAAGTCAGTGCGAGAAGCGCGGCGAATGATTGAGTCACAAACATCACTTTTCGTCTATCAACAGAATCAGCCAGCGCACCACCAATCAAAGAAAAAATAATGATTGGAATAATTCTAGCAACCCCAATGCCGCCCAATGCAATCGGGTTTTTATCGAGTTCGCTGACGTGCCAAAATAAAGCCCAGAGTTGCATCTGGGTTCCTGTGATTGATATAAGTTGACCTAACCAAAGATAGAAAAATTTTTTGTGACGTAACGATGGCGGTATGCGCAACATGAAAGTTTTTTCGCTTCTTTCTTAAGGGGAGAGTTGATTCTGTTTATTGTAGGGGCGAGGCATGCCTCGCCCCTACGAAGATTTACGTTCCCCAATCTCGGAGATATAAAAAGTCGTAACCAATTGTTCTATTGCTGACCTTTGCAATGGGCGGTTGCATTCGTTTGTATTGATAACGCCGAACGCGATTCATAACTGCATGAACAAATTTTTCATCAAAGCCTACTTCAATCACTTCTTGGGGGCTATATCTTTGGTCAATCAACAAATATAAAAGTTTATCTACTTCTTCGTAGGTAAATCCTAATTCTTTTTCGTCGGTCTGACCCAGCCATAAATCTGCAGATGGGGCTTTATCAATAATAGGAGATGGAATATTCATTGAGCGAGAAAGTTGCCGAACTTGTGTTTTGTATAAATCACCGATAGGATTCATAGCACTTGCAGAATCACCATATAACGTGCTATAGCCTAATAAAATTTCTGTTTTGTTACTTGTGCCAATCACCAAACCTTTGAATACTTCGCTTTGGTCATATAAAACAATCATGCGTTCACGTGCCATGATATTACCCTTACGCATATTTGACATTTCAGAGTCAAGTTTGAATAATGGTTCGACCATATCTGTAATTTCAATCGTTTTGGATGGAATCTCAAGTTGGTCAATTAACAATTGAGCATGGTCAAGCGAATCTTTGCTAGAGGCTTTATAAGGCATTCGCACAGCAAGCACGTTATCTTTGCCCAATGCTTCCACTGCTAAGATACAAGACAATGCCGAATCAATTCCGCCTGATAAACCAATGACTGCTCGAGATAAACCCGTGCGTGTGACTTCTGTTTTTACGAAACCAGTTAATATTTCGCGAGCAAGGTCTGTATTGATAGTTAAATTTGTATCAATCATTTTTGTAATATTCTTTGTAGTTCAGATACTGTTAAATTCGTTCGTTCATCACGCAATAAAGGTAAACGGGCGCGCGTGCGACGGAGTTGATTCAAATCTAATTGTGAATAGGTAATGGCTTCTTCGTTATAAGGTCCGTGAGCAATTTCTTCACCATTTGGGTCAAAGGCTGTGGCTCCACCCCAAAAATGTAAACCATCTTCATAGCCAACTCGATTGGAATGAGCAACAAAAGATGTAAACATACTGGCATACGCTTTTGTGACTCGTTCTACCCAACGTGCTGATTCAAGTTTTTCTTTGTCGTTGAGTCCGCGACCAGGTGAGGCGGAAGAAAAAAGCATAATGTCAGCACCATCAAGCCAGAGCAAGTAAGGAGGCGAAGCATGCCAAAAATCTTCACAAATCAACATGCCCATTCGCCCGAAGCGTGTATCAAAGGCGCGAACTCTATCACCCCAAGCAAAGAAGCGACCTTCATCAAATAAACCGTATGTCGGCAAATAAACTTTATGATGAACGTGAATTGTTTTTCCGCCCGAAAGATATGCCGAAGCAATAAAAAAACGATGACGGGAATCTTCATCTACAAAGCCAACTACTAAATCGATATCTTTTGAAGCGTTGAGCAAATGTTTGAAAATCGGGTCATCGTCCACTGGTTTGTGTGCGGCAGATGCGACTAAATCTTGTAGCACATATCCAGTTAGCGAAAGTTCTGGAAAAACAAGCAAATCTGATTTTTCGGACTTCGCCTGCTTGATGTAATCAAGATGCTTGGCTAGATTCGCCTCGACATCTCCGAGCTTGGTATTGATTTGTGCCAGCGCGAGGTTTAGTTTCATTTTATGAATCTTACCATTAATGAAAAGACCTGACAGGTTTTGAAAACCTGTCAGGTCTGATAAATAGCGGAGAGGGAGGGATTCGAACCCTCGGTAGACCGGAGCCTACAACAGTTTTCGAGACTGTCCCATTCAACCACTCTGGCACCTCCCCAAATCAAGCGAGCGGAATTATAACTGAAAATTAAACGCAACAAAAACAATCTCGTATTTCTTTTCTAATTAACTCCCATATAACCAAATACTCCCAATTTCAAAAAAATTCTATTAAAATTTAGGCATGAAAACTGAAAGTGGTTATTTTCCTCTCTCTTGCGCTGAGTGCGCGGCAGGTGCCGGGCTCGGCTTTGATTTTAGTATGGCATTTCAGCCAATTGTTGATATGACTTACAAAACTATTTTTTCTTATGAAGCACTCGTGCGCGGACCAAACAACGAACCTGCCAGTTGGGTGCTTTCACAAGTTCATGAACATAATCGTTATCGTTTTGACCAAGCCTGCCGCGTGAAAGCCATCAAAACTGCATCTGAACTTGGGATGCAAACTTTTTTGAATATCAATTTTTTACCAAACGCAGTATATCAACCTGAAACTTGTATTCGCACAACATTACAAGCCGCAAAAGAATATCATTTTGCTGTTGAGAAAATTATTTTTGAAGTGACTGAAGGTGAAAAAGTCAGCGACCCGATTCATTTAGATGCCATTATGAAAGAATATAAACATCGCGGATTCTTAACTGCGATTGATGATTTTGGCGCGGGGTATTCAGGGTTGAATTTGCTAGCAAAATTTCAACCCAATTATGTCAAATTAGATATGGCATTGACTCGCAATATTGATAAAGACCGCATCAAACGCACGATTGTCAACAGCATTATTCAAGTTTGCCGTGAATTGGATATAAGAGTTATCGCAGAAGGAATCGAAACAAAAGACGAACTCGCTTCATTACAAGATTTAGGCTTGACTCTGTTTCAGGGATATTTATTTGCTAAACCGGCATTTGAAGAATTGCCAGTTGTAAAGTTTTCATAAAAGTAGGTCACGCTTGTAGCGTGACAAAATTATGTTCATCAAAAGTGTCACATTGAAAACGTGACCTACAGTTTTACAAAACCACCTCAGGCTGGTCTATAAGCCGCATTCTGTCCAATGACTCGCGCCATCTGTGCAACCATCTCTCTGGGCGACGTGTCGCCACATCGCTCAATGCAGCCTACCCGGAGCTGACCATTCCCACGCTTGGAAATGGTACGTATGGAAACGAGCAGTCTCCCATCGTCCACAGACGAAATCGCTCCTGCTTGGCCTTGCTCCCGACGGGGGTTACCTAGCCACACACATTGCTGTGCGCGCTGGTGGTCTCTTACACCACCGTTTCACCATCACACCCGAAGGTGCTGTTTGTTTCTGTGGCCCTTATCCGGCAGGTTGAACCCGCCCCGGACGCTATCCGACGCCGTGCTCTATAGGAGTGCGGACTTTCCTCGATTCCGTCAACGCAGAACCGCGATTGCCCAACCAACCTGAGGTAAGTTGATAATACATGCAGAAATGTGTCAAGTCAACGTTTGAAGGGCAGAGATTTGGTAAAATATAGAAAATTCCAACAGTTTGAAGGAACTCACTTTGAGCAACATACCCGGAAAATTCGTCATTGGTCTTACAGGAAACATCGCCACTGGAAAAAGTGTGGTGCGTCGCATGTTGGAACATTTGGGTGCTTACACCATTGATGCTGATGCGTTGACTCATCGAGTATATGCCAAAGGCGCGCCGGGCTATCAACAAGTGATTGATAAATTCGGCAAGTGGATTCTCAACAGAGACAATGAAATTGACCGCGCCAAACTTGGCAATTTAGTTTTCAGTGACCCTGAAGCCATGCGTCAATTAGAAGATATTGTTCACCCATTGGTTCGTCAAGCCGCAGATATTTTGGTGAAACGAGCAACCCAATCAGTGATTGTGATTGAAGCGATTAAGTTGTTGGAAGGTGATTTACGAAATGTGTGCGATTCTATCTGGGTGACGAATGCTCCCGAAGAGACACAAGTTGACCGCCTAGTAAAGAAGCGTGGTTTATCCCGTGAACAGGCTTTAGAAAGAATTCATTCTCAATCACCACAAAGTCAAAAAGTGACAGTTGCTAACATGGTCATCACCAATACAGGTTCGTATGACGATTTGTGGAAACAAGTGAGCGAAGCGTGGAAGCAAATTGTACCCGGCGCATCAGAAAAAGATAGTGGTGATACAGTTCAAAAAATGAAACCAGTAAAAGTTGCCAAAGAATTAACTGGCGACTTTACAGTAGTACGAGGCAAACCAAAACATGCTTCTATCATTTCAGAATTAATTACGCGATTAAGCAAAGGCAAACGTACTATGTCGGTAGATGATGTGATGGAATCATTTGGCGAAAAGGCTTACATGCTTTTGCAAATCGGCGACCAAATGGCAGGCGTGGCAGGTTGGCAAGTAGAAAACTTGGTCACCCGCACGAGTGATATTTTCTTAGAAGAAAATATTGATACAGCCAAAGCACTGGAAGTATTAATTGAAGGCGTTGAAAAAGCGTCTGCTGAATTACAAAGTGAAGCCTCATTAATTTTTACATTGAACGAACTTGCAAATCAAGAAACCATTTGGCAAAAATTGGGTTATGAAAAACGCACTCCCGAAACATTAGGCGTGCAAGCCTGGCAAGATGCCGCCATTGAATCAACATCTGCTGGAAGCAGTTTGTTCTTCAAACAATTAAGACAAGATAGAGTTTTAAGACCAATTTAGTCGTACTCAAGAAAAATTTTTAAGGTTGGGCTTCTATAATAGTTAACTGGGGTTAATCTCGAACTGTTATAACTAGCCCCAAAGTAAAGTGACTGATTTTCTAAATAATCTCTTTTTTATATTTCAACGCATCAGCTGGCTGAGCATGTTAGACATTTTGCTCGTCACGCTGATTTTCTTTGCGTTGCTATACACCTTAAGAGATACACAAGCCATGGCGTTATTACGTGGCATGATTTTGCTTGTGGTTGCATTAATTCTCTTAACCAGCCTCGTAGATTTACCTGCATTTTCTTGGATTGCTCAAAATTCATTACCAGCATTATTACTCGCATTGCCAGTGATATTTGCCCCAGAGATTCGGCGGACGTTAGAACGCCTCGGACGTGCAGGGAATTTTGTTTCTGTCAAACCAGCCGACTCTTCACTTGAAGAAACGCTTCGCGCCATCGTCAGTGCCGTTACCAGATTATCCGCCCGCCAACACGGCGCTTTGATTGTGTTACAGCGCTTAGACAATCTCGAAGAATTTTCACAAACTGGCGTGCAATTAAATTCTAAAGTAACACCAGAATTGTTGTTACAAATTTTTTATCCAAACACACCATTACACGATGGCGGCGTGGTTATCGTCAATTCAAAAATTGTGGCGGCGGCATGTGTGCTTCCCTTATCCGCTAGCGGAATTTTGAATCGCACGCCAGAACGTCAAATGGGGTTACGTCACCGTGCCGCATTAGGCACATCCGAAAATAGTGATGCTATTTCTATCGTCGTCTCAGAAGAAACGGGGGCTATCTCTATTGCTCATGCCGGGCGCATGTTACGCCGCCTAGACCCAGAACGTTTAGAAAACATCCTGACCGCTTTCTTTAGACCAAATGGCAAAGAACTTCAACCTTCTCTGCTTGCGAAGATATGGTCAAGTTTAACAAGACGAAAAGAAGATAAATAATGTTACGTTGGATTGCGAATAATTACAAAACGTTCTTATGGGCTTTGGCATTATCTATTGCTGTATGGATTTCGGCTGTCACAGCTGCAGACCCGGACGAAACCCGCACACTGCCTGATGCTGTGTCAGTGGAAATTATTGGCCAATCATCCAATTTGGTATTCGGAAGTGAAATTCCAAAATCAGTTGAAGTGACCTTGCGTGCGCCAGCCTCAGTTTGGAGATTAATTGATGCAAACCCTCAACTTGTGCGCGTGATTCTTGATGTGTCTGGTATGAGTTCTGGCGAACACACATCCGACTTGCAATTACAAATCAATGCCCGCCCCATTCAAGTGGTTTCAATTTCACCACAAACAGTAACGTTTACACTAGAGCCGCTCATCCGCAAAACATTGGATGTTGACTTGAGCATTGTTGGCGAAGTGGCAATTGGTTACCAAGTAGGAGAAGTCAGTTTAGAGCCAGTACAAATTTCCATAGCAGGTGCCCAGTCGCAGGTCGAGAAAGCGATGCGTGCTAGAGTCACGGTAGATGTAAATGGCATTCGTGAAAATTTTGACCAAACTCTCAATATCGAAATCTTAGATGAAGCAGGGCAACCAGTAACAGGGCTTACATTATCACCCGATTCAGCGCATGTGCTTTTGCCAGTTAGTCAGCAAGGTGGCTATCGTGATGTGGCTGTTAAGATTACAGTTATTGGGCGCGTGGCTAGTGGATATCGCCTAACAGATTTATCGGTCTTCCCGCCAATTGTGACCGTGTTTTCAAATGACCCAAACCTTGTGAGCAGTTTGCCCGGTGTGATTGAAACCCAACCGCTTGATTTGCAAAACGCGCAAGATGATATTAATACAAGGCTAGCATTAATTTTGCCAGAAGGTGTTTCGGTGGTTGGAGAACAAACCGTATTGGTGCAAGCGGGCGTATCAGCAATTGAAGGAAGCGTGACGCTTGCGAATCAAATTATTGAAGTTGTCGGCTTAGAAAATGACTTAACTGCTATAGTCTCTCCATTAAGTGTAGATGTCATTTTGTCTGGCCCATTACCATTGTTAGATACACTCACTCGGCAATCAATTCGTGCTACTGTAGATTTAACTGGACTAACGGCAGGCACGTATCAAATTACACCGAAAGTGGAAATTTTGATTTCAAATATTGTGGTTGAATCAATCTTGCCAAATGCAGTTGAAGTGGTGATTACACCCATTACTCCAACACCAAACCCATAAAAAATTATGAAACCCATTGTTGCAATTGTAGGCAGACCTAATGTAGGAAAATCAACACTATTTAATCGCTTAGTTGGTGAACGAATGGCGATTGTAGATGATACCCCCGGCACCACACGTGACCGGCTCTTTGGCGATTCAGAATGGAACGGACGGCTGTTTACTGTCATTGACACTGGTGGCATTGACCCGACTCATGGAGGAAAGACTCCGTTATCCGTGGGCTCTGTGGATTTTATCGAAGATATCCGCAGACAAGCCCAAGCCGCCATCAGCGAAGCCGATGCGGTGATTTTCGTCAATGATGTTGAAAGCGGAGTCACCGAGCCGGACCGTGAAGTGGCAGAAATTTTACGTCGCTCTCAAAAGAAAATGCCAGATGGCAGTTTTGCTCCGCCGATTTTTTTGGTAGTTAATAAATGCGAATCAAGAGAACGCCGCGAGCAAGCCTCTGAATTTTACGAATTAGGTTTAGGCGACCCACATCCCATCTCTGCGATTCACGGAACAGATGTTGGCGATTTGTTAGATGTGTTAGTGGCTTCATTTCCTGAAGAAACAGAAAATGAAGAAGATGAAAATATAAAAATTGCAATTGTTGGCAAACCAAATGCAGGCAAATCGAGTTTATTAAATAAATTGGTTGGCAAAGAACGTGTGATTGTGAGTCCGATTGCTGGTACAACGCGCGATGCGATTGACATGCAAATTGAATTTAACGGTTTACCGATTACCTTGATTGACACCGCTGGCATTCGCCGACGTGGCAAAATTGAAAAAGGTGTGGAAGAGTATAGTGTCATTCGTGCTTTCAAAGCGATTGAACGCGCTGATGTTGCGTTATTGATGATTGATGCTATCACTGGAATTACAGCCCAAGATGCACACATTGCTGGCTTTATTAAAGATGAATGGAAATCTTGCGTGGTCTTAGTCAACAAATGGGATGCGATAGAAAAAGACAGCACCACAATGGAAGCCTACACCGAAAAAATCCTTTCGGATTTGAATTTTGTTTCGTATGTACCAATTTTATATATCTCTGCTAAAACAGGTCAACGCGTTGACCAAGTGATGCCTTTAGCATTACGCGTGCAAGAAGAACGGCTTGCCCGATTAACTACATCCAAAATCAATGAGATTATTCATCGGGCGCAGGATGCACATCCGCATCCGACTCACGCTGGCAGGGCACTCAAAATGTTTTATGGGACTCAAGTGAGAAGTGACCCGCCAACGTTTATGATTTACGTCAACGAGCCGACATTAATGCACTTTACATATTTACGCTATTTAGAAAATCAAATCCGTGCGGAGTATAGTTTCATCGGTACACCGATTCGAATTGTGACAAAAGGTCGAAGAGAAGATTAAGTTTTGTAGGGACACAGCAAGGCATTTTATGATTAAAGTAATAAATTGTTTCGCTGTGTCCCTACTTTGGTAAAACATGAACAAAAAAAACATCCTCATGCTCGGCGACGCAATCGCAATTGCCATCCTCACCTCTATTGGGTTTGCATTCCATAATCAAACCGAAATCTCGCCACGCATGGCGACAACATTTTTTCCGATGTTGCTCGGCTGGTTTTTGCTCGCTCCATGGTTTAGGTTATTCGATGAAAACGTTACCTCAAATCAAAAATTGTTATTGCGTGTGCCTCTTGCCATGTTATTTGTCGCGCCGTTAGCATCCATTCTGCGTTCTGCATCACTCGGAAGTGCCACCTTACCAATTTTCACCTTCATCCTCGGTTTCACCAATGCAATCGGTATGTTTGCTTGGCGCTGGATTTATTTTTTCATCACAAACCGAAATAAACAAAGCGGGTAAAATACACTCATGGACGAAACCGCACTCATCAACTCTGCACAACAAGGCGACTTAGACGCTTTCAACACAATCATCTTGCATTATCAAGATTCTGTATTCAATACCGCATTAAGAATCCTTGGTGATGAAGACCAAGCTCAAGATGCCGCACAAGAAGCATTCATCTCTGCATTTCAAAGTATAAAATCATTTCGTGGCGGCTCATTCAAAGCGTGGATAATGCGTACCGTCACCAATGCTTGCTATGATGAATTGCGCCGTCAAAAACGCAGACCCACCACTCCCCTCGAACCTGAAACAAGTGATGGTGAAGAAATTGATTCACCTAAATGGATGGAAGATAAAAATATGACTCCTGCTCAAAAAGCAGAAGCCGATGAACTCGAACACGCCATACAACATTGTCTCGACGCACTTCCCAACGAATTTCGCACAGTCGTCGTCCTCGCTGATATTCAAGGCATGGATTACAGCGAAGTCGCAACCTCTGCGCGCGTTCCGCTTGGCACAATCAAAAGTAGATTAGCACGCGCCCGCTTAAGATTGCGCGAATGTTTACGTTCTTTCGAGGAACTTTTACCGCAAACATTTCGTCTAGATAACGAGAAAAGCCGATGACAAATTTTAGAGATATTGAAAACCTCTCAGCCTATTTAGATGGACAACTCAGCGAATCAGAATCAAAGCGATTAAAAATCCGCCTCGAATCTGACGCTGAGCTTGCTTCTGTTTTAAGCGACCTTTCCTCAGCCCGAAGCATTTTGAAAGCCCTGCCCAAACGAAAGTCACCTAAAAACTTTACACTCACGCGCAAAATGGTTGGGCTCAAACCGCCATTGCCAAGAACCTATCCATTGTTTAGATTAGCAACTATTTTTGCAACATTATTTTTAGTATTTTCATTTTCAGTCAATGCGTTATCGCCGTATGTAAGTTTTAGTGCGCCGCAATTTGCATTTGGCTATGGGGGAGGTGGAGGTGGAGATGGCGCTGCCGCCCCAGCCGCAGAAGAACAACCAATGACGATGATGGAATCTGCCCCTGCAGAAGAACCCAGCGCCGACCAAGCCACTGAAGAGTCGTTGGAAAGTCAAAAGATGACGGAGCCACCTGTTGAAGAGCAGAGACAAGCCGAAGTCACGAATGAAGCGGTGTTTTCATCTAATTTAATTTACGCATTTTTACTCATCAGCATTATCGGTGCAATCTCAATGTATGTCATTCGTCAAAATGCAAAACGGAAATGGCAATAAATCATTTTATATATTGTCCACGTTGTGGGGCAAAAGTTGAGCATCAAGAAAAGTTTGGGCAAGTTCGCCCCGTTTGCCCGCAATGTGGTTTTATTTATTTTCAAGACCCCAAAGTTGCCGCCGCTGTTTTAATTGAAAAAGAAAATTTAGTTTTGTTAGTGCGAAGAGTGAATGAACCCTTTCGCGGCTTGTGGACGTTGCCTGCTGGTTTTGTAAACGCTGGCGAAGACCCCGCCCAAGCCGCCGCGCGTGAATGTTTGGAAGAAACAGGTTTGATTGTAAAAATAAAAAAAGTTTTGGATGTAAGTGCAGGGCGCGAACATGAACGCGGCGCAGATTTTATTATCGTGTATTCTGCTGAAGTGATGAGTGGTGAAATGGTTCCAGCCGATGATGCCGATGCAGTTGAATGGTTTGAACGAAATCATTTGCCACAATTGGCATTTAGAGCCACTCAGAAAGTTTTAATCGGGTAATTTTGTTTTTTGATACAATCTTATTTCGGAAAGGAATAAGATGTTAAAAAATAAAATAATAATAATTTTTCTTGTGGGGATTTTGAGTTTATCTTCCTGCCAAGCATTGCCTCGCTTAAATGATGAAAGACCTAATTTCTTAATCATCATCACCGATGACCAACGGTATGACACTATGCAATATATGCCTAACACACAGGCATTAATCTTTGACCAAGGCGTTACATTTGAAAAAGGATATGTTACTACTCCGTTTTGTTGCCCCAGCCGCGCCAGCATTTTAACTGGCATGTATGCAAGCAATCATTGGGTGCATAAAAATGAAGAGACTCTTAAATTTAGAACAATGGTCGAAGACATTCATCGCAACGGATATTACACAGGTTTAGTTGGAAAATATCTTAACTCGTGGAAAGGCGAAAAAAGATACGAATATGATTTTTGGGTTTCATTTTGGGGTGGCACCATGAAACATTATTATGACCCAGATTTGGATGTGAATGGAACATGGTCGAAACATACAGGTTATTCCACCTACTTGTTTCGAGATTATGTCATCCAATTTTTAGACCAAGCTAGTAACCAAAGAAAACCTTTTTTATTAATATATGCGCCTAATGCACCTCATGCACCATTTACACCCGCAAAAGAAGACGTAAACACGTTTACCGATTTACCTCCACACCGCCCAGAAAATTTTAATGAAGAAGATGTATCAGAGAAACCATTATCTATTGCAAATCAAAACTTATTAAGCGAAGAAGATATTGAAGGTCTTGAAAAAACTCGCCGTCGTCAAATTCTCACATTAATTGCATTAGATAGAACCATGCCAGATATTATCAACAAACTTGAAGAAATTGGTGAGTTAGATAATACCGTTATCATTTTTCTTTCAGATAATGGAAAACACTGGGGCGAACATCGCCTGACATCCAAAAGCACTGCTTATGAAGAATCAGTGAAAGTTCCATTCGCGCTTCGTTATCCTGACCTTGTGCCTGTTCCTTACATAGACGATTCTCACCTAGTTGCAAATATTGACATTGCTCCCACAATTTATGAATTATCTGAAACCAAAATGCCCAATACAGTAGATGGGCTTTCATTAGTCGGCTTGTTAAATGGAACAGCCACATGGCGAGATATGCTCTTGCTTGAAGCCTGGCCCGATAGAGGTCATTGGTCTGCTGTGCATACAGGCGACATGATTTATATTGAAACAGAAGGTGATTTATCCGAATTTTACGATTTAACGCTTGACCCATTTCAAATGAATAACATGATTAATAATGCACAATATCAAGAAATCATTGCAAAATTAAAACAATATTTAACAGAAGAAAGAATTCCAACCACATCTCAACCTTAAGTTACCCTTGACTTTGCTCTCTCTCGCTCATACAATGGATATTAATTAAACGGACTTGTTGGGAAGAGACTCTGTTGGTCGAGTAGCGTTAGTTGCGTATCGAGACTAAGAGCGCCGAAGGTGCAAATCTGGAATAGGCGAAACCAGATGAATCTCTCAGGCAAAAGGACCCAACAACCGAATCATCACTCTGGAAAATTCCCGCAAGGGATACCGACGGTGTAAAGTTAGTCGAATAGTCTAAAAAGTCTAATAAGTCTAAATGGTCTAATTCATCAGACCTGTTAGACCAAAAGACTAACAGACCAATTAGACCAACCGAATCTCTCAGGTTCCATTACAGAGGACGCGCGAATGTAGATTCGTGCGTCCTTTTCATTTTAATTATGGAGTCAGCCAGCTCGCTAGCGATTTTCAAAGAGCAAGCTCTTTGACTCCAAATCATAAACAGGAGACTAAAACATGAACACCCCATCCAATTTGAAATATGCAAAATCTGATGAATGGTTTGACCCAGCAAGTGGAAAGGTAGGCATTACTGATTTTGCACAAAGTCAACTATCTGACATTGTCTTTGTGGAAATTTTGGTAGATGAAGGTGAAGATGTGACAGCAGGCAAACCAATTGCCTCTGTTGAATCCGTCAAAGCCTCAGCAGAAATTTACGCACCTGCTTCTGGAAAAGTTGCCAAAGTGAATAAAGGTGTGGTTGAAAAACCTGAATTGATTAACTCTGACCCGTTTGGCGAAGCATGGATGATTCAAATTGATGGCGGTGTAGCAGGCGACTTAATGGATTCCGCCGCTTATGAAAAAGATAGTGCATCAAGAGCGCATTAGCAGTTGGCTATTAGCGGTTAGCACTTAGCACTTGCTAAAAGCCAATCGCTAAAAGCTAATAGCTAGGAGAAAATATGACCTTTATCCCCACTTCCCCCGCAGAAACGGAGGCGATGCTTGAAACTGTTGGAGTTAAATCATTAGATGATTTATTCGATGCAGTTCCCAAAAAACATCGCTTTCCAAAATTAAATCTTCCACCTGCTTTAACAGAAATGGAAGCCGCCGCACATTTAAGTGACATGGCATCTAGCAACGAAAATGTTCGACAAGATTTAGTTTCATTTCTTGGTGCAGGTGCATACAACCATTATGTCCCATCAGTTGTTGACCATATGCTCAGGCGCGGAGAATTTTATACAGCCTACACACCGTATCAACCAGAAATTTCACAAGGCACATTACAAGCCGTATTTGAATTTCAATCACTGATGGCAAACTTAACAGGCATGGATGTATCCAATGCATCTCATTATGATGGTGCAACTGCAACAGCCGAAGCGGTCAGCCTTGCGTATGCACAATATCGCGGAAAAAGAAAACGAATCGTCATGTCACCTGCATTGCATCCGCAATACCGCGATGTAATTGATACATACACACAAGGCATGGGCGTAGAAACAGTTGGAGATGAAGAAACCAACTTGACGCTTAGTCCTGAATCGTTAACTTCCTATATTGACGAAAACACGATGATAGTCATCGTGCAATATCCAGATTTTTTGGGTCGCATCTTTGATTATAAAAAAATAATTGATGAAGCTCATGCAAAAGGCGCATTGGTTTGTGTAGTTGCAAATCCAACTGCATTGTTGATGTTGAAAACGCCAGGCGACATGGGCGCGGATATTGTTGTTGGTGAAGCACAACCATTTGGCATTCCAATTTGGTATGGTGGACCGTATCTCGGATTTTTCACAACTAAAAAATCTTATGTGCATAAAATGGCTGGGCGTTTGGTTGGTGAAACAATGGATGTGCGCGGACAACGTTCATATGTGTTGACGTTAACTGCGCGTGAACAACATATCAAACGCGAACGCGCCACATCAAATATTTGTACCAATCAAGGTTTGCTTGCACTTGCAGCTTCTGTTTATATGTCTGTGCTTGGTAAAGAAGGTTTGAGTGAAGTTGCAAATCTTTGTTATCAAAAAGCGCATTACGCCGCGAAAGAGTTAAGTAAACTTAAAGGTTTCAAATTATTTTCAAGCGAACCGTTCTTCCATGAATTTACTTTACAATGTCCAAAGCCTGCCAGCGAAGTGAATCAATATTTGTTAGATCATGGCATTCTCGGTGGCTATGATTTGGGAAATGATTATCCCGAATTAAAAAATCATTTGCTTGTTGCTGTTACTGAAATGAACAGCAAAGAAGAAATTGATGCGCTCGTTGAAGTGTTGAAGGAGATGTAAAAATGTCAACGATTATTGAACCTACAATTTTTGAACTTTCATCTCCTGGGCGACGTGGTGTAAGAATGCCCGCTTCTGACGTGCCTCTAGTTGATTCTCTTCCTCAACATTTGCTTCGCTCCGAACTTCCTCTACCCGAAATCGCCGAAGTGGATGTGGTTCGTCATTACGTTAAATTAAGCAAATTAAATTACAGTGTCGATGAAGGATTTTATCCATTGGGTTCTTGTACGATGAAATACAACCCAAAGATAAACGAAGATACTTGTCGTTATCCAGGATTTTTATTTACACATCCATTACAACCTATTGAAACCGTGCAAGGCAATTTGGCATTGATGTTTGAATTGCAAGAATGGCTAAAAGAAATCAGTGGATTCGCTGGTGTGACCTTACAACCCGCCGCAGGTGCTCATGGTGAATATACAGGCGTGTTGATGATGGCGGCATATCACAAACTACGTGGTGATACAAAACGTACAAAGATGTTAATCCCTGATGCCGCACATGGAACAAATCCAGCATCCGTTGGCATGATGGGTATGCAAGTTGTCACCATTCCATCTGACTCACGTGGCAATGTAGATTTAACAGAACTTGAAAAATATTGTGATGACACCGTCGTCGGCATGATGTTAACCAATCCAAATACGTTGGGAATGTTTGATGAAAACATAGAAAAAGTAATTGAGATGGTACATAAATGCGGTGGCTTGATGTATGGTGATGGTGCGAATCTCAATGCTTTACTTGGCATCGTTCGCCCCGGTGATTTAGGTTTTGACGTAATGCACTTTAACTTACACAAAACTTTCTCCGTCCCACATGGTGGTGGCGGACCTGGTTGTGGTCCCGTTGGTGTCAGCAAAACATTATTAGACTTTTTACCATCGCCTTTGGTTGGCATCATTGAAGAATCCGAAGATGATGAAACTGCTCCATTTTATGGTTTCGTTACACCTGAACATTCCATTGGACGAATGAAAGCATTTCATGGTCACTTTGGTGGTGGCATGGTTCGTGCTTATACATACATCGCCATGCACGGACCTGATGGCTTAAAGGCTATTTCGCAATATGCAGTATTAAATGCAAATTACTTGCAAGCCAAAGTTCGTGGTCACTACAAAATTCCATTTGACCGAATCTGTATGCATGAATTTGTAGCCGAAGGAAGATTTGAAGGCAGTGACGTTCGCGCATTAGATGTCTCCAAACGTCTGATGGATTACGGCTTCCACCCACCGACAAACTACTTCCCCCTCATTGTTCCTGAAGCCTTGATGATTGAGCCAACTGAAACTGAAAACAAAGATACATTAGATAAATTTGCAGATGCCTTAATCAAAATTGCAGAAGAAGCAAAGAACCAACCTGAACTTCTGCACAATGCTCCAAGCACTACCAAGTTTGGTCGCATGGACGAGGTCAAGGCGGCGAGAGAGTTGGTCTTATGCTGTTGGTTGCCTGAGAATTACGAGGCTATGGTGTAATTAGGGAATAGTAATTGAATTAAAAGCCTTAGCGAGTAAAGTCTCTGAGGCTTTTAATTCAAGAAATATAATGCTATACTAGAATTAATTAGTAAGCGTATATAAATTTGATTCACATCACAATCATAATTTAAGGAGGTTATATGAATACACCCAACCCTGAAGAAAAGAAAAATGAAAGAAGGAGAATTATAAGAAGCGAGTTTGTTTTACCATTAATTGTCGGAATCCTAGTTACAGTTATAGGAGGTTATTTACTTAGATTTATTACACCAATCAATCAGCTCACTTCAACTTCTTTGCCACAATCAACATCTATAAACGATTTTTCAACTAATCCAATAGAAGAATTCTCTCCAAGTTCAACTGCCACAAATATACCAATCCCTATATTTACTTCAACTGATCTGCCAACATATACACCAACATTTACCCCGACGCCATCTACAATTTTGATTTTTGAAAACGGTGAATTTCGCCAGTCAACAGCTACAAATTTTAATGTTAGGGTAGCAAAAATTGAACTTAGACCTAACAATAAAATGCGATGGTATTTTGAATTCTGGAATCAAAATGATAAAGAAATACTGTTTGGTCTAGATCAATCTAAAATTGTTTTGGCTGACGAATTTGGAAATCAATATGATGTACTTGACGGGACGACTTTTCCAAATAAAGTCTTTGAAAAAACTATTGCAGCGGGAGTCAAATATGAACATTGGCTAGATTTTAACGCACCAATTAATAATGCAAAAAGTTTTTTTGTAACCTTAGTTTCTTCTAATTACTATTGGCATCCAAATTATGGAGTATTTGAAATTAATATCAATTATGATTCAGCTAATACTCCTCCTATACCAATATATACCGTATCAACCGACTCTAGTATTATCTTTGAAAATGGCGAATTTATAAACACGAGTTTTCAAAATTTCATTTTCAGGATAGCACGTATTGACCTACGTTCAAACAACAGAATGCGATGGTATTTCGAATTTTGGAACAAATCAGATAAAGCATCATTATTTGGTTTAGATCATTCTTTAATTACCTTATCTGACGAAAATGGTCATCAATATACAGTTCTAGATTCTAGCTCTTATCCAAATAAAAAGTTTGAATGGAATATTCCTGCAGGTGTTATGGTGAAGATTTGGATAGAATTTGATGCGCCATTAAACAACTCCAAAACCTTCAAAGTTACTCTAGTACCCGCAAATTACTACTGGCATCCACGTTATGCAGTATTTACACTAAATCTCCCTTAAACAACCAATTTTACTTAGGTTCAACAATCACCTCAATTAAGAGGTAACCACAAAGACGAAGTATAGATAGGTCAAATGAGAATGAAAGTAAGTTAACTTACCCTAACATCTTTTCAAAACCGTAATTCCATCTTTTCCTTCGCAAGGTTATAATGCGGGGCAGTTTCATCCCATAGCAGAAGGACTTGTATGCTCAATAAAATCTTATTTCAACGCTTTCCAAAATTAAAAAGCTGGCTTACCCGCTTGCAATATGAATATGTCTCCACATTGGTCAAAGACAAAGGCGCTGTCTTTATGAATTTTGGATACACCTCACATCATCAAGGCACAGAAACTTTAGAACTACATCCTGAAGACGAATATCATCGTTACCCATTGCAACTCTATCATCACGTCGCTAAGCATGTTGAGTGGAAAAATGTTGAGGCATTAGAAGTCAGCTCGGGGCGAGGAGGAGGCGCGCATTTCATCATGCGTTACTTCAAACCTAAATCATATATCGGTGTAGATTTTTCGCAACGCGCTATAGATTTTTGTCGCAACACATATCAAATAGATGGTTTACATTTTCAACATGGCAATGCCGAAGATTTGAAATTTCCTGATAACACATTTGATGTAGTGGT
>JAEURG010000004.1 GCA_016789345.1 Anaerolineales bacterium | reverse complement strand
GTTGCAAGTTGACCCGCTTGGTTTGGATGATGTGGACAGGCGCGTGTTGAAAACGATTATCGAAAAATATAATGGCGGACCTGTGGGTTTGAATACGATTGCGGCTTCGATTAGTGAAGAGCAAGATACGATTATGGATGTGGTGGAGCCGTATCTTTTGCAATTGGGATTTTTAGATAGAACACCGCAAGGTCGTGTGGCGACAAAATCTGCTTATGAACATTTGGGATTGGAATATCGTGAGGAAGGTCAGCAAAGGCTTTTATAAGTTCGTATGTTTGAAAGTTAACAAGTTGGAATGTTTGCAGGTTAACTTTTAAACTTTCTAACTTTGAAACACAACATGGAATCAATCTCTCGTTACCTAATGCTTGGCGGAATCATATTATTCTTAATCGGTGGTGGAATTTATCTCGCCACAAAGTTTGGGATTCCGCTTGGACGTTTGCCTGGTGATATTCGTATGGACGGGGAGAATGGTTCGTTTTATTTTCCTGTGACAACTTCGATTTTGGTTTCGGTGATTTTGATGGTTGTGTTGAATTTGATTTCGAGATTCTTTAATAAATAGGATGACAAAAGATAATAACGGTACTTGTAGGCTTTGTTTACAGCCATCTGTTTTGAGAAATTCACATATTTTGCCAGAGTTTTTTTATTCAGATTTATATGACAAAAAGCATCGAGCAATTAGTGTTCCTTCTTATGCAAAAGAAAAAACAGTTCAAAAAGGCTTAAGAGAATATTTACTTTGTCAGGAATGTGAGACAAAATTCAGTAAATACGAAACATATGCTTCAAGTTTAATAAAAAAAATCAGAACTTCTTCTATAGATAAAAAAGATAATTTCATTGATTTCATAGTAGATTATAAAAGTTTTAAATTATTTCAACTTTCTTTGCTTTGGCGTGCAGGAATCTGTAGCGATAAATCATATAGCCAAGTAATTCTTGCCAAGAAACATGAAGAAAAGATTCGCTATATGTTACATAAAGAAGATGCTGGCAAATATATAGATTATGGTTGTTGGATGGTTATGTATCCAGACTCTCAGAAAATTAAAAGAATAATATGGTCGCCATCTATGGTGAAAATAGATGGACATAACGGATATAAGTTTATGACGGGAAATCTAATGTGGTACTTTTTTGTATCAAGCCACAAACCTAATGCTGATTTTCAATCTAGTTTTCTCCAAGAGACAGGCTTACTGAAAATTTGGTTAGATCATCAAGGTGAAGCGATAGTTTATGAAAATATGGCAAAAGCACTAAATTCTAGAAAAGTAAAATAAATTATTCATATATGAAAATCAACCGCACTCTCATCATCTCCATAATCATATTCCTTTGTTTAATCTGCCTCATTATCAGTGGCATTGGATATTTTTATTTCGCCAATCAACCACCCAACCGATTAAGTGATAGCGGATATTACATTCGCATCACTAAAGTTTATTATTATCCTGGCTTTGGGCTTTCGGAGCCATTTGAAATTGCAGGTGCACACATCAGCACGTTTGAAATTCTTGATGAAACGCATCAATATGCAAAAGATATAAATCATGTTTATTTTCAAGGCGTGATTATCCCCGAAGCAGACTCGCAAACTTTTTCTGTGCTTAATGAAAATTACAATTGCGCGGTGGATGCAAACCATGCCTACCAACGCGATAACATCATCCCAAATTTTGACCCCACAACAATTCCGCCCAATGCAACGGTTACCTATTGCAGTCCCGATGAAATTTTATTCACGCCATGAAAACTTCCGATTTCGATTATCACTTACCAGAGTCTTCGATTGCACAGACTCCTGCCGAGCCACGCGATTCATCTCGACTGTTAGTTTTGAATCGTGACACAGGAAAGATAGAACACCGCTTCTTTCGTGACGTGAAGTTGTTTCTGCAACCGAAAGATTTACTTATTCTGAATCAGACTCGCGTAATCCCCGCCAGAATTTTTGCTAAAAAAGAAACAGGTGGGCATGTTGAATTATTGCTATTAAGAAAACGCGATGACCTCACTTGGGAATCATTAGTAGGTGGAAAAGGTCTGCGCGTAGGCAAATCAGTGTTTGTGGAATTTGAAAATAAAAAAATACAAGTAGAAATTATAGAAATTCTCGAAGGCTCAGAAAGATTAATTAAATTTTCAGAACCCATCGAACCATATTTTCCCAAAATCGGAAATATCCCACTACCACCATACATTCACGAAAAATTATCAGACCCTGAAAGATATCAAACCGTTTTCGCAAAAGAAACAGGTTCTGCCGCCGCACCCACTGCTGGACTTCATTTCACACCTGAGTTGTTAAATGAAATTAAAAATATGGGCGTGAAAATTGGATATGTCACATTACATGTTGGTTTGGATACTTTTGCGCCAGTCAATGAAGAAAATCCTGAAGAACATAAAATTCATAGCGAGTGGTGTGAGTTGACTCAAGAAACAGCGGATTTGATTAATGAAACAAAAAAACTTGGTGGGCGAGTGATTGCAGTTGGAACAACTTCTGTGAGAACATTAGAAACAGTTGGGAATCGGAAATCGGGAATCGGAAACGAATCTCAACTCCCTAATCCCGAATCCCAAATTTCACCATTTATCGGACCCACATCTATTTACATCTTGCCCGGCTATCAATTCAAAGTAGTAGATGTCATGATTACA
This sequence comes from Anaerolineales bacterium, assembly GCA_016789345.1. Lineage (GTDB taxonomy): Bacteria > Chloroflexota > Anaerolineae > Anaerolineales > Villigracilaceae > Villigracilis. Next base: position 4,322 of record JAEURG010000004.1, on the reverse strand, counting down.
AATTTTCACTTGCCAAAATCCACACTGATTATGCTAGTCAGTGCTTTTGCTGGTAGAGAAAAAATTTTAGAAACTTACGAGACTGCTATCAAAGAAGGCTATCGGTTTTATTCCTTTGGCGATGCGATGCTTATTGTTTAAAGGTTTGCAAGTTGAAAGTTTGAAGGTTTTAACTTTCCAACCTTCAAACCTGCTAACATTGAAACTATGAATCAACTACAAAAATTAAACCAACAAATCATTTCATGTCGAAAATGTCCTCGCTTGGTCGAATGGCGAGAAGAAGTTGCGCGAGTCAAACGCAAGGCTTATCTTAATGAAGAATATTGGGGAAAACCTGTCCCTGGTTTTGGAGATGAAAACGCAAAGGTTTTAGTTGTGGGATTAGCACCCGGTGCACATGGGTCAAACAGAACGGGCAGACAATTTACAGGTGATACTTCGGGTGGATTTTTATTTCCAGCGCTGTATAAGGCTGGGTTTGCGAACCAAGCAGAGGCTGAGTCAAGAAGCGATGCACTTCGTCTAAAAAATATGTATATAACTGCATCAGGTCGTTGTGCTCCGCCAGATAATAAACCCACTCTTGAAGAATTAAATAATTGTCAACCATACTTAGAAACAGAATTAAAAATCATTAATCCAAAAGTGATAGTATGTTTAGGACGAATTGCATTTGAACGAATTTTGAAAATTCATGGAATCAGAGATTCAAGTTATAAATTTTCACATGGCGCACACTACCAACTATCAACCGCCAACTGGATACTATGCTCTTACCATCCAAGCCAACAAAATACTTCAACCAAAAAGTTGACCATGAAAATGTTTGATGCAATTTGGGAAAAAGCCAAAGAATTAATTGATAGGAATTGAATGAAAAAAATAAATTGGAGAATTTTTTTAGCGATTTTTTTAATCGCTCTACTTGTTGTTGCTACTGTATTTGTATTTTGGGCAAGTGATGCCGCGCCTGCAAGTGATGTGGCATTGCAAGCATTGAATTCTGATTCGCAAACATTTGTGACGATTGAAAATGGTTGGGCTACATTTTATCCAGCAAATAATCCGCAACCTGAAACTGGTTTTATTTTTTATCCCGGCGGTAAAGTAGATTATCGCGCGTATGCGCCGCTGATGAACATGATTGCCGATGAAGGTTATTTTGTAGTGGTGATGCCCGTGCCATTAAATTTAGCCATGTTTGATATCAATGTTGCGGCGCGCATTCAAGCCGAATATCCTGAAATAAAAAATTGGTTTGTAGGCGGACATTCATTAGGTGGCGTAGCGGCGGCATCCTATGGTGGAAGCCACCCTGATATTAAAGGCGTTGTATTATTAGCATCGAATACTGCAAATGATTCTTTGAAAATAAATAATGTGCCAACACTTTTAATATATGGAACTCAAGATGGTTTGTTTCCTTTAGAGATGGTGGAAGATGCACGTGCCTTATTACCAGAAGATACGATTTATGTAGTGATTGATGGTGGCAATCATGCTCAATTCGGTTCATACGGATTTCAATCTGGTGACAATATTGCTACTATTTCTCCACTGGAACAATGGACTCAAACCGTTGATGCTACTGTTGAGTTTATGAATTCATTTTCTGAATAACATGATGAAAAAATTCAAAAAAATATTTTTTGTTTTCTTAATCTTTGCTTGCGTTACGGCGGCGTTTGCTCCCTTTTTGATTCCTGTTCCTGAGTTAGAAGGTTTGGTCAGTGCAGAAGAATTTATAGATGCAGATAGCAAGTTCATCGAAATTAATAATGTCAATATTCATTATAAAGAATCTGGTTCAGGCGAAACTACATTTGTTTTGCTACATCCATTTGGCGGAAGTACTTATTCATGGCGTGAAGTCATGGATGATTTTGCTCAATACGGTAGAGTGATTGCGTATGATAGACCGGCATTTGGTTTAACCGAAAGACCCATGCCCGAAGATTGGATTGAAAATCCGTATGGCATGAAAGCCAATGTCGAAATTCTAAAAAGTTTATTAGATGAATTTGGAATTGAAAAAGCAATTTTGGTTGGTAATTCAGCAGGCGGTGCTGTCGCTGTTGCATTTGCTTTGGAATACCCCGAACGAGTGGAGCAATTAATTTTAGTCGCGCCCGGTGTTGGTGGCGGACGTGCTCCGCAGTTTCCAACTTGGGCATTGCCAATCATGTGGACTCCGCAAATGCATCGGATAGGTCCACTGTTTATGCGTGATTATCAAGAAAGTTTGCCTCGCACTGTTGAAAGAGGTTGGTTTGACGGAACAAAATTAACTGATGAAATTCGTCAGACGCATTTACAAATTTTGAAAATAAAAAATTGGGACCGTGCATTTTATGAATTAGTTTTTGCACCTGCTTACCCTGAACTGCGAGGTCTATTGCCTGAATTAAAAATCAAAGCGTACATTGTAGGTGGAGTGGAAGACCGTTTGATTCGCACATGGTATTTAGAAGCAGTTGCCACCGAAATTCCACAAGCGCAGTTGACTCTCATTCCGCAATGTGGTCATGTTCCGCAAGAAGAATGTCCCGCTGAGTTTATGAAAGTTATCGAAACATATTTGCAAAGTAATAATTGATATAACTACATCATCAAAAATATATGACACTCGGACGAATTGCATTTCTTGGCTCAGGCGAGACTTCTCTTGCAGGTGGACGCATTTTTGAAAATCTCGCCCGCCTCATCTCTGACCCGTTACGGGTTGCTATTTTAGAAACGCCTGCTGGCTTCGAGTTAAATGCTTCGTTGGTTGCAAATCGTGTTGGAGAATTTCTCAAAACCCGATTACAAAATTACAAACCAACAATTGACTTAATCCCCGCCCGAAAAAAAGATACACAATACAGCCCCGATAACATTGATATTCTCAAACCATTACTAACTGCCAATTTGATTTTTATGGGACCTGGTAGCCCAAGTTATGTAGCACGCCAATTAAAAAATACATTGGCTTGGGATATTATCCGTGCCAGACATCGCCAAGGCGCGATTTTAGCATTTGCATCTGCCGCTACAATTTCTTTAGGCAAATGGGTCTTGCCTGTTTATGAAATTTATAAAGTAGGTGAAGATGTACATGTAAAAGAAGGTTTAGATTTCTTTGCGGATTTTGGTTTACATATTTCATTCATCCCGCATTGGAATAATGCCGAAGGCGGTGCGGATTTAGATACCAGCCGTTGCTTCATGGGCATGGAGCGTTTTGAGCAATGGCGAAAATTAACACCCGAAGATAATATTATTGTTGGCTTAGATGAACATTCTGGAGTCATTATTGATTTTGAAAATAAAAAATGCGATGTGCATGGAGTCAGTTCGGTCAGTGTGTTGAGCGTAAATGAAACAAGGATTTACCCTGCTGATTCAAGTTTTGCATTATCTGTACTGGGTGATATAAAAATTCCTAATCCCATTGAAAGCGGAATTTCTAAGGAAGTTTGGCAAATGACTTTAGATTCACAAAAAAATTCAGAAGATAAACCTTCCGATGAAGTTTTGAATCTACTCGAACAACGAAAGCAAGCACGCGCCAAAAAAGATTTTGCCGAATCTGATAGATTGCGTGATGAAATTGCAAAACTAGGTTGGGTTGTGAAAGATACAAAAGAAGGACAACTGTTAACAAAATAAGACCGCAGACCGAAGACGGCAGACAATTTTAATACCGTCTGCGGTCTGTCGTCTGCCGTCCAAATAATGCGTTAAAATTACTGCACCATCATTAAGGAGACTCCATGCGTGCGGTAGACATCATCATCAAAAAGCGTGACAAAATCGAATTAACAGCACTAGAGATTCAATTTTTTGTTCACGGTTATACCAATGGGGATATTCCAGACTATCAAGCCTCAGCCTTTGCCATGGCAGTTATGCTCAATGACATGTCTCCACAAGAAACAACAGACCTTACCCTTGCAATGGCAAATTCTGGTCAGGTGTTAGACCTTTCTAAAATTGTAGATATTGCAGTAGATAAACATTCCTCTGGTGGTGTGGGTGATAAAACTAGCATCGCCGTTATGCCGATGGTCGCCGCATGTGGATTATCCGTTGGGAAAATGTCTGGCCGTGGACTTGGTTTTAGTGGTGGCACATTAGATAAATTGGAATCTATCAAAGGGTATCGCGTAGATTTATCTACGGATGAATTCAAAAAACAATTAAAAGAAAAAGGGATTGTGCTAACAGGTCAATCATTAGATTTAGCACCCGCTGATGGAAAATTCTATGCGCTTCGCGACGTGACTGGAACTGTTCCTTCACTTCCGCTGATTGCTTCATCCATAATGTCTAAGAAA
>JAEURG010000205.1 GCA_016789345.1 Anaerolineales bacterium | reverse complement strand
ATACTGCAAGATTACCGCCTGGCGTATCAATCTCGTCAGGCAAGCATCATAGGGCGGAGAGAAGTTTTAAGCGGCAAAGCAAAATTTGGAATTTTCGGCGATGGGAAAGAAATCGCCCAACTCGCCATAGCACGAGCCTTCCGCAAAGGAGATTGGCGCTCAGGGTATTATCGCGACCAAACTTGGATGTTCATGTTGGAATCAATGAGCATTCAAGAATTTTTTGCACAGTTATATGCACATGCTGATGTAACTTATGACCCAGCCAGTGCGGGCAGACAAATGAATGCACACTTCGCCACACGGCTTTTATATCCCAATGGTTCATGGCGACCACAAACTCAACTTTACAATACAACTTCAGATATTTCTCCAACCGCCGCGCAAATGCCACGCAGTGTGGGGCTTGCGTATGCTTCGGTTTTATATCGCAATCTGAAAGAATTACAAAACGAAAAAGATTTTTCAAACAATGGTGATGAAGTTACCTTCGTCAGCATTGGCAATGCATCAACTGCTGAAGGGCTGTTTTGGGAATCGGTCAATGCAATTGGTGTGTTGAAAGCACCCGCTGTCGTTTCAATTTATGATGATGGTTATGGAATTTCTGTCGCCAATGAATTTCAAATGACCAAAGGCAATGTTGGTAAATTACTCAAAGGTTTTGAACGCGAAAATGATTCTGGTTTCAATTTATATTCTGTGCCCGCATGGGATTATCCCGCACTGGTTGAAACCTATCAAAACGCAACCGATGCCGCGCGTGAACATCATATCCCTGCGTTGGTTCATGTCACAGATGTGACTCAGCCACAAGGTCATTCAACTTCTGGAAGTCATGAACGATATAAATCCGCTGAGCGACTCAAATGGGAAGAAGAATTTGATGGACTCAAGAAAATGCGTGAGTGGATGATAAAAGAACGCTTCGCCACTTCGGGGGAGCTTGATTCAGCAGAAAAAGCAGATTACGAACTTGTAGAAGGATTCCGCAAAGCGGCGTGGGATGCCTATCTCTCCCCCATTACCGAAGAGCGTAATCAACTCATGGATATGATAGATGAAATCGCACCATCATCCAAACATGCGTCAGAGTTGCGAATGTTGAAGGACAGGCTATCAAACCTCCCGTCATATACGAGGCGTGATGTTCACATCTTTGCACACGAAGCATTAAGAATCCTGCATGATGAATCACATCCAAGCAAACAAGTTTTATCTGCATGGAAATTTGATTACGACAAAATTAATGTTGAGCGATATGGTTCGCATTTGTATTCTGGCACGGCGTTGAAAGTGGACGAAGTAAAACCAATTTATTCAGAAAAATCACCAACGATGTTTGGTTTTGAAGTAGTCAATGCTGCGTTTGATTTGGCATTGGCACGTGAACCGCGTTTAATTGCGTTTGGTGAAGATGTTGGAAAATTGGGTGATGTGAATCAGGGATTCAAAGGCATGCAAGAAAAATATGGCGAGTTGCGTGTGACCGATACGGGCATTCGTGAAGCAACAATTTTGGGTCAAGCAATTGGTGTGGCATTGCGTGGGTTGAGACCTATCGCCGAGATTCAATATTTAGATTATGTATTATATGCCATTCAAACAATGAGTGATGATTTGGCTTCATTACATTGGCGCACTGCTGGCGGACAAAAATCACCTGTCATCATTCGCACACGCGGACATAGACTCGAAGGCGTTTGGCACGCAGGTTCGCCGATGTCTGGTATTTTAAATTTAACACGTGGCATTTATCTTTTAGTTCCACGTGATATGACTCGCGCCGCTGGTTTTTATAATACGTTATTGAAAGCTGATGAACCTGCGATTGTTGTAGAAGTATTGAATGGTTATCGTGTGAAAGAACGTTTGCCCGATAACATTGGTGAAATTACTGTTCCTTTGGGTGTGCCTGAAACAATTCGTGAAGGTAAAGATGTGACGGTTGTCACGTATGGTGCATGTTGCCGCGTTGTTTTAGATGCCGCGGATAAATTAAGTAAACTTGGAATAGATGTCGAAGTCATTGATGTGCAGTCACTTTTGCCATTTGATATTCATGGAAAAATTGTTGAATCACTTAAGAAAACAAATCGCGTTTTGTTTGTAGATGAAGATGTGCCAGGTGGAACGACTGCTTACATGATGCAAGAAGTGATTGAAAAACAAGGCGGCTATTTCCATTTAGACTCTCCCGCGAAAACATTATCCGCAAAAGCCCACCGCCCTGCTTATGGTAGCGATGGTGATTATTGGTCCAAACCAAATGCAGAAACTGTGTTTGATGCAGTGTATGAGATGATGAATGAGGTTGATCCTTCGGCGTATCCGCCTTTTAGTTGACAGTTGGGAGTTGGTGGTTGACAGTTATATGCAAGGAATGAGGTCTTATGGAAAAAGAGAAGGTTTCTGCAAGAAATTATCGTGAGTTAATTGTTTGGCAAGATGCAATCAAAATTGCAAAACAAGTTTATGAGCTAACCGGTAAATTTCCAAAGCAAGAGACTTACGCCCTCGCAGACCAACTTAGACGAGCAGCGGTTTCAGTTCCATCAAATATTGCGGAAGGTCAGGCAAGAAAATCGCCTGGTGATTTTAAAAGATTTTTACATATTGCACTTGGTTCATTAGCGGAAGTAGATACACAATTGGTTTTGGCTCAAGAGTTTGGATATTTGAGCAAAGAAGATGTTGATGTAATGGATGAGCAGATTCAAAACTTGCGTAAAAAACTTTATGCGCTTATCAACAGCCTGCCATCAACTACCAACCGATAACTACCAACTGGAGATTTTATGGCAACTAAAGTATTTGTACCAAGACTCGGCGAAGGCGTGGATGAAGTCACTGTGACGAAGTGGCTCAAGCAAGAAGGTGACTCGATTAAAGAATTAGAGCCGTTGCTTGAGGTGAATACAGATAAAGTAGATACCGAAATCCCTGCACCTGCTTCGGGTGTGGTTTTGAAAATCATTGCGCAAGAAGGTCAAGTAGGAAAAGTTGGGGAGTTGCTTGCGGTTATTGGTCAGCCTGGGGAGTCGGTTGATAATGAAAAATTGATAGTTGATAATGCTTTAGAAGTAAAAGCAGTCAGCAATCAGCAATTAGCACAACCAACTATCAACAGCCAACCGCAAACCACCAATAAAGAAATGGGATTTATCTCTCCTGTTGTTGCTAAGATTGCGGCTGAGCATGGCGTGAATTTATCTCAAATCACAGGCACAGGTTTGAATGGACGAATTACGAAAAATGATGTGTTGAGTTTTGTTGAAAATGGAAAAAAGACGACAGACAGTAGACAGCCGTCAGCCGTCAGCCGTCAGCCGTCTATAACTTTTAATGAAGGCGACCAACTCATCAAACATACGCCCATCCGCAAATCCATTGCAGACCATATGGTTATGTCGAAACATACATCTCCACATGTGTTGACCGTGATGGAAGCAGACATGAGCAAAGTTGCTAAACATCGCTCTGCAAATAAAGCCATATTTGAACGTGATGGAGTCAACTTAACATTCACGGCATATTTTATGTCTGCAATTGTGGCGGGATTGAAACATTATCCAATTGTCAATTCATCATGGAGTGATGAAGGGATTTTGGTTCGTAAAAATATTAATCTCGGCATGGCGGTTTCACTTGGCGAAGATGGCTTAATTGTGCCAGTCATCAAGAATGCTGATGATTTATCTTTGCTAGCAATGGCTCGCTCAATTAATGATTTAGCAAATCGTGCCCGCAATAAAAAACTACAACCGGATGATGTTAAAGGTGGAACATTTACTTTAACAAATCATGGCACAAGTGGTTCGTTATTTGCGTTTCCTGTTATCAACCAACCTCAAACTGGAATTCTCGGAATCGGTGCGATGCAAAAACGAGTCGTCGTGATTGATGATGCAATCGCAATTCGCCCGATGGTGTATATGTCATTTGTATTTGACCATCGCATTTTAGATGGCGCATCTGCTGATTGGTTTTTAGCAAAAGTTAAAGAGACGTTGGAAAATTGGAGTTAACAAATGAGTGAACATAAAGACCATGCCGATGTTAAGATTCATCCACCAGTTTTGACATTGATATTTTTAGTGATTGCATATTTAGCAAAGCGATTCATTCCGCTTCCTTTCGACGTGCCAGCTTGGTTGCAGACCTTCGGCTTTATCTTAGTCGTCAGCGGATTTTTGCTAGCCCTTGCGGCAATTTGGGAATTTATGAAAGCCAAAACGACAGTGAATCCACATGGTTCGGTGAGCAATATCATTTCGTCGGGAATTTTTCGTTTTACACGCAATCCAATTTATTTAGGCTTTGTGCTGATGTTAATTGGATTCCCTTTATATTTTGATACATATTGGGGCATCATCCTTGCGCCAGTTTTGATACTCTGTTTCAACACCCTCGTGATTCAACATGAAGAGGCATACTTAGAGAAAAAGTTTGGGGAACAGTACACAAGTTACAAGTCACGTGTGAGGCGGTGGTTGTAAATCCGAAAGGCGATTTTGAATCGCCTTTTTATTTTTATCATTCTTAGAACATTTTTTCTGGTAAAATATCCCAAAAGGAGAATGCCATGAATTCAGAAATCAAATTAAGTACAGGAGCAAATGCTTATTTTGCAAATGGTGGTGGTGTGGGTGTTTTGGTTTTACATGCGTGGTGGGGATTGAAACCGTTCTTCAAAGAATTTTGCGACAGGCTCGCCAAAGAAGGTTTCACTGTGCTAGCACCTGATTTACGAAATGGTGAAGTTGCTCAAACAATTGATGAAGCCAAAGCCTTGATGGAAAAAAGTGATGGTCAACTCGTTGGCGATACGGTGATGGCGGCAAAAGATTATTTGCGTGAAAAAGTTAAAAACAAAATCGGTGTGGTTGGTTTTTCAATGGGTGGTGCTTGGGCATTGATTCTTGCATCACATAAACCTGATGAAATTGGTGCGACAGTACTTTTTTATGGCAACGAAGGTGTGGATTATGCAAAAGTAAAATCAAAAGTGATGGGGCATTACAGTGATAACGATGAATGGGAACCAAACGAATTTGTGGATAATACATTTGCCGAGTTTAAAAAAGCAGGCGTGGACGCGACGCTTCATATCTACCCTGGAGTTGCTCATTGGTTCTTCGAGTCTGACCGCCCCGAATATGATTCCGCCGCCGCGCAGTTGGCTTGGGAAAGAACGGTTGAGTTTTTAAAAAAGAATTTGTAAATGTAAAATCCCTCTTGTGAAAGAGGGATTTTTGTACCTTGACTCTTTTCAGGCTTTGTGTATAATTCGTTTAGTAAATACTAAACGTTCTAAACGAGGCGATGTGACAACAAATTCACAAATCAGGCAAAACTTTATTGAAGGGATGAGTGGCATTAGTCAATTTTGGGGTTTCCCAAAAGCCATGGGCGCAATTTTTGGCGCACTTTACCTTTCTGCTACTCCCCTTTCACTTGATGGACTTGTAGAAAATACAGGCTTAACCAAAGGCGCCATCAGCACGAACGTCCGCATGCTGACTCGTATGGGATTGATTCATCCTGTTACAAGAATAGCTGACCGCAAAGATTACTATGAAGCAGAAACAGATTTTTATAAATCAGTTCAGGCTATTCTTAAAGGTCGTCAAAGCAATGAATTTGACCGTGCTATCAATTCAGTCAAAGAGACGTTGGCTTCATTGGAATCAGGCGAAGGTTCTTTTGACAAAAAAGAACGAACTTTCTTGATTGAAAGATTGAAAGCACTGCAAGATTTTTTTGATGCAATAGATAATGTAACTCGTGCAATTTCTAAATTAGATAGTTTAGGAATTAATACAGTACAAAGTGTAATAAAAATCTTGAAATAAAAATTTTTTACATAGTTGATAACAAGCCGATTCTAGAGCGGTTTGCTTAATGTTCCTATTTTACAAAAGGAGAAATAAAATGAAAATCGCAGTCACTGGTGCATTTAGTTATTCAGGAAAATACATTACCCGTCGCTTGCTCGCTCAAGGGCATGAAGTGATTACCTTGACCAATCACCCTGAACGAAGCCACATCTTTGATAATAAAGTCAAGGCGTATCCTCTCAATTTCAATGAGGCAGAAACTACAAAAGCATTAGAAGGTGTAGATACTCTTTACAATACGTATTGGGTACGATTTGATTGGGGCAAAAATACTCAACCGAATGCAGTAGAAAATACTCGCAAATTAATGAAAGCGGCAAAATCTGCTGGAGTACGAAAAGTTGTTCATATTAGCATCGCCAATCCAGATGCAAAATCTCATTTGCCCTATTACTGGGGAAAAGCAGAAAATGAAAAAACTGTAATAGAAAGTGGCATGTCGTATGCAATCCTACGCCCTACTGTATTGTTTGGGATTGAAGATATTCTGATTAACAACATTGCATATTTAGTGCGCCGCTTCCCATTCTTTTTACAAATGGGTGATGGAAAATATAAGATTCAACCTATTTACATCGAAGACCTTGCTGATTTAGCGATTCATGCCGCTTCACAAACTGAAAATTTGATTTGGGATGCGGTTGGTCCAGATGTTTTCACTTTCGATGAATTGGTAGAAACCATTGGCAAAACCGTTGGGAAAAACCCATTTATATTACACACTCATCCACGGGTAGCATTAATTGCCGCTCAATTCTTGAGTTTATTTGTCCGTGATGTGCTATTAACGCCTGAAGAAGTAGATGGTTTGATGGCAAACTTATTAGTCTCTTCAGAGCCAGCCAGATGCAAAACTAGCCTACGAAAATGGCTGGAAGAAAACAAAGATACTGTCGGCACAAAATACGCTTCAGAGTTAAAAAAGCATTATTTGAAGCCTTCACTTGCCAGTTAGAGTAAATTCGCTTCATAAAAAAGGTTAAGGGTATAATGCTCTTAACCTTTTTATTTTATTTAGGAGAAAATTCTCTATGGCAGAAAATTTTGATGTCGTTGTGATTGGCGCGGGACCTGCGGGATACGTCGCCGCGATTCGTGCCGCACAATTGAAACAGAAAGTTGCAATTGTAGATAAGCAATGGATGGGTGGCGTGTGTTTGAATATCGGATGTATCCCATCTAAATCTTTACTCAAAAATGCAGAAGTGGCTCACACTTTACGCGAACGCGGCAAAGATTTTGGCTTTTCATTTGACAATCTCAAATTGGATTACAGCGTAGCTTTCAAACGCTCACGTTCGAATTCTGACAGACTCGTCAAAGGCATTGGCTTTTTGATGAAGAAAAATAATATCACTGTGTTCATGGGTTCTGCAACTTTTAAGTCAAAAGATACATTGGCAGTTGCAGGCAATGATGGCAAAAATACAGAACTCAAAGCAAAAAATATTATCATTGCCACAGGTGCAAGTGCGGCAACTTTGCCAAATGTGACAATTGATGGCAAAAAGATTGTGACTTATGTCGAAGCCATTATGCAAGATACGCTTCCAAAATCGGTTGTGATTGTGGGTGCGGGCGCCATTGGCGTGGAGTTTGCAACGATTTGGAATTCTTATGGTGTGGATGTAACCATTGTTGAGTTATTACCTCGCGTGCTTCCACGTGAAGATGAAGAAATTAGTAAGGAACTTACTAAAGAATTAACCAAAGTTGGAATCAAAATCAAAACTGGTGTTAAGTTTGAATCGATTGTCGCTTCTGGAAAAACTGTCAAAGTTAAATTACCCGATGAAACACTTGAAGTGGAACAGGCTTTGATAGCAACTTCGTTCACGCCAAACAGCAAGAACTTAGGTCTTGAAGCGGCTGGAGTCAAAGTCAGCGACCGAGGCTTCATCGAAATCAATGAAAAAATGCAAACGAATGTGCCAAACATTTGGGCAATCGGTGATGTGACTGGTAAGTTAATGCTTGCACATGTCGGCTCGGCAATGGGAATTGTGTGTGCTGAAAATATTGCTGGTGCAGAAACAATTACTTTGGATTATGACATGATGCCACGCGCGACTTATTGTCACCCACAAGTGGCTTCATTTGGGTATACAGAGGCTCAAGCGCGCGAAAAAGGATTCAACATCAAAGTTGGGCGATTCCCCTTCCAAGCAAATGGCAAAGCATTGGGGCTTGGTGATTATGCTGGCTTCGTAAAAATCATCATGGATGAAAAATATGGCGAGATTCTCGGCGCGCACATGATTGGTCCAGAAGTCACTGAGTTACTACCTGAGTTAACACTTGCAAGAATGATGGAATTGACTCCGCATGAAATTGCGAGAAACGTCCATGCTCATCCAACCTTGTCAGAGACATTGATGGAAGCGGCGCATGGGGCAGATGGTCAGCCGATACATATTTAGGGATTGAGAGTAGTGAATAGTAAAACTCCGAAGTCTTTAAGACTTCGGAGTTTTTGGTTACGGCGCAGAAAGTGGAAATTCACCTTTACAGGTAAAGCCTACTGGTGCTTGCGGTTCTTCAAAGTTATACATATCAATATACAAGGTTTCATTAACTCCAGAACCAGTAACACTGTACGCATCCAGAATTACATCAACTCCGTAAGTAGAACCTTGCCGTTCATAAGAAAGACTTTCGCCATTTGGACCTAGCAAATTATCTAAATAGGCTCGCTCGCGTGAAGGACCATCAAACCCACTGCCACCTACTTTAATTGGGTTTTGTTCAGTGTAACCATAAGTTGTGTCAGTAGATATGATACAAGAGCCGTTTGAGTTTACAAATTTAATGCTTTCAATCAATTCATCAAATACAAACTGGTGTTCATTTTCCCAAAGGTCTTCGCCATAGGTGGTATCTGTCGTTGCAAGCCCGAATACAAACAAACCAGAAGTATTTAATACGGCGATGGCTTTGCCTTCTACGGGTATTCCATTTCCTAATTCTCCAACAATGTTAACTGCAATGCCTTCAAATCCATCTACAATAATTTTTTCAGGTTGAGATTTTTCAAAATTGGCACCTCTCGCTTCTAAACTTCCAAGATAGTCATTAATAATTTCATCCAGTGAGAGCGAGCCACCATTATCGCTAGCAAATGAAATAAATAAACTTCGTTCTTCATTTGCAATAATTACAATATTTCCTTGAACTTCATAAAGATATGGGTAAGGAATGGAAATTGTAAAATTTTCTACCACTTCAAAAAATGTCATATCTCCAAAATCAATATTTGGGGTTGATGCTGGCTCAACAGTATCTGTTGAAGTGATTATTAATGTTGGTGTCGGTTGTGGGGTTGCAGTCGGCTCGGGGGTAGAAAAAACTCCACAAGCAAGTTGCAGGCATAAAACAAGAATCGAGGCGATTTTTTTCGTCACATTCTCCTCCTGTGAGAATCTGATTTCCCAAACTTAAAGATTTTCATCATTTTACTTGATGATGTATTCATAGTAA
>JAEURG010000085.1 GCA_016789345.1 Anaerolineales bacterium | reverse complement strand
TTGCCGATAGGGGTTGCAACGAGATAGAGTGTTCCCATTGCGTTATTGTATCATTTGCTTTGATAAAAAAATCGGGCGTTATGCCCGATTTAGTTACAACCTCTGAGTTGTACTTCTAAGATGACACAGCCTGCCTCTTCTGGCGGAATTGCCACACAGCATTGATTGGCTGAATCAAATGTTGAATCTGGTGAACATTGATTGAGTTCTTCTGTTGAAAGTTGAAGTGGCTGGCAAACTTTTAATTTTAAAGGCATAAAATCAGGTCCAGTACAAGAAAGCACTTTTCTACTCGCGCTGGATGATTCGATTCGACATGAGCCTTCGGGGTTTAATAGTTCAAACTCTGCATCTGCTGAGATGGCAAATGAAGCGATGGGTCTTCGTTGTTGACAGCGATTATCTGTAAGACGCGCTTCTGCTGGGGTGGCGAAAGTTATATCTGCAGAACAGGCTGAGGCAAATGCTGGGGCTGATGTTTCTGTAATCGGTACAGTGGTTAGTGTGGGTTGTTCTGCTACTATGGTTGCAGTGGGTGTAGCATCAGGAGCCATCAATTGGTTGCGGATTAAGAAAAAGCCAATCAATGCAACCACGAGAACAACGCCGATTACAATTAATCCTGTGCGGTTTTTAGAAGGGGTAACTGTATTATTCGCATTAAGGCGAGATGCAACGCCACTGTTGGTGCTAAAAGTTAAGTTGCCTTCTTCACCAAATGCAATTTTGTTTAATGCTTTGGCAAGTTCAATGGTATTTTCAAAACGTTTGTTTTTATCTTTTGCCATTGAAGTCTTTATTAATTCATCTACTTCGGGTGGCAAATCAGGCATGTCTTTCAGAATTTCTGGCACAGGCTCGGTGATGTGTTTAACGACTACGCCCATCGGAGTATCAGCACTATAAGGTTGATGCCCCGTCAGCATTTGATAAACAATCACACCCAAACCATACACGTCACTTCGACCATCTACATCTTTGCCTTGCGCCTGTTCTGGACTCATATAGGCAGGTGTGCCAATCACACCGCTTCCGGTCAAGTTGCTACCTGATTCAGCAAGTTTGGCAATTCCAAAATCCGAAATAAACGGGCTACCGTTTTCATCGAACAAAATATTATCGGGTTTCAAATCACGATGGACAATGTTTTTACGGTGTGCATGTGCCAGCCCTTGTGCAACTTTTCCAATAATAGCGGCTGTTTCTTGAACAGTAAACTTGCCTTTAGCAATTAAATCAGAAAGTGAGCCACCAGTCATATAGCGCATTACATAATATGGCTGACCTTCAATATCTCCCACATCATACACTGGCACAATCGCTGGGTGTTCTAACGAAGCAACTAACTTAATTTCTCTTTCAAAACGGGTGCGAAATTGCGGGTCATGTAACATTTCGCGTGGCAAAATCTTAAGCGCCACTTCACGGTCAAAACTAGGGTCGTACGCACGATAGACCGTTGCCATGCCTCCGCGTCCGAGTTCTGTTTTGATAATGTAACGTCCAATTTGTTCAGGGATTGGCATATTCACAAGTATAAACCAGCAAGAATGATGATGCAAGCAACGTAGGTATGATTTTTATGCAATTGCTATTTTATTACCGACCAGCATTACCCAATGACTCATAAGTTTGTAATAAACTAACCAAGATACCATCCGTAAAGGTGTGCATCTTTGAATATAACTCAGAAGTTTGCGTAATTGGCATTTTTGCTTCATTACAAACTTTTATCACCGACTCAACTAAAACATTCCGAAAAAATAAAAAAGCACGAGTCGCATCCACATAACTCAAGTTATAACGTCTAGCGCGCGAGGCGTATTCGTATCCAATGGCGTAGGCTTCGGTTTCTGCATCTTTGCCTTCGCTTGCTAAATAATTCATCAAGCCATGAAAAATAGAACGTCCACTCAAACGATATTGCGCACGCGCATCTTCATCTAATTTTTGATACCAAGATTCGGCTTCTAAACTTCCCTCTGAAATTTGGATTCGCAAACTGCGGATAATCTCTTGCATGATTTGATTCGCATCAAACCTTGAGGGGAAACTGGTTTCTGCCCAAAGAGCGATTTCATTGCGCCGATACCTACGATGCCCACCCTGTGTTTTATGCACGGGCAAAATCCCCTTATCTGACCACAACCTTACTGTGCTGGGATGCACACCCAAAATACTTGCCGCGTCACTTAAAGAAAGCCATTCGTTCATTAGTACCCTCGCCTTGCATGAGTTTGCTCATGCACTTCAAAATTATTCAGCCGTCATGGCTATTTTATCTGTAAATGAGGGTTCTTCGACTTGCTTTTTGAATTTCGCCACATCAATGCGGGTGAGCAAAATGGCGGCAATTAATAACATCAGGGCTTCGATGCCAAATACCACCAAGTAACCACTTAAAGCATCACCTGTGAAGTATGTTGCGAGGTCTGCTACAACCCCTGCCATGAGTAAACCTGTCAGGCGAGAGAGACCGTTTGAAAAGCCCCACGCACCGATATACAAACCAACTTTTTCAGGAACAGTTAATTCAAACATCAAAGATAAGTTTGCTACGGTAGAAATGCCTGTGCCAAAGCCTAACAAAATAATGCCAACATAAAATGCAGAGAGGCTTTCCATTAATCCACTGATGATGATAATGACAAAACCTATCAATGCGCCAATGTTGCCAATTTGAGCAATGATTTTTTTCTGCACACGCCTTTCCATGAAGCCAGCCACAATGAATGCAATCAACGTGAATGTGCTACTAATAGAAACAATGCGCGAGGTTTGTTCTAAACTCATGCCAAAGGCTTGTGCGCCGAAGGGTTCAAGTAAAACATCTTGACTCAAGATGGCGGCGAGTAATAACAATAAGTAAACAAAAAATATTTTTGCTACTGGGTTGGCAGTGATGGCAGAGACCATTTCTTTGGTGGTATATGTTTCCGATTTATGTATTTCGGAGTGCGGACTTAAGTCCGCAGACCTGCTGGCGGGAGATTCAAGTTTGAAGATACCGACCAAGCCCAAAGTCAGCGCAGAGGCGGCAACGATAATGAAAGCGCGAGATAAAGTATCAGGTTCATATTCGGGGACTAATCTACTTAATGTGATTCCAGTTGCTATCAAACCAATCACCATCACAAAGAACATCGTTGCAATTGTCGCACCGCGTCCTTTTTGACCTGAGATTTCGGTTGCTAACGAAAAATAGGATACTGCCGACAAGTTGTAGCCCATGCCCCATGCGCCAAATGCCAAAATGCCAACGATGATGCCGACTGTGAAATTATCGTGAATGAGGATTGCAACTTGTGGGGAAACGGCAACGCCAACTACGCATAAAATTAAACCTACGAGAATGTATGGCGTGCGACGATAACCGAAAATTGGGTTACGGTCTGAAAAAGAACCGATGGCAACTTGAATGGGTGCTAGTAGATAGGGGAAAATCGCAAGCAAAGTGAATAATGTTTTTGAAATTCCTAAATCAAAAATCATGACTCGATTTAAGGTGCTATTGATGGGTACTAGCGTGATGGCAATAGCCGTGTGAATGAGGGCGATTTGGAGACGTTTACGGAGCATAGTTTTTTAGTTTTTAGTAATCAGTATTTGGTTGGACAGCATGAAATAAGTTCGGTTGAAATTGTACTTTCAATCGCGAATGGGTCAATGTAATTTTATATAGATTTTGGCTAGAAGTTTATGAGTATAAAATGAAAGTATACAAGTACAGATGGAAACAAGTAAACAGGTGATGTATGGCTTATATACCTGTTTACTTGCCTACTTGCATACATATCTTACTTGCCAAATTTTTGAATCAATTGATTGTATTGCTCAACAATTTCAGGCGTGGGGGCTTTATCAAAATTGAGGAACACTTTGAAAGCAGAATTTCCGCGTTTGTCGTAAAACTGGAAGGAAAGTGATTCGTGTTTGTCTAAGTGGCTTGGTTTTTTGAAAGCAAAGACAGAAGCCAATTCCCAGCCACGTATGTGCATATCTAATGAATCAGTGCGGATGTTTAAGAAGCCGTCTTTGTTGAAAAATTTTCCAAATTGACCTGTGACTTCAATGGTGGTTGCACCATTCGAGACAATGACAGTCACTTCGCCTAACGCTTCAAAAGCGCGGATGATTTCTTCCCAACGAGTTGCATCGAGTTCGTAAGCAGTGTCACCTTGTAAGGCGCGTAAAATTTCAACCTCTTGAATTTTTAATTGATGAGCCAGCATCAAGGTCATTTGTGAACGGTCTTGATTGTAAGCATCACGAATGGCTTGAGCGCGTTCTTCTGGGTTTAAATCTGGACTTAGATTTATTGATGTTTGAAACATTGATTTTTATTCTCCGTTTATAGAATGGGCGGAGTATATGTCTCAAATCTATATAAATCTAGTAATGACTATAAAAATTGGATTAATGGTCTATGAAATGAGTTTTCAATGCGGTTGATAAATTTTGTTTGAAATGGGAAATGCTCTTAAAAAACTTCGCCACCGGTGACTTGAGCGAAAGGTGGCTAAAATATTACGATGAAAAAATATTCAGGGAATGGTCAGTATTGACATGTGCTTGCACTCGCGCGCCGACTGGAAGTATACGTGTATGCTCCGTAAAAGCATGTAGGATTTGACCAGAGTCTAATCGTAAGCGATACAGGTTGAACGGTCCACGAAAGAAGCGTTCGATGATTAAGCTGTTGCCGCTTCCGTCAATGTGAAAATCAATATCATCAGGTCTAAGCGCAATTTCAACTTGCGTTGAAAGTGGCAAATCCACTTGTTGTTTGATTAATCCAATTTCGGTTTGGATGCCATCTCTCATAACTTTGCCTTTGAGAAAATCGCTATCACCCATAAATTCGGCGACAAAGCGCGTGTTTGATTCATGAAAAATTTCTTGTGGATTTCCAATTTGTTCTAACTGACCTTTTTGCAAGACGGCGAGTCTATCTCCCATATAAAGCGCTTCATCTTGGTCGTGTGTGACGAAGACAACGGTGGCTTGAATCGTTTTCAAAATTCTACGCACATGCTCACGGACTTCTGTTCTTAAATCTGCATCCAAACTGCTAAATGGCTCATCCATTAAAACTAAAACTGGTTGTGGTGCAAGCGCACGCGCCAATGCAACGCGTTGACGTTCTCCGCCGGATAATTCATGCGGATAGCGTTTTGAAAAAGAAAGCAAACCCACCATGTGAAGCATTTCGCCAACGATGGAGCGAATATCATTTTGATTTTTTCCACGCAAGCCAAATGCGACATTATCGAAAACAGTTAAGTGTGGAAACAAAGCATGGTCTTGAAACACCATTCCAATGCCGCGTTTTTCTGGCGGAATAAAAACCGATTGGCTAGCAACTGTTTCCCCGTTTAATAATATTGAACCCGAATCAGGTCTTTCCAATCCAGCAATGAGGCGAAGGGTTGTTGTTTTACCACATCCGCTTGGACCGACCAATGCCAGAATTTCATCATTTTGTAATTCAAAAGAAATATTATTCACAGCCGAAAATTCTGAGCCATGAAATTTTTTGGAAAGGTTTTTTACTTGAAGAGTTGTCATCTAAAAATTTGTTCTCTGCGTAACAGAAAATATAACGGCAATGCCGAAATAAAAATCAACACAAATGCGGCGGGTGCGGCTTGCACATAAAAACCATCGGTTGCCCACGCCCACACACGCACGGCAAGTGTATCAAAGCCAGCGGGGCGAAGCAATAATGTAGCAGGTAATTCTTTGAGAGAGGTTAAAAATACAAGTGACCCACCTGCTAACAAGCCCGGCAAAATTAATGGAAGAGTGACTTGAAACATTGTTTGAATGGATGTGCGCCCTAACGTGCGCGACGCTTCTTCTAACGTGGGGGATAGTTGTTTCAGCGCCGATTCACTTGACCTAACTGCTTGCGGCATGTGTCGCAAAACATACGCCATCACCACAATCAATGGCGTGCCATATAAAAATGGAAGAAAACGATTCACAAGTAACACTAAACTTAATGCAATTACCACGCCTGGAATTGCGTATCCGACCTGACAAATTCTTGAAATAATTTGTGATAAACGATTTGGATAACGAACTGCCAACAATGCTACAGGTATAGATAATGTCACAGCAATCAAAGCCGCTAAGCCTGAACTCCACAAACTATTCCAGATATAACTGCCAAAGCCTTGTGAACCTGTATGAAAAATTTTTATCAATGTTTCGGGGTCAAGCAAGGCTTGAATACTCCAAATCAATAAAACAATGGCAGGGATTAATAAACTAATTGAAACAACACCTAAAACGATAAATAAAGATGGAATCTTCCATTTGCCTAAATTAAATAAAGAAGCAGGTCTCCAATTGGATTCGACTTGTGTAAAACGCGCTTGCCCTTGTAAACGCAACTCGCTCCACAAAAACAAAATCGCTAACCCGACAAGAATGCCACTTAAAACAGAAGCAGATGAACGGTCATAGCGACCCGAAAGTTGAATAAAGATGGCGGAAGAAAAAGTTTCATATCGCAATAAAGCCACAGTGCCGTATTCTGCCAAAATATCTAATGCAACTAACAATGCTCCAGCAGTTAACCCTGGACGCAACGCAGGCAACGTCACTTGAAATAATGTCTGCAATGGATTTCTTCCAAGTGTGCGCGCGGCTTCTTCTAATGAAGCATGTAACGAACGAAACGCGGCGGCGCTTAGTAAATATACATACGGATACATAAAGAATGTCAGAATAAATGTCGCGCCCCAAAAACCAAACGGACTGGGCGTAAAAATTTCTTGACCAAAAAGATTCGCAAGAAACTGTGGCACATATCCGCCACGCGGACGTAACATTGCCAAATGCACAATTGCCCCGATATAAGCAGGGATTGCTAACGGCATGGCTAATAACCAACGAAAAATTTTTCTAGCGGGCAAATCAGTTCGTTCAGTAAACCATGCCATACTCACACCAGTGATTAATGCACCAGTTGTAACAGATAGCGTTAATAAAAGCGTGTTGCCAAGCAATTTCCAAATGCGGGTTTGTAATAATCTTTGCCAATCTTCTGGGTTTGCCCCTGCCGCACGGATGAAAATGTAAATTAATGGTATCGCTACAAAAAGCGCAACCAGCCCTGCGGAAATCAATAACCGAGGGCTGACTATCATTGTCTTGAATTTATAAAAAGAAAAATTCGTGCGTGTTGTTTGCAAATGATTTACCAAAAGTAAAACATTTTTACCACAGAGTTCACAGAGAACACAGAGAATTTTTGAAAGAAACTCCGTGCGCTCAGTGTTCTCTGTGGCTAAATCTTTATGGCAACCCAACTTGTTCTATCAAATCAAACGCCTTATCAAAATTTGCCGAGGCTTGCACCATATTCACATCCGCCAATCGGAAGTTCGCTAGCGGTTGCACACCTTCTTTCAAAGGCACACCAGCCAATAAAGGATATTCGTAATTTTGTTCTGCAAAAATCTTTTGCCCTTCAGCAGAAACTAGGAAATCTAAGAAGGCTTGCGTCGCTTGTGGATGTTTTGCGCCATTTACAATTGCCGCCGAAGTAGCATTCACAATCAAACCAATTTCACCATCGGCTTGGTCGGGGTAAATCACGCCCACATTACTACCTTCAGTCAACTGCAAATGATAGTAATAATGATTCACCAAACCAATTTTAAATTCACCTGCGCCGACTGCTTTACGAACATCAGTATGCCCGCCAAAAAAAGTGACATCATTCGCAATCAAGCCGTTTAACCATTCAGCAGTTGCATCATCACCAAGCAATTGTTGCATTGCCGCAATTTGTGCTTGCATACCACCATTGGTCGAACCTGCCGCCGCAATTTGACCTTTCCATTTTGCTTGGGTCAAATCAAAAATAGATGTCGGCAATTCATCTTCCGAAACCAAATCTTTGTTATAGATAATTACGCGCGCGCGCAATGTCAAACCCGTCCATAAATTATCTGCACCCACAAATTCAGCAGGGATATTCTCCACACCAACAGGCGAATACGGTTGAAAAATTCCTTGCACTGCCAACGATTGAATCGTAAACAATTCAGTCGTCACAAACAAATCTGCTTGCGGGTTGGCTCGTTCTTCAATCAACGCATTTGCCAACTCACTATTTGAACCAGCCTTCAACAACACATTCACATTCGGATACTTCGCCCGAAACGCATCTACTACTGGTTGAAACAAAGGCTCAGACCGACCAGAGTAAATCACCAAATCGCCTGATATTTCCGCTTCTTCCGTGCCGACAACTGATACTGTTTCAGCGACATTTTCTTCGCTGACTGCCTGTGAACCTCCACAAGCACTCACTATCAATGCCAAAACCAACATAGAAACCAAAACAAATTTCTTACTAAACATTTAGACTCCTTGAGAATGAATTCACGAAGCGCATAGTATAATTTTCACAATCTGAATAATCTAGATATTTGTAATAAAATTCCTCTATATCAAGTTTCAAATTGTTTTCAATCACGTTGAAACTTTAGGTTAAGAAAGTACTCTATGACCGTCAGCCCAGCCATGCGACGCTATGCCGCAGAAATTTATCGTTTACAACAAGACCACGAACAGGTTCCACTTTCGCTTTTAAGTTCACATGTAGATGCTTCTGCCCAAGCCATTTCTACAATGGTCAAACGCCTCAACAAAAGTGGATACTTGATTCATGAACCCTACAAAGGTGTGCGCCTGACATCTACTGGCGAAAAAATCGCCATGCCATCATTACGCCGTCACCGTTTAACAGAAGTATTTTTAGTTAAAGTTATGAAATATGACTGGGCTTCTGCTCACGAATTATCTGACGTGTTTGAACGTGGGGTAAATGATGAACTTGAAGACCGCATGGATGAATTGGCTGGTCATCCTACTCGTTGCCCACACGGAGAACCGATTCCGTCGAAAACAGGAATCATGCCACAAGTCAAAGATGAACCGTTAGTTAATGTCCCATCTGGTTCAGAATGTATCGTCAGTCGAGTCCGAACGCATGATTCAGATAAATTAAGATACATCGCTGAGATTGGTTTAGTGCCAGGCAAGCCATTTCATTTACTAAGTTGTGCGCCATTTAAAGGTCCACTACGTTTAGAAATGAAACCGCATGACCATATTATCGGTTATGAATTATCACAATCACTTTGGGTGGAAGTAATACAAAAAGGCGAAGGCAATAAACTTCCGCCTTTGAAAACCCCGCTAAAATAAAATTTTCGCTGGTATCGAATATATTTTTATGTTAAACTGAAAGTGCTTTCATACGGCTTTCAGAAAATGACCCCTACTAAAAAAACTCCCACCATTTACGATGTTGCTAAATTATCA
>JAEURG010000276.1 GCA_016789345.1 Anaerolineales bacterium | reverse complement strand
AATTATCAATTTATCATTGAGTGTGCGCCAAGCCGAAGAATTGATGCGAAAGTTAACAGGTCAAAAACCGATTAAAGCCAAAAAGCCATTTCGCAATGCCAATGTCACTGACGTTGAAAAACGCCTGCAAAAAAGTTTAGGTACGAAAGTCGCATTGAAACATGGCAAAAAAGGCGGCACGGTCACAATTTATTATTATTCCGATGAAGATTTAGATGCGCTGTTGGATAAGTTGACCTAATATGAAACTCCTCTACAATGCAAACATCCACACGCTTGATTTATCCAACCCAAAAGCAGATGCGATTTTGATTGCACGAGAACGAATCCTTGCTGTGGGGGAGAGAGATAAACTCGTTTCCGTTGCACATGGCAAAGTAGAAAAAATAGATATGAAAGGCAAAACCATTTTGCCTGGATTAACCGATGCGCATATTCACATTCAACATTATGCGTTGGGATTATCAAAAATTGATTGTGAAACAAAAACAAAAGCGGAATGTTTACAGCGTGTTGCTGAAAAAGTTAAGAATACAAAACCAAATGAATGGGTGTTAGGTCATGGCTGGAATCAAAATGAGTGGACTGATTCCCCCTCTCCCTTTGGGGGAGAGGCTAGGGGTGGGGGTGAATTCCCAACCAAAGAAGAGTTAGATGCAATTGCTCCAAATAATCCCGTTTATTTAACTGCCAAGTCATTACATGCGGCGTGGGCAAATACAACCGCGTTGAAATTAGCAAATATCACAGACAATACGCCAAATCCAAAAGATGGGGCAATTGAGAGAGATACATCAGGAAAAGCAACGGGCATTTTGTTAGAAACTGCCATGGGGCTAGTATCAAGCGTCATTCCAGAATCAACTATCAGCGAGATTGAGGCGGCAATTGAGTCAGCGCAAAAAAAATTATGGTCAATGGGCATCACAAGCATTCACGATTTTGATAGACGCGAATCGTTTATGGCTTTGCAATCTTTACAACTCAAAAATAAATTAAGATTGCGTGTGTGTAAAAATATTCCCGTCGAAAGTGTGGAAGAAGCGAATGTACTTGGTTTGCGAACTGGATTTGGAAACGCGTGGTTGTGGATTGGTTCTGTGAAAGCATTTATGGACGGTGCGTTGGGTCCGCGCACAGCCGCGATGTTTCAGCCGTATGAAAATGAACCGAATAACAAAGGCATTTTGAATATGGATGGCGAAGAACTTTTTGAACATGCGCGCAAAGCCGCCGATGTTGGTTTGAGTATGACGGTTCATGCGATTGGTGATAAAGCCAATCACGAAGTCTTGAATACTTACGAGCAGTTGCGTGAATATGAAACAAAAAATAATTTGCCACATCTTCGTCATCGCATTGAACATGTGCAAATTATTCACCCCGATGATGCGCCGCGACTCGCAAAATTAAATGTAATTGCTTCAATGCAACCGATTCATGCTACCTCTGATATGTTTGCCGCCGATAAACTTTGGGGCGAACGCTCAAAATTTTCTTATGGCTGGCGCACACAATTGAATCATGGCGCGATGCTTGCATTTGGTTCGGATGCTCCAGTCGAATCACCAAATCCATTTTTAGGATTACACGCCGCGATAACTCGAAGACGTGCAGACGGTTCACCTTCAGTGGAAGGCTGGTACCCAGAAGAAAAATTATCTTTAAGTGAAGCATTGTTTGCTTATACCTACGGTGCGGCTTACACTGCCAATGTAGAAAATAGACTTGGTAAACTTGCCGAAAATTATTTAGCCGATTTAATCGTGTTAGATGAAGACCCATTTCAAGTTGAACCAAATGACCTATTGCACATGAAGCCAAGTTCTGTCATGATTAATGGAGAATGGGTTTTGCAATAATTTACCCACGCTGGGGTGCGTCGCACTCTGGTAATTAAAAACTATGTCTCAAAATACACCAAAACTCACACCTGAAATGCTCATTCCCAGAATGGGGGAATACATTGTGCAAAAGGGATTAATCACCGAGCATGATTTGCAACGCGCGCTGGCTTTGCAACAAGAACAAAACACAAAAGGTGGACATTATTTGCTTGGGCAAGCATTAATGGATTTAGGTATGCTTAACCGTGAGACGTTAGACCAAGTCATCACTGAGCAAATTATCCAATTGCGTTCTGCTTTGCAAGCATCTCATCGAAATCTTGAACAACGTGTTCAAGAACGCACAGCGGATTTAAATGAAGCACTCCGCAGGCTTTCGGAGTTAAATCAAATGAAAGCCAATTTTGTATCTAATATTTCACATGAGTTGCGAACGCCGCTAACGCATGTGAAAGGATATATTGAGTTATTAATTTCCGAATCATTAGGGAATATTACAGAAGAACAAAAACATGCTTTGTCAGTCAGTCAAAAAGCGACTGGAAAATTAGAAGACATGATTGAAGATTTAATTATGTTCTCACTGGCATCTCGTGGCGAGTTGAGCATGAAATTAGATTCGGTAGATATTCGTCGCTTGGTTTCACTTGCTATCAAATCTGCAACGAATAAAGCCGAAGACCGTGGTGTCAAATTGCAAACACAATTTACAGACTCTATTCCATTCGTGCAAGCTGACCCTGAAAAAATCGGTTGGGTGGTGAATCAACTATTAGATAACGCAATCAAGTTTACCCAGTCAGGTGGAAGCGTAATTGTCTCACTCAAAGAAGAAGGCGCAAATCTAGTTATCATCTCTGTTGCTGACACTGGCATCGGCATTCCACAAAATCGAATGCAAGAAATTTTTGAGCCGTTTCATCAATTAGATGGTTCATCTACTCGACATTATGGTGGCACAGGTTTGGGTTTAGCGTTAGTTCGTCAAATTATCGAAGCGCATGGCTCATTATTAGATGTAAAATCAATAGAAGGCAAAGGCGCTACGTTTAAGTTTCCTTTGTTAGCCGTGCGAGATTAAATGGATATTGATACCCTTTCACAGTTGCATTTTATTTTTCAAGAAATGCAAAAAAAACCAGATTTGAAATCCGCATTAGATACATTATTTTTATCTATGCGGAGTTCATTTGTGTTTGATAATGTGGCTGTGTATTTAGAAGACCCGCAAGATAAAAGTTTAGATGTAATGTTTGCACGTGCGATGGGGCGTGGCAAAACCGCCGAAGCCGATGCCGCTTGGGGTGAAGCCATTGCAACAGAAGTGATAAAAACGAATCGATTAATTATGCGTGAACCTGGTCAGCAAATTCAAGGGATGGATAGAATTTCGCAAACATATTTGCTTGGTATTCCGTTGCGCATTAATTCAAAAGCCAGAGGTGCGTTGTTATTTGTCCGCTTTGGCGGACCTGCCTATTCC
>JAEURG010000272.1 GCA_016789345.1 Anaerolineales bacterium | reverse complement strand
TGCTTTAATCGGTTTGTTGGTAATTGCTAGCATGGTACTTGCCGCTTGTGGTACCCCTGCTGCACCAGCTGACCCGGAAACCGTCGAAGTTGTTGTGACGGAAGTTGTTGAAGTTGAACGCGATGCTTTCACAACCCCACATCCAATTTTGGGCGATGTAAGAGTTCGCCAGGCACTTTCCTATTGTACAAATAAATTGGACTTGATTAAGTCCGTATACGTCACCTTAACGCCTGAGCAACAAGAAGGCTTGGTGATGCACACCAATATCCCAACCGACCACTGGGCTTATGCTGGTGATGAAAACATCACTATTTATGAATTTGACCCTGAAAAGGGTGCTGCCTTGCTTGACGAAGCAGGTTGGACTCTCGCCGAAGGCGCATCTGTTCGTACCAATGCTGATGGCGAAGCCCTCGCGCTTCAATTCACCACCACCAATGCTACCTTCCGCCAAACTTGGGCGGCTGTGTGGGAACAACAAATGGCACAATGCGGTGTTCAAATTATCCGCTTGCATGCCCCTGCTTCTTGGTGGTTCGGTGATACCACTGGTTTAGCCCGCCGTGATTTCACACTTGGTGCTTTCGCTTGGGTTGGTACTGCTGACCCCGGTGGCCAAACCTTATATGCATGTGACCAAATTCCTACCCCTTCAAACGGTTGGGAAGGTCAGAACTATATGGGTTGGTGTAACGAAACCGCCAGCAGCGCGATTAAGAATGCCAATAACACTTTGATAAAGGACGAACGTATTGGCTTCTACCGAACGTTCCAAGCCGAATTTGCTAATGATGTTCCTAGCATTCCATTGTTCAACCGCACCGAAACGCTTGCTACCTCTGCTGACTTAACTGGTTTTGCTCCTACCCCAGGCGAACCTTACTACACTTACAATGTGTATGATTGGGAAATTGCTGGTAGCGACACGATTGTGATGGGCTTCCCACAAGAACCCGCCTCACTCTTCGTGTTAGTTGAAGATGCCTATGTAGCAAATGTTGCTTACACTTTGATTCGTCCATTACAATCCACCAGCTTGAACTATGACTTCCAAGCAGTGTTGGTGAAGCAATTGCCCACTCTTGAAAACGGTGGTACCACCAATAATGATGTAGAAGTTTCTGAAGGCGCAAAAGTTGTAGATGCCAATGGCGATGTGGTTGACCTTGCCGCTGGCGTGACCATCATCAACGCCGCTGGCGAAACTGTTGAATACACCGGTGGAACTGTCAGCATGAAACAACTTGTTTCTCGCTTCGACCTTGTTGATGGCTTAACTTGGGAAGATGGCACACCTGTAACAGGTGCTGACCTTGAACTTGGTAAGAAAATTGCTTGTGACCCAGAATCCGGTGCTACTTCCTTCATCACTTGTAATAAGACTGCAAGCACTGAATTTTCCGGTAATGGTTACACCCAAACTTGGTTACCTGGTGTTCAAGACCCGCTATACTTCATCCCTGTATGGCCCATTTACCCTGCTCACCAATTGGGTGATGTCCCTGCCGCAGAATGGGCAACCAATCCGCTCGTTGCTGAAACCCCACTTTCCTATGGTCCATACCGCATTGTGGAATGGGTTAAGGGTGAACGCATGGTCTTCGAAGCCAATCCAAATTGGTACGGCACCCCTGTCAAGACCCCCAATATCGTAATTCAAATCATCACTCCTGAAAGCCAAGAAGGATTGCTTTTAGGCGGTGAAATTGATACCCTCGGTTCAGAAGCGATTGTCAGCCCAACTGAAACATTGGCTGCCGCCGCCGCAGAAGGCAAGATTACCCTCTATGTAAACCCAAGCGCGACATGGGAACATATTGACCTTGCTTTGTTCATCCGCTAATTTTTTTCGTGTAAGTCTACGTTAGAAATTGGTGTGCCTCGTAAGAGGCACACCTATCCTATCTGAGGTGTTTCGATGGCCGCATTTTTTATCAGACGAATATTCCAAATGATTATTGTGGTGCTGGTTTCAGCAATTGCTTCTTATGCTTTATTAAATCTCGCCCCAGGGGGACCGCTCGCCGGACTTAGGCAACAACAACAAAATGCCCGTTTTCAAATCAATGAAGATGATATTGCCCGCATCCGTGCTTATTTTGAATTGGACTTATACCTTCCTTATCGCTTTACGCGTTGGTTAATAGGCGTACCGCGAGGTCCCATTGTCATTGGTGGACAGGAATATTTTTCTGACTTAACAATTGGGTGCCGAAAACCTACTGAAACAGAAACTTTGAATCAAAAAACAGGGGAATATGAATCACGTATAACAGGTTGTAAAGAATACGTGCAATTGAAAGATTTAGAGGGCAGGCGTACTAGCCGTGGTATCCTATTAGGAGATTTTGGCTTATCATGGCGCATTTTGCGAGACCGCCCCGTTGCTGACTTATTATTGAGCAGATTACCCAAAACTTTACAATTAATAGGTCTCTCAACTCTCCTTTCCTTATTAATAGGAATACCACTAGGGGTGTATTCAGCAGTTAGGCAATATTCACGTTTTGATTATATTTTTACTACATTAGCATTTATGGGCTCTGCTATGCCGACCTTTTTCTTCGGCATCTTGATGATTATCATATTTTCAATTGTCCCCAAAGAGGCAGGTCTACCTTATGTACCTGCCGGGCTATCCGAATCAGTTCGCGATTACACTGTACCACTTATTGGGGCTGTAGAAGCAGGTAGTTTTAAAGATAGATTTTTACACATCTTATTACCAGCCGCAGTGCTTACCATTGTAAACATTTCGTTGTACAGCCGCTTTGTGCGTGCCAGCATGTTAGAAGTGATGCGCCAAGATTACGTCCGCACTGCCCGAGCCAAAGGCTTGACAGAGCGTGTCGTCATTTTGAAGCACGCCCTTCGCAACGCGCTCATTCCATTTATCACGATTGTGGTATTTACTCTGCCCGGTTTATTTAGTGGTGCCATTATTACTGAGAGCATCTTTGCATGGCCTGGCATGGGCAGGTTATACTTGCTTGCGCTGGGTGACTATGACTACCCCGTAGCCATGTCTATCTTCTTCATTCTAGCGGTTCTCACGGTAATTGCTACCCTCTTGCGTGATTTTCTCTACACGCTTGCAGACCCCCGAATTCGCTTATCTTAAGGTAGAGGAAAAATTTTATGTCTGTCGCACAAGTAGCAAACCTTTCAGCAGAAGCCATCTCCATCGAAGAACGTTCCCCATTTCAAATTGTAATGATGCGCTTCAAACGTCACCGTCTGGCTATGGTGTCGCTTGTATTGATGATTTTCATTTTCTCTATCACTGTCTTTGCACCTCTGATAGCCCCTTTTCAAGTTCAAGAACTCTCTGTTAATAAATATTTTGTAGCCTGGGGAACTGTTGATGAAGCAACCGGACGTGTTCATCACATGGGAACAGACCACATTGGCAGAGATTACTTCTCTCGCCTCATTTATGCCGGGCGCATTTCACTAACTGTTGCGCTTATCTCTGTCATCATATCGGAAACTATAGGTATTGTCATTGGGGCGGTCTCTGGCTTCTTTGGCGGTTGGATAGACTCTGTTTTGATGCGCTTTGTAGAATTCATGCTCACCATTCCTACATTGCCATTGTTATTAATTATCTCAGCCATGCTTTTGCGGGATGAAAACCTGATACCCATTCCAGAGTCCATATTAAAGTTTATGGGCAACCTTCTGCTCCTCACGCCAAGAGATGCGCGAAGTGCCGTCTTGATTATTTTGATTTTAGCGGGTTTTGGTTGGTTAAATGCCGCACAACTCATGCGTGGCATGGTGCTTTCCTTGCGTGAACAAACCTTTGTAGAAGCCTCACGCTCCTTGGGTGCTTCCAACTTCCGCATCATCACCCGTGATATGATACCTAATGCTATGGCACCTATCATCGTAGATGCCTCGCTTGGTTTAGCAGGCTACATCGTTGGTGAAGCTGCCCTTGCCTTTTTAGGCTTTGGGATACAAGACCCGATTCCGACTTGGGGCAACATGTTAGCTGCTTCCCAACAGTTTATGCTCGACCGTCCGTGGCTTCCACTAGTACCTGGACTTCCTATTTTTATCTGCGCTTTGGCTTTTAACTACATTGGCGACGGCTTACGCGATGCATTAGACCCGCGCTTAAAACTCTAACTTTGGAGAACTCTTGTGACTGAAAAAACAAACACGAATCAACCTCTGCTAAAAATACAAAACCTCAAGACTTATTTTTATACTGAGGACGGAGTAGTACGCGCAGTAGATGGCGTAGACCTAGAAGTTTACCCGGGCGAAGTGCTTGGTATTGTAGGTGAGTCAGGTTGTGGAAAAAGCGTTACCTCACTTTCTACTATGCGACTCATCAGCCAGCCCGGAAAAGTTGTAGAAGGTCAAATTCTATTTGAAGGCACAGATTTACTTCAAATCTCTGAAAGCGAAATGATGCATGTGCGCGGCAATCGCATCTCCATGATTTTTCAACAGCCGCAAACTTCGCTTAACCCTGTCTTTCGCGTTGGCGAACAAATTGGTGAAGTGCTCAACATCCATCAAGATTTTGGTAAAGAAGCCGCCCAAAATCGCACCATTGAATTACTTAAACAAGTTGGGATTCCAGACGCTGAACGACGTATGCAGGCTTTTCCACATGAACTATCCGGTGGTATGGCACAACGTGTGATGATTGCTATGGCACTCGCTTGCGTACCAGACTTACTCATTGCAGACGAACCCACCACAGCCCTTGATGTCACCATCCAAGCCCAAATCCTAGACCTGATGCGTAACTTGCGCACACAATTAGGTTCAGCTGTTATCCTCATCACCCATGATTTAGGTGTGATTGCTGAAATGGCAGACCGTGTAGCAGTCATGTATGCTGGTCAAATTGTTGAGCAAACCAGCGTGAATAGCTTATTTGCAGAACCATTACACCCATACACAAAGGGCTTAATTGGTTCAACCCCTGTCCTTGGAAAAGTGCGCGAGAAATTAGACGTTATTCCCGGCACAGTGCCAAACTTAGTTAATCTACCTGTGGGTTGCCGTTTTGCTCCCCGTTGCCAAGCCCGTATTGAACATAACTTATCTATCTGCACTGAAAAAGAACCAGATCTCATCCAAACCAGTGGTGGGCATTCCGTCCGTTGTTGGCTATATCAAGAGGCGAATGGTCACACCCCGCCTCACAATTCCCAAATCAATGTAAAGAAGTGAACCTACTATGTCAAACAATCAATCCAAAGGTAATTACGATTTAGTTGTAGTAAAAGACTTGGTGAAATACTTCCCAGTGCGCTCTGGCGTTCTTCAACGTGTAAACGCTTGGGTAAAAGCAGTTGACAAAGTTAGTTTCACAGTCAAAGAAGGAGAAACGCTTGGGCTAGTAGGAGAATCCGGGTGCGGCAAAACAACTGTCGGGCGCGCTATGTTGCGATTAATCGAACCCACTTCTGGCTCCGTTTTCATCAACGGTGAAGATGTTATCGAAATGCGCTCACAGTCGCTCAAAACTGCTCGTCGTAACATGCAAATCATCTTCCAAGACCCATATGCCTCACTGAACCCGCGTTTGCCCATTGGCGAATCTGTGATGGAAGGTTTGCACATTCACAAAATCGGCGACCCAAAAGAACGCTGGGAAGTTGTTCTCAAGATGCTCAAAAAAGTAGGGCTAGAAGAATACCACGCCCGCCGTTATCCACATGAGTTTTCAGGTGGACAACGCCAACGCATCGGCATTGCACGCGCTTTGGCACTGAACCCAAAATTCATCGTTTGTGACGAACCTGTTTCTGCGCTAGATGTTTCCATCCAATCACAAGTGTTGAATATTTTGAAAGACCTGCAAGCAGAGTTTGGGCTTACTTACCTCTTCATTGCACATAACATGAGCGTTGTTGAACACATCTCCGACCGCGTTGCTGTCATGTATCTCGGCAAAGTTGTTGAACTCGCAGACCGCAATGAACTCTTCCGTAGTCCTTTGCACCCATACACTAAAGCCTTAATGTCCGCTATCCCAATCCCAGACCCTACCGTCAAGCGTGAACGAACTATTCTTAAAGGCGATGTCCCCAGTCCGCTCAACCCACCAAGTGGTTGTCGCTTCCACACCCGTTGCCCAATTGCGATTGATAGATGCAGTCAAGAAGAGCCAGAGTTTCGAGAAGTGCGTCCCGGTCACTTTGTGGCATGTTTATTGGCTGAATAAAATTGAGAGACTGCGTCAGCAGTCTCTTTTTATTTAACATGGTTATAATATTAACTATGCTGAAAAAATTGATTCCGTTGACAATCATCATTACCTTGATTACTGGATGCGTGCGATTTAAAAATCAAAATGCGACACCGACCGCTTCATCCACGCCTCTGCCTGTTTCCTCAACCCCAACCATTGCTACCTCCCAACTGACTGTTTGCCTTGGCGCAGAACCAAATAGTTTATATCCATTTGGCGAATTGAATGCTCCTGCAAAAAGCGTGCTTGCCGCCATCTACAACGGACCTATCAATACAGTAGATTATGAATATCAACCCGCCATTTTGACTGGGCTTCCTTCACTTGATAACGGTGATGCAGAAATTACAAGCACCATTGTCCAACCGCAAAGCCTCGTAGTAGATGCGGATGGAAACCTCGTCAATTTAGAAACTGGCGTGCGTGTAAAGCCTGCTGGATGTCGCAATGATGATTGCATCATCACCTACGATGGCACAGATGCCATTGAAATGGACCAAATGATTGTTACCTTTCGGATGCGCCCAGATTTAACATGGTCAGATGGTACGCCTATTGTTGCCGACGATTCGATTTATGCCTTTGAAATTCAAGCCGATACTGATACAAATTCATATTTGATAGAGCGCACTCAAATTTACGAAGCGGCAGATACTCATGTATTACAGTGGTTTGGTGTGCCAGGCTTTGTTGACCCAACTTATTTTACAAACTTTTGGCATCCTGCTCCTAAACATTTGTGGAGTAAATTTTCTGCTGAAGAACTATCATCCATTGATATTGCCTCACGCACACCAACAGGTTGGGGACCATATATGGTCAAAGAGTGGATTCCGAATGACCACATTACACTAACGAAGAATCCTTATTATTTCCGTTTGCGAGATGGCTTCCCAAAAACGGATGAAATTATTTTTCGCTTTATTTCTGAGCCAGATGTGGCATTGAGTGAATTAATCGCTGGGCGATGTGATGTGCTAGACCCCTCTATTAATTTAGAGAATCATGTTGGTTTATTGCAAGAGATGCAATCTGCTGAACAGGCTCAAGCCTTTGTAACTACGGGCATGTCGGTTGAGTGGTTAGGTCTAGGAATTAATCCCGCATCTTATGATAATGGCTATGTTGTCGGGCAAGATAGACCCAATTACTTTGGCGATGTTTATACTCGCCAAGCGATTGCCTACTGTTTGAATCGCCAAGCAGTTGTGGATAATGTTTTATTTGGCTTTACAACTGTACCTGCTAGTTATGTTCCAACAAGTCACCCAACCTATGACTCAAATCTTAAAGCCATCCCCTATGACCCCGAAGTTGGTAACTCATTGTTAGAGCAAGCAGGTTGGCAAGACCATGACGATAACCCATCTACACCACGCCGCGCGATTAATGTTCGCAATGTGGGTTACAACGCGCTATTAGAACTAAATTATTACACCACATCCACAGCGCAACGCAGACAAGTAGCCGCCATTTTTGAAGAATCATTGGCTGAATGTGGTATTGGATTAAACGTTCAATATTTTTCACAAAATGAATTGTATTCACCCAATGGTTTGTTATTTGGCCGTCAATTTGATTTGGCTGAATACGCCTTAGGTGTTGAAAGCGTAGAACCTGCTTGCCATTGGTTCGAATCGGCTGAAATCCCAAATGAAGCGAACAATTGGAATGGCACAAACCTGTCTGGCTTTAATAATCAAGCATACGATACTGCTTGCCGAAATGCTCAATTTGCTTTGCGTGATGAGCAATCGTATTTGAATGAATATCGTCAGACTCAAATTATCTTTGCAGAAGAATTACCAGCCATTCCGCTTTTCTATCGCTTACGCATTGCCGCCGCCCGCCCAGATGTTTGTGGCTTTACTTTGGATGCTACTGCCAACCCGCTCTGGAATATTGAAGATATGGCAGTTGGCGAAACCTGTCAAAACTGATTAGTCTTTGCAAGGTGAAGTTTGCTATAATTTATTTATTGATTGCACGAAGAATTTATCTTTTTATTTCATCTGTATTTGGATGATGGATTAGGAAATCTATGGAACGCAGAATTCTGCTGGTAGATGACCAACGCGATATTTTGAAACTATTGCGCTCTGCCTTAGATACGCTCAAAAACGAAAAAATTAAAATCTCTGAAGCACCTTCAGGCGAAGAAGCCTTGCTTGAATCTACTCGTCATAAAGTGGATTTGCTTGTCACCGATTACAAATTGCCCGGTATGAGTGGTGTGGAATTAATGCACAAAATCCGTGTGCGCCACCCAGAAGTGAAAGTGATTCTCGTCACTGGCACCAGCGATAAAAAAGCACGCGACGAAATGTTAAACGCCGGGGCATTAGCCATTTTTGATAAACCCATTCCGATGGCAGATTTTTTAGATTCTGTCGAACGCGGATTGGGGCTTGTGCAAACTATTTTTCCGCCAGAAAAAGCCACCGAGCAAATCGAAGAAAAACGCTATACGCGAGTATCAGACCTAATAGCAAACTTCAGGCAGGATGCAGGAGCCGAAGCGGTTTTTCTTCTTAACGATAGA
>JAEURG010000271.1 GCA_016789345.1 Anaerolineales bacterium | reverse complement strand
TAAAAACGACTCGAAGTGTGTACACACTTCGAGTCGTTCACTTGTAAAGGAAAATTAATGACCACTTCAGAGACCACATCAACATTTGAATTTAACAAACAACTGCCTGCGCCACCGCGCGTGTCAGGTTTGCCCTTGCTTGGCAATGCATTAGATTTTTTGAATCGTCCGATTGAATTTTTTCTTGAGAGTTATCATAAATACGGTCCTATCTTTCGCATCACAGCCGCGAATCAAAAATTTGTGGTGATGGCTGGGTTAGAAGCGAATCGTTTTATGGCACAAGATAAAGACGAAATTTTCACCAGCGAATCATTATTCGGTGAGTTTGCCGCACAAATGGGTTCAAGAAATTTCTTGGTCGCACAAGATGGCGCGCCACATCGTCACATGCGCAAGGTGATGCAACGTGGATATTCAAAAAGCGGAATTGCCCCCAAACTAGATGACTTCGTCCGCCTCACCACTGACTTTGCACATGCGTGGCAACCCGGAACATTAATCTACGCCCGAGACCAATTTCAAAAACTCGTCACCGAGCAATTGGGAACTGGCTTGACAAATCATTCATCTAAAGAACATTTTGAAGCAATAAGAATTTATTTAGGAACTTTATTAAATGTCTTGGTGATTAAACGTCAGCCACGCATTTTGCTTTCCATGCCAACATATAAAAATGCAAAACAAAAAGTGATGGAATTTGCAAAATTGGTTTTAGAAGAACATCGCAATAATGCCATTGAGCATGAACCTGACCTTGTGGATGATTTGCTCGCGGCAACGGATTGGAATGGAGATGCTCTTAAAGAAGATGATTTATTAGCCGCCACTATTGGTCCATTTTTTGCGGGCATGGATACAGTCGCTAACACGATGGGATTCATGGTCTATGCAATACTCAAGCATCCCGAAGTGTATGAAGCGATTCAAAAAGAAGTAGATGAAGGTTTTGCAAATGGAGTCCCACCATATCAAGAACTTCCGAAAATGCAGACACTTTATGCGGCAACGATTGAAACATTGAGAAGATATCCTGTTGCACCATTTACTCCGCGTGGCGTTGCGAAAGATTTTGAATTTGCTGGGCATTATGTAAAAGCTGGTCAAGATATTATTTTCGCAAATGGACTGACTCACTTCTTGCCAGAATTTTTCCCAGACCCATGGAAGTTTGATGTCAATAGATATATTGCGCCGCGAAAAGAACATAAACAAGGGCAAGGAATTTTTGCACCATATACATTGGGTGCGCATACTTGTTTAGGCGCAGGCGTGGCAGAAGTTCAATTGATGGTAACTGTTGGAGCCTTGTTAAGAAGCGTGCGTTTGGAATTGACTCATCCGAATTATGAAATCAAAACGAAGTTGATGCCGATTCCAGGTCCTGACCCGAAGTTTAAGATTCGGGTAGTGGAACATCGAAAGATATAGATAAAAAAATCCGAAGTCAGATGACTTCGGATTTTTTTATAAACCCTCCTCTAGTAGGTGTTTTTATAAATTCTAGGTGAGTATAGTTAGTCATTCTTTCGGATCAAGAGGATGCCATGCAAAACAAATTTTTAAGATATATTTTTACACTTGTATTATTTATATTTTCATCCTGCGGACAAGCGACTCCTGAGCCGACTCACGAATATACATTTGCAGAAACAGAAGAAAGCGTAGCTGTTGAAGCAACTCAAGACGGACCGCTTCCAACGCCGACGCTTGCAAATTGGTCGAATGTTTCTGCCATGCCGCTTCCAAATTTTGAAGCAAATGCTGTTGAATTGGATGGATACATTTATATATCTGGTGGAATCACCGCGAATAGAAGCCTGAAAAATCTTTTTCGATTTGATCCGAAAACAAATACATGGGAAGAACTTGCGCCGATGCCTGATTTTAGAAATCATCATGGCATGGTGGTTATGGATGGAAAAATTTATGTCGCTGGTGGGATGTTGGGCGAAACAAGCTTTGATGGTCAAGCAAAAACATTTTGGGTATATGACCCACAAACAAATGACTGGACTGTTCTTGCTGATATGCCATTTGGTAGAACTGCTGGTGGCATCGCTGAGATAGATGGAAAACTGTATGTGACAGGAGGCATGTCGCCTCGTGGAAATGACCCAACTGAATTATGGGTATATGACCCCGCTACAAATACTTGGGATGATTCGCTGGCACATTTGCCAACTCAACGAGACCATGTCATCATCGTTTCTTATGATAAAAAACTTTATGTTGTTGGCGGACGTTACAGCACAAACTTATCAACTGTTGAAATTTATGACTCTTCAACAGATACATGGTCGCAAGGTCCAGATATGCCAACGGGAAGAAGCGGCATGGCATTTGCAATCATTAATGGTCAATTACATACGATTGCAGGTGAAGATATTGAGGCATATATCGTTTACATGAAGCATGAAGTCTTTGATTTCGCCTCACAGACTTGGGTCAGCCTGCATGATATACCTCGACCTTTGAATGCGCCTGTAGCTGTTGCGGTGGATGGTTATATTTATGTGATGGGTGGCGGTTCTTTAACAGGGAATCCGTATAAAGATGTGTGGCAATTTACGCCGTGATTTCTTAATTAAACAAAAACATCCGAAGTCTTTTGACTTCGGATGTTTTTATCTTGTTTATGTTGTTAACTTGCGACGCCGTTGAATGATGCTATAGATTGCTAAGATGAAAACAAATACCGTCGCTACCCAAGCACTGTTTGAGACAAGTGATGTCTCTGCTTGTTTGACGGCGATTCCAGCGAATGACCAAGCTAGAACGAAAACGTAACCACTGTCCCGACGTGTGAGCGTCATGATGAATCCAAGTAAAGAGGCGACAGCGAGCATAATCACAGCCCAAACTTGTGGAGCGATGCCGAATCCATTCCAATTGAGCAGATATAAATAATCGGTGACGTTGGCAACTGTAGCGACTGTAATCCAGCCAAGATAAATGCTGAATGGAACGTCTACGCTCCATTTTTCAAGATTGCTGACTGAAGTTTGCCCGACATTTAATTTGAGATAACTCGCAATAAGCAGGCTAAGCAAAGCCAACATGACCACGACGCTTAAGCCGAATAAGTTGTAATGCCAACAGAATAACCATGCGGCATTGAAGAGACAACTGAGTGCAAAAAGATAACCGAGATTTCTTAAGCGCGGATTTTCTTTTTGTGCAGGTCGGGCTTGATAGATTGCGAAGGCAATCCAGCCAAGATAGATGATTCCCCAAATTGAAAAGACATAACCAGCAGGCACAAAGTACACTAGAAAGCGGTCTGAAATTTCAGCGGTGCTTTGATTGTTTAATGGCAATGTGGTGGCAAGGACGTTGACGATGAGGGCGAGCACGATGGCAAAAATATTAGTAATTTGACGAGTTGTATCTTTATTCATGTTTTCTCCAAGTTTTTATACTGTTTAGATGGAGTTGTGTGGGTTTTATTACTGTCAAATTCTATCAATATATTATTCTTGTAGGGGCAAGGCATGCCTTGCCCCTACAACAAACACCCCTCTCCAAAAGGAGAGGGATAAAGGGAGAGGTCGTTTGCAATTTTATTTGTCTATAACTTCGCAAACCTAGACACAACTTTCGCCAAACCTGCTGGACGGTCCATTTTGTTGCCCTGATGAATTCCAATGGGTGTGCCTTCTTTGGCATATTTTAAATCCACAAAAGCCTGACCTGTTTGGAAGCGTTCTCTATCCAATGCACTGGATGTCACAAAACCAATCCGTTCGCCGTTTGCATTTACTACAGCATCACCATTATGAGCCATTGGGTTACGTTGTTCATCAAATGTAAAGCGGATCACAACGCCTTTGCGTTCTTTTTCTCTGGCAACATAAGCGTCACGACCAATGAACCATGGCTTATATGTTTTGACGTATGAACCAAATCCACCTTCGGCGACTCCCAAATCACGACCGTCAAATTTTCCAGAACCAAGTCCCATTTCGTGACCATACAATGGCAAGCCTGCTTCTGTGCGTAATGAATCTCTGGCACCCAAACCAATTGCTTTGGCTCCAAACGGCTCACCGACTTTCAAAATCGTATTCCACAAGTCCACAGATTTTTCTGGATGCACAAATAATTCAAATGCCATCTTCTCGCCTGTGTACCCTGTGCGAGAAACGATTAAATCAAATCCACCGACAACAGCATCACATAATTCTGTGCGTTTTAATTTCATAATATTTGCACGCGCTTTATCATTCACGCCCATTGCTAATAAAATATCTCTTGACTTCGGTCCTTGCAGAGCAATATCAACTCGCATAGCAGAACCAACTTTCGGGTCACGTAAGTTGCGGATGTTTGCATCATAACCATACACACGAGCAAAAGGTCTAGCATTATCCACTTTCACTTTTCCATCACGCACACTTTCCCACCATGTGCGCACTTTATCATCATTCGATGCATTCACAACTACTAAATAATTATCAAAGCCACGACGATACACCAACGTATCATCAATCACATCGGCATCAGGTGTTAAGAAATGCGTGTACAAACTTTCACCAGGTTGCAACGCGCCACAATCATTTCCACAAACCGCATCGAGGAACGAAGCCGCATCCGCGCCGCGCACATCATATACACCCATGTGACTCACATCAAACAAACCCGCGCCATTACGCGTGGCAAGATGTTCTTCAAAAATTGATGTATACACCACAGGCATTTCCCAACCTGCAAACGGAACCATTCTTCCATTTAGATTTTTATGTGTTTGATTCAATGCTGTCTTCTTTAATTCACCTTCTGATTCATTCCACTCAAACGACGGCAACGTTTCTTTCTTGACCTGTGAATTGATACCGATGAAATAAGGTTTATCTTCGCCTGAACTTTTTTCTGCTTTCTGTTTTATTACCTTCTTGCTATCTGCAACAACAAACGGTCCCGGCATTCTCTTTGCAGAAAAATCTTTTTCACCATTCAAGTTAAACGATGTATATCCATCTGATAAATCTCTTAACCAAGTTCCAACTACACCCGCATTTTTTGCTGGCACTTGAATTTGATACGTCGTATCATCTACTTTTGCCAACACAGCTTTTACAACACCTTTGGGAGTCGCAATCGTTGTCTCTTGTGCTTTGCCTTTTTTCAATGTCGATAAATCAGATGAAACTACATAATCCAACATCTGACGGACTCGATAGCCTTTAATTTCAAATACACCTGTTGTAGATTTATCATCCACAAAGAAATAATGTGGGTATGCACTTTTCTTATATTTGAAATCTATGCCTGCTGTTTCACACAACTTGCGGATTTTCAACTTGGCTTCATTCAACACATTGAAATCAATTTTTGCTCGGCGTTGTTTTCCTTTTTTAACCGTATCCACTGAATGAGGCGCACATGCCAATAAAACGTCAGCCATGATGTTTGCTAATTCACGCGTTTTCTTTTCATCAAAGCCACGTTGTGTAATCCATGGTGTTCCCAAACGAATCCCTGATGGATCCATTGAATTTTTATCACCAGGAATCGTATTGCGATTCACAACTACGCCAACAATATCTAAAATGCGTGAGGCTTGGTCACCACTTAATTTTGTGCCATCTTCACCAACAATACT
Organism: Anaerolineales bacterium; assembly: GCA_016789345.1. Taxonomy (GTDB): domain Bacteria; phylum Chloroflexota; class Anaerolineae; order Anaerolineales; family Villigracilaceae; genus Villigracilis. The sequence goes on along the minus strand of JAEURG010000271.1, from coordinate 2,965 downwards.
TGTGCAATCTACATTTACGAGATGTGTATTCGTTCCACCAAATGGAACGCGCAATCCGCGTTTTTCAAATTGGTCAGCCATGGCTTTGGCATTCTTCAATGTTTGTTCTTGTAATTTTTTGAACTGTTTGGTTTGAGTTAATTTAAAAGTTAATGCAAGTCCAGCAAATACATTCACATGCGGACCACCTTGTTCACCAGGGAAAACTGCTCTATCAATCTTCTTGGCAATGACTGGGTCTGTGGTCATAATCACTGCCCCGCGCGGACCGTCAATGCTTTTATGTGTTGTTGACATGACAACATGAGCATATCCAATCGGTGAAGGCACAACACCTGCGGCAACAAGCCCGCCGATGTGTGAAATATCAGTTAATAAATAGGCACCACATTCATCAGCAATTTTTCTAAACTTTTCCCAATCTGGCATCCATGAATAGGATGAGTAACCAGCGATTAACAATTTTGGTTTATGTTCCATTGCCAATTCTCGCACGGCTTCATAATCAATCTTTTCGTTTTCATTAATTGTGTAATGAACAGCCTTAAACCATTTGCCACTTCTATTTACGGAAGAACCATGTGATAAATGCCCGCCATGTAGTAAGTTGAGTCCCATCACTGTACTGCCTAAATCAATCAAAGCATGATACACAGCATTATTGGCTGGTCCACCTGATAAGGCTTGTACATTCACATAGATTTGGTCAGCAGTGATTCCGTTTGCGGCAAATGTTTGAGCAACACGTCTGCGAGCCAACGCTTCGACAGTATCTGCATATTCCACACCCTTGTAATAACGCGGGTCACTGTTGCGGCGATAATTTGCTAAACGAGCAGGGTAATCTAAAATTTCGGCATCATCCATCCAACGAGTATCTTCGTCTGGATAGCCTTCGGCATAAATATTTTGAAATGCAGAAGATAACGCCTCACGAACTGCCATTGGGGCTGTTGACTCGCTGGCAATCAAAATCAGCTTGCGGGCTTGGCGCTCTTGCTCAAGTTGTGTTAAGTCGTACACATCTTTGTCTAGTTTTTCGAGCGAACCGCGGAATAAAAAGTCGGGCATGGAAGGTCTCCTAAGTAAATTGTGTCAGAGTGCGTCGCACCTTTGTTAATCAGATGAATCAATACGATAAGTTTAATCTGATTAACCAGAAAAAGCTTGTCGTTATGGTGCGACGCACCCCATCAGTTAAGAAAACTTTGATGAAACAGTACCAAATTCAAAGTCAAGAAAGAAGCGTGCATTCGAATTGTAGGATGTTCAAGCCAAAGGGTCAAGTCAAAAAGGGAGGTGACATTTGGGGCTTGAAATCTCTCTCTAAAAACTGTACACTACATCTATGACAATAAAAACTGGTCAATTGAGAGAGTTGCAAGGCAAGCATCAATCGCTGTTGCGTTTGGTGGAATTAAGCGTGGTATTGAACTCGAATTTAGAATTGAATACTTTGTTGCAAACCATTACTGCCACCGCCACAGAATTGTTGAATTGTGAAGCGGCTTCCATTTTATTGTACGATGAAAAAAAGCCGCGTCTGTTTTTTGCCGCCGCCACTGGCTCTGACCCTGAAAAGTTAGCCGAAATTCCTGTTCCAATTGATAACAGTTTGGCTGGCACAATTTTTCGCACGAATAAACCTTTGATGATTAATAACACCGCCGAGCAAGACCCACGCCATTATTCTTTGGTTGCCGATAATATTAAATTTAAGGTCGAAGATTTAATTGGCGTGCCAATGAATATTAAAGATAGAACCGTCGGTGTGTTAGAAGCCGTGAATAGAAACAACGGCAATTTTGACGAGGCAGATGTTGAAACATTGACTGTGATTGCCTCTCACGCGGCAATTGCAATTGAAAACGCGCGTTTGCTGAAAACTACTCAACAAGCCTTGAAAAAAGTAAAAGAAACCAACGAAATCAAAAGTAATTTTTTAGCATTGGCATCACATGAGTTACGCACGCCGCTTGGAATCATTATGGGCTACGGTGGCTTTCTGGAAGAAACCGCCAAAGGTGAATCGTCTGAGCATATTCAGCAAGTGTTGGGTGCGGCGGAGCAAATGCGTTCATTGCTCGACCAAATGAGCAACTTAACTTTGTTACAGACTGATGAAATGGTGATGAATCCGATTCGTGTTTCGATTCAGGATATTTTGAATTTTGCAGTTGATGAGATTAAATACTCCGCTTCGCGCCGTGACCTCAGCCTGACGTATGCTTTTCAAGATGCTCCTATCTTCATCCTTGTTGACCAAGAAAAAACAATTTTGGCATTTGTAAATATTTTGAATAATGCAGTTCGTTTTTCAAATAATGGCAGTGAAATTACAGTGGGTGCAGTGCAACAAAACAATGAAGTGCTGGCATGGGTCAATGACAAAGGCAAAGGCATTCCTGTTGATAAGTTGGAAAAAATATTTGAAGAGTTTTATCAAATTGAACCACCCAATACGCGCAGTTATGGCGGGCTCGGAATTGGTTTATCTATTGCTAAAGGTTTAATCGAAGTACAAGGCGGGAAGATTTGGGCTGAGTCTGATGGGCTTGGCAAAGGCACGACGATGAAAGTTGTGTTCCCGCTTCAAAAGTAATGTCATTCTGAGCCCTTTCTTGTTCTTCGTGGCGAAGAATCTGTAAGATAATTGTAGAGACTCTTCGCTATGCTCAGAATGACAATATGCTTTCATTGACATTCCCTAATGCTTCAATTAGAATAGCCAACGCTTTTGAATTTGGGCCTGTAGCGCAGTTGGGAGCGCGTCTCAATCGCACTGAGAAGGTCAGGGGTTCGAATCCCCTCAGGTCCACCAGATTGACGATTAACGATTTTGGATTGACGATTAATCGAAAATCTGAAATCGTTAATCCAAAATTGAAAAGGGGCCCATAGCGCAGTTGGGAGCGCGTCTCAATGGCATTGAGAAGGTCGAGGGTTCGAATCCCTCTGGGTCCAC
>JAEURG010000235.1 GCA_016789345.1 Anaerolineales bacterium | reverse complement strand
GAAAGCATCGAAGATAAAGAAAAATTGAAACAACTGATTCAAACAGGTGGTGATGCTCATTTAGATGGAGTGGTTGCTGGTACAAACCTACCCTTATTACAAGGTGTTCTAACCAAAACAAACTAAAACAAAAAGCCCGCCTTCTGGCGGGCTTTTTGTTAAGTTGCTGTTGGATTATCGTCTTCCAATTCCCATGTATTAATCTCTGACAAAGCACGATAGGCTGTCAAATCTAATTGAAGCGGTGTGACGGAGATAAAACCTTCAGATAATGCACCTACATCTGTGCCTGTTTCTGGCACACCAGTAGGAGCATCGCCACCAATCCAATAATATGGACGATTACGCGGGTCAATGCGTTCATCCAAACGGCTGTGATACACCCGCAAGCCTTGACGTGTAACTCGAAAACCTTTTATCTCTTCTTTTTTCAAATATGGAATATTGACGTTCAATAAAATTTCGGGCATTAAACCATGTTCCAATACATTTTGAACCACAATATGTGCCGCGTATGCTGAAGCCGTCCAATCCAACGGACCGACATGACCTTCTGGTAATTCAAGTGAAAAAGCAATGCCGGGCAAATCTGCAATCACGGCTTCCATGGCGGCAGTGACTGTACCAGAATAAGTGACATCATGCCCAAGGTTTGCACCAAAGTTAATGCCAGAGACTACTAAATCAAATTTTTCTTTGAAGTAACCTAAGACTGCCAAAGAAACACAATCTGATGGTGCGCCATCGGACGCAAAGGCTTGTGTGCCATCTTCCAAACGAAATTCTCGCACACGCAATGCCCGGTCTAAAGTTTTGACATGCCCACCACCAGACCAGTTACGGTCTGGTGCCATGATGAATACATCTCCAAAAACGCGCATTTCTTTTACAAGTGCTAATAAGCCAGGTGACATAACCCCATCATCGTTAGTGACTAAAATTTTTTTTGTCATAAGTTCAATATCCTCTTTCCTTTTATTTTATCTGAAAGATAACAAAAGAGGAAAGAAGAAGTTTACGCTTGGGCTACCCCAGCAATGCGTTGAAATGTTTTTTCTACATAACGAAAGCCCCAATTGCTCAGAATATGAAATGCACTCCATTCATTTTGCTTGCGGACTTTGGTTGTTTTGCTCTTTAATGAATTGAGCAAATCTTGCGGGGTATTGCCTTCAAATTCTGTTGCGCCAAAACCAATCGTATCAATTACATGTGCGTCACTGCTACCTGTTTGGGCGATGTTTAATCCATTTGCAAATATTTTTGCATAATGGTTACTCATTCGGTCAATAGCTGTGCCGTTGTAGGTTTCGATACCAATTAAAGTTTCTGATGCAAGCGGATGTTTCAAGGCTTTCAAGATTGAATATGCACTTAAACTTTTCATGCCCATACCACCAGCCATTGGATGAGGAGCAATGCACACACCTCCTTGCTCACGCACGCGTAAGATGGTTTCGATTAAAGAAAGCCCAGCCTTTATTTTTTGATTAATGAACAATGCCAACAAGTCACCTTCGGAGGTGGTGATTTCCGACGCGGGAATCACATCTATCCCGTAGTGTGAGGCGAGTTTCACCGCTTCCAATGCGCCGCTGATTTCATCATGGTCGGTAATCGCAATCACATCTAAACCGATTTCTTTGGCGCGTCTTAATACCGACGAAACACTAGCGGTTCCGTCGTAACTATACATTGTGTGTACGTGTAAATCTGCAAGTCCCATTTCTTCTCCGTTGTTTATTTCTTTTGACAATAAATACGCAATTTTGTTTCATTTCGTTTCAGAATATAGCAAGCGCATGTTAAAGACTTTTGAAATGCGAGTATTTATCTTGTTAACGATTCCACCCGCTGGTTAGGCGGGTGGTTGAGGAGGAGAAGAATGAAAAAGACTACGCGCGAACTTTCTTTTGCAAAAACTCGCGGCGTTTGCGAGATGCGTCTACGCTGAAGACGGTCAGCAAAGAGAGAAATAAGATTGAGGCGAAAATCGTTTCCATGATTGCTATGATACATCCTTTCTTTTATGATGGACTTAAGAAACAGTTAACAACGGGTAAACAAAAATGAAATGCGCTTTGTAAGGCGTTTGTTAGGTGCAAAGGTTTCTTTACCTGTTGTTAACCAACACCTTGTATAATCTGTGTAAAGATAAAACCTGATATGCGAAAAGGCAGATGATGCAAAATATAGCCGCAATAGATGTTGGCTCGAATGCAATGCGTTTAGTAGTAGGGAGGATAAGTTATAAAGACAAACTCGAAACGCTGGAGAATCTTCGCCTGCCTGTGCGCTTGGGGCAAGATGCTTTTGGAAAAGGACAATTTGGAGAAGAAACCACACAACAAGCTTTAGACGCATTTATTCGATTCAAAAAAGTTGCCGACGATTATCAAGTGGAAAAGATTCGCGCCGTAGCCACCAGTGCCATGCGTGAAGCCAATAATAGTGACATTTTATGTGACCGTATTTCTCAAACCACAGGTATTGATATTGAAATCATCAGTGGCGAAGAAGAAGCCAGATTAATTCATCTAGCCGTTGCGGATGCCATTGACTTGAAAAATAAATATGCCATCGCCATTGACATTGGCGGTGGCAGTGTAGAAGTGACACTTTCACAAGGCGATAACATTTTATCTACCGAAAGTTACAACATGGGGACGGTAAGACTTTTACAAAAGTTAAGCAAAAAACCATCCAAACTTCCGTTTGATAAATTGGTCAAAGAATATGCCGAAGCCGCAAAGAAAAGAATTGAAAATGAAATCGGTAAGAAAAAACTTGACGTGTGCATTGGCACAGGCGGCAACATTGAAGAGATGGGCGCGTTACGAAAAAAAATATTCAAACAAGACAGCGATAAATTAATCACGCTTGAAGAGTTGGAAAAACTCACAGAAACACTCAGCAAGTTGACGGTCGAAGAACGGATGCGAAAATTCAAGTTAAGACCCGACCGAGCCGATGTCATCTTGCCTGCCACCATCGTCTTAAGAATGATTGCTAACGAAGCGCGAGTCAAAGAGATCAAAATCCCAAATGTTGGATTAAAAGACGGCATTTTGATTGACCTCGCCCAAAGCCTGAGCAATATGCCAAAACTCTCGCCTCGTGACCAAGTGTGGACATCTGCGATGCGCCTCGGCGAAAAATATCAATTTGATTCTGAACATGGAAATTTAGTTTCATCGTTAGCGGGCAGTTTGTTTGACCAAACAAAATCTTTACATAAACTTGAATCCGAAGATAAATTGTTGTTAGAAGTCGCCGCTTTGTTGCATGATATTGGTCATTTTATTAACACACTCGACCATGACAAACATGCTTATTACATTTTGCAAGCCAATCCATTAATCGGTTTGAAAAAACGCCAACAAGATATTGTCGCCAATGTGATGCGTTATCACCGCAAAGCCATGCCCAACGTACAAGATGAAAATTTTCGCGCGTTAAATTCTAAAGATAGATTGACCGTAATTAAACTTTCTGCATTATTGCGCCTTGCCGATGCAATGGATGTCAGCCATACGTATTCTGTAAAAAATGTAAAAATGAAACAAGCCAAAAATAAATGGGTTTTGAAATTAGAAGGCAAAGGCGGCTTAAGTTTAGAAACATGGGCGCTTGAAAAACGCCGCGCTTTGTTTCAAGAAATTTTTGGAATGAATCTTGAGATTGAAACTTAAAGACTAGCCACAGAGTGCGCAGAGAACAATGAGAAAAAACTCTGTGACCTCTGTGTTCTCTGTGGCTAAAAAAATAGGAGACCAAAATGAACTTATACATTATCCGCCACGCCATTGCAGAAGAAGAACATCCATCAGGTGAAGATAGCCAAAGAAGATTAACCGATAAAGGCGCAAAAAAAATGCGTCAAATCGCAAAAGGCTTACGCGCGCTTAGCGTTGATTTTGATTTGATACTTTCCAGCCCATACGCACGCGCCAAAGAAACTGCTGAAATTCTTGGCGAAGTTTTCAAAATGAAAAAGAAAATTTCATATACTGATAATTTAATTCCAATGGGTGACCCTGATTTGTTGATTGCAGAAATCAACGAAAAATATACAGCCGATAGTCTCGCGCTTGTTGGCCACGAACCATATCTCACCACCTTGGTAAGTTTGCTGGTTGGTCAAACTTCAGCAGTGGATATGACTTTGAAAAAAGGCGGCGTGTGTTTACTTTCCACAGAAGATTTACGCCATACAAGACGCGCCACTTTAGAATGGCTTTTGACTCCCGGTGTGTTAGTTGAAATTGGAAATAAATAACCGCTTCTTTCTTAACGGATACCTGTATGCCCGACCTCGACCTTAACTCTCCTTCTTTATATATCAACCGCGAATTGAGTCTGTTGGAATTTCAACGCCGTGTGCTTGAAGAAGCACACGATGAATCAAACCCGTTGCTTGAAAGAATAAAATTCCTTTCCATCTTCGGCTCCAACATGGATGAATTTTTTATGGTACGTGTGTCTGGCATTCGCAAACAAGTGGAAGCCAACATCATGGAAGTCTCTGCCGATGGTATGACCCCACGTGATGAACTTGCCTCTATTCGTAAAATTTCTCAAGAGTTATTGCACGATGCAAGTCATTATTTTCAAAAGAAATTATTGTCAAAGTTAGATAAAGTCGGTGTACATATTCTTGAATATCACAAGTTAAGCAAAACGCAAAAAGAAAAAGCGGATAAATATTTTAATGATGTTATTTATCCAGTTTTGACTCCTTTAGCATTAGACCCTGGGCATCCTTTTCCACATATTTCTAATTTGAGTTTGAATTTAGCCATTGTCATCAAAGATAAAAAAGGGAATGAAAAATTTGCCCGCCTGAAAGTACCAGATACTTTATCTCGTCTTGTGCCGATTAAAAAATCATCAGGCAGTGTTCGTAAAGACGGCACAATTGCGCATCATCATTATTTTGTTTGGCTTGAACAAGTCATTGCTCATAACCTAGCCGATTTATTCCCGGGCTTAGAAGTAGTCGCCGCGCATCCTTTCCGCATTTTGCGTGATGCTGATATTGAAATTCAAGAACTCGAAGCCGATGATTTGCTCGAAACCATGCAACAAAGTATTCGCAAAAGAAAATTTGGTTCAGTTGTGCAAGTTTCAGTGTATCCATCCATGCCGCCAGAAGTGATGGATTTGCTGATTGAGAATCTTGAAATCACACGCAATGATGTCTATGTCTTGAATCATCCACTAGGGTTGGCAAACTTATGGCAAGTGTATAACAACGTTGAGCGGCATGATTTGAAATATCCTTTATATAAACCGCGCATTCCCAAAGCATTGAAATACACACCTGACTCAAACATCTTCGACATTATTCGTAATGAAAATATTTTGCTTCATCATCCGTATGATTCGTTTACGCCAGTCATAGACTTTTTATATGCCGCCGCACGTGACCCGCAAGTGCTTGCCATTAAGCAAACTGTTTATCGTGTAGGAGCAAATGCCCCCGTCGTCGAAGCGTTATTAGAAGCAGTTGAAAGAGGAAAACAAGTCGCAGTCTTAGTCGAGCTCAAAGCGCGGTTTGATGAAGAATCAAATATCGGCTGGGCGCGTGCTTTGGAAGAAGCAGGTGTGCATGTAGTTTATGGTTTAGTTGGGTTGAAAACGCATTGCAAAATTTCTATGGTGATTCGCAAAGAGGGTGAGGGCATTCGACGTTATTTACATTTAGCGACTGGTAATTACAACGCCGTTACTTCACGCATTTATGAAGATATGGGTATGTTCACGAGTGATGAAGCCATGGGCGCAGATGCAACTGATTTGTTTAATTATTTAACAGGTTACTCAACCAAACAAAGTTATAAAAAATTATTGGTCGCGCCTGTGAATTTGAGAAATAAAATTTCATCATTAATCAAACGTGAAATTGAACATGCCAAAGCGGGGCATAACGCCAGAATCATTTTCAAAATGAATTCATTGGTAGATACAGAAATGATTCAATTGTTGTATCAAGCCTCGCAAGCGGGCGTAAAAGTTGATTTGCTTGTGCGTGGCATGTGTTGTTTGCGCCCAAACATAAAAGGCGTAAGTGAAAATATTCGCGTGGTTAGTATTGTTGGCAGATATTTGGAACATAGCCGCATATATTATTTTCAAAATAATGAGAAAGATGAAGTTTATATGGGCAGTGCCGATTTAATGCCGCGTAATTTGAACCATCGAGTGGAAGTTGTGTTCCCTGTTGAAGATAAAAAGCAAATCAAATATTTGCGTGATAAAGTTTTAGAAAACTATCTCAAAGATAATATGCGCGCCAGAGTTTTACAAGCTGATGGCTCGTACATTCGTACAAAACCAGAATCAGAAAATAAAAGTTTTGATGTGCAATCACACTTGATGGGGGATTGAAAAATAAAACGTACTGCCTTGCCCTAATTCGCTTTCCGCCCAAATTTTTCCGTTATGCGCTTCCACAATATGTTTT
>JAEURG010000223.1 GCA_016789345.1 Anaerolineales bacterium | reverse complement strand
TGAAGAGTTTGACCGCGAGAAATTGGCAAGAGGTATTCGGATTTCATGTGTGAAGCGACCTGTTTCTGCGGCTGATATTGAGCGAATGATTGGTCAGGTTGAGGCGAAATTGCAAAAAATGGGCAAGTCGGAAGTTTCTTCGCGCGTGGTTGGTGATTTGGTGATGGAAAGTTTGAAAGAAGTTGACCAAATTGCTTATGTTCGTTATGCAATTGTGTATTTAGGTTTGGATGATTTGAAATCTATCCGCACTGAAATTGACCAATTATTAGACGATTAAGTTAAGACGAAGGCATCCCTGTAAAAGGGGAGGTGTCTTTGTCTTTTTGGTTAGTAGGGGCGAGGCATGCCTCGCCCCTACAGAAGAAATCAAAAATTTTATAGGAGAGTGTCACATGGTAACAAAATCTGCTGATGAAAACAAAGTTGTGAAGAACGGACTTCTTCCAACGCCTGCCATGCCGAAGGATTTGCCTAAAGCAAACTTGACGGATAATGCGCGTCAGGTATTGATGAAGCGTTACGTCCGCCGAGGTGATGATGGCAAACCTGCTGAAAATGTCGAAGAGATGTTTTGGCGTGTTGCTTATCATGTTGCTAAAGTGGAAGAACAATGGAATGCCGATGTTCAGAAACGAACCGTTGAGTATTACCATTTGTTATCCAGCAAAAAGTTTTTTCCAAACTCTCCAACTTTTACTGGTGCAGGGACTCCACTTGGTCAACTAGCGGCATGTTTTGTTTTGCCAATTACTGATGATATGGGCAGACACAGCGCAGGAATCTTCCAAACCTTACGTGATGCCGCATTGATTCAGCAGACAGGCGGCGGAAACGGATTTTCCTTTTCACGTTTAAGACCAGCAGGTGCAATGGTGCAAACATCCGCAGGCAATGCTACTGGACCCGTTGGATTCTTAAAAGTCTATGACCATGCCTTTGGTGAAATTGCACAAGGCGGCACGAGACGTGGTGCTAACATGGCGGTCTTGCGGGTGGACCATCCAGATGTGGAAAGTTTTATCACTTGTAAGATTAACGAAAATCAAATTACGAACTTTAATATTTCAGTGGGTATTACAGATGCGTTTATGGAAGCAGTACGTGATGATAAAGAATGGGCGTTACGCTTCCCTGATTTGAAAGAAATGAAACAAAAAGGATTCAATGGCACGCTTGAACAAGCCGAAGCCGCTGGAATCAAAATCAATACCTATAAAACAGTCAATGCGCGTGAGTTGTTTAATAAAATCGTCAAGCAAGCACATCATAATGGTGAGCCAGGTGTGTTGTTCTTGGATGCGGCAAATCGTAGTAACCCTGTTCCACATTTATATCCATTAGAAGCGACAAATCCATGTGGTGAACAATGGCTTGGACCGTATGAAAACTGTTGTTTAGGTTCAGTAAACTTAAATGAACACTGCGGACCCGATGGTACAGTGGATTGGGAGTTGTTACGTCAGAGCGTTGTCACAGCCACAAGATTCTTAGATGATGTCGTTGAATCAAATGCTTATGTACCTGCTGTGCCACAATTAACCGAAGCCGCACACAATGCTCGCAGAATCGGTTTGGGTATTATGGGACTTGCCGACTTGATGTATCACGTGGGTGTACGTTATGGTTCAAAAGAAGGTCAAGAGTTTGGTGCACAAGTGATGGAGTTTGTTCGTTATCACGCCATGATGACCAGCATTGAACTTGCCAAAGAACGCGGAGCATTCCCTGCAATTGAAGGTTCTATTTACGATAAGAAAAATATGAAGTGGACTGCGCCGAAGAGTATTATCAAGTATCAGAATAACTGGAACATGCCCAAAGTCAAATGGGAAGCGGTTGTGGATGGAATCAAAAAACATGGTATCCGCAATGCCGCTCAAACCACAGTCGCGCCGACTGGAACAATCGCAACGGTTGCAGGTTGTGAAGGTTATGGTTGTGAACCTGTATTCGCACTCGCATATATTCGTCACGTCAATGACAATGGTAAAGATTTGAAATTAACTTATGCCAGCCCACGTTTTGATGAAGCCTTAAAAAAATTAGGACTTGGTGAAGAGAAACGCCAAGAAATTGTGGAGCAAGTGATGAATGAAGGCACATGCCAAAACATTGCTGAAATTCCACAAAAGGTTCGCGATACATTTGTGGTCTCGGGTGATGTGACTGCCGAAGAACATGTGCGTATGCAAGCCGCTTTGCAAGCCTTTGTTGATAATTCACTTTCAAAAACTGTAAACTTTTTTGAAGATGCCACCGAAGCCGATGTTGCTACAGCGTATCAACTCGCTTGGGAATTAGGTTGTAAAGGAATCACCGTCTATGTGACTGGCTCACGCGAAACAGTTGTGTTGGAAACAAAAGCCACTGCGGATAAAAAAGCACCGCCTCAACCTACGGTGACAATTGATTCTGCAAAGCAACCTGTTAATACCATGTGGCATGATACTAAAAAACCAAGACCCAAAGCATTGACCGGGAAAACATACAACATCGAAACACCAGTTGGCAAAGCCTTTATCACCATCAATGAAAACGGCGGTGGACAACCCTTTGAAGCGTTTGTGAACACCGCCAAAGCAGGTTCTGAAATTGCGGCAGTATCCGAAACGATTGGACGATTAATTTCATACATCTTAAGAATGGCATCCCCAATCGCACCCGTTGACCGTATGCGCGAAATCGTCGTACAACTCATCGGCATCGGTGGCGGACGTTCATTAGGATTCGGACCCAATCGTGTGCGTTCATTACCTGATGGCATCGGACAAGTCTTAGATGGTTACTTGAACGAGAAAAACGGAATCGCCGTTGAAGAAGTAAAAACAAACGGAAACGGAAGCCATACTGAATCTTCTTCACCCAAAATGAAAATCGGTGATATTTGCCCCGAATGTGGCGAAGCCGCCGTCGTCAATGAAGAAGGTTGCCGCAAGTGCTATGCTTGTGGGTTTAGTGAGTGTTAGAAAGTTAGAAAGTTTAATATTAGACTTCCGAAGTCTCAAAGACTTCGGAAGTCTGTTTTTGATTGAATAATTATTTGAACTTAGTAT
>JAEURG010000217.1 GCA_016789345.1 Anaerolineales bacterium | reverse complement strand
CAAATAACGGAGATACAATCAAATATTACAATAATTATAGTAAAGCGTATGAGAGTGTAATGTTTTTTGAAATTTATACTCCCCTTGTTGGTACATGTGCTGTACTAGGAATGCCACCCTCAAACGAAGCGAGCTATTACTACCCAAGTTGCCCCTAAGATTAGTGATAATTCTAAATACAAAAATCCCTGCAAATGATGCAGGGATTTTTTATTTACCCCACCTCGGTTGCCAATCAGAGATTGTGCTATTTGTAATACGAGTCAATCCTGTTCCATCGGGATGGATGATGTAAATTTCGTTATTTCCATCTCGAAAAGATGTGAAGGCAATCCAATTTCCATCAGGCGACCATGAGGGACCTAAATTGTCGCCACCGTTTGTGAGTCTTTCCAAGCCTGTGCCATCTACATTAATCACAAAGATATTTCTATTTCCAAATTCGCCACGATAAAAAGCAAGTTTCGTGCCATCTGGTGACCATGTGTTACGTCCACCCATGTTGTTGAGATTGGTCACTTGTTGAATGTTTGAGCCATCAGCATCCATCACAAACAATTGACGTGCGCCTGCTCGTGATGAAGCAAATGAAATCATCGAACCATCAGGCGACCATGATGGGTCTATATCATCTTTGTTGGTTAAGCGTTTGAGTCCCGAACCGTCAGGGCGAATGAGCCAAAGTCCGTCACCATTTTTGGTAAATACAATCCACTCACCGTTTGGAGAAAGTTCTGGTGCATACAATGCGCCAATGTTATTGGTTATTTTTTGTAAATTGTTTCCGTTAATGTCAATGGAATAGATTTCATAATTGCCAGAGTCTCTTGATGAAAAGAAAATGGTTTGACCATCTGGTGACACGGATGGATAAAATGCAGTGGCTTTGAGATTAGTCAATTGTTTTCGCCCAGAGCCATCAGAGTTGATTAAGCAGATTTGGTCAATTTGGTTGATGTAACACGCAAAAACAATTTTTCCACTTGGGGGTGGTGTGTCATTAAAAGAAGGTATCGGCGTAGGAATTAATTCGATGGTGGGTACCAATTCCAAGGTCGGATGAAGAAGCGTTTCAGTTGGTGAGAATAATGTCGGGGTGTTTGATAAAGTCGGTGAAGAAAAAATAATTTGGGGAGTCGCAGTTTGGGTCGGCTCATTGGCAACGATGATAATGGAATAACAAATTAATGAGAACAAGCCTAAAAATCCTAGCCCTAAGATTGCGATTAATATTTTTTGAAGGGGAGTTATGTTGCTCATAATACGGTGGTCGAGTAGGCGGGTCTCGATACATGCTTCGCATACTCGACCATCGCCGCCGTATCGAGACCACAAATTATTTCAAAATTACCTTATTCCAATCCAACATTTCTTTCATTTTCTCAACAGGCACTTTACCTTCTGGCACAAAACCAACAAACGAACGATTGTAATTATCTTCGGTGCCGTCATCGAGATTCCATCTCAATGTGTTTCGGAACATACCGAGACATGATGTGCCTCTATCATCATTCGGCAAAGATGTTTCAAACGTGTAAACATATGTGCCATCGGCAGTATCAACAACTTCGGCAACGGTGGCTTCATGAATCCAACGTAACCATTGTGTTTGTGTTGACTTAACTTTATTGGCATCAACAGTTGTGCGTGTGCGTGTGATAGGCTCGCCCATTTTATATTGCCACGGCTCAGTTGGGGGAGGAGAATTTTTTCCACCTTTTGGTTGCGAAGTTTTTCCACCAAAGCCTCCAGGCAATAAACCAACGCCATTTGCATCTTCCACACCTTTAGCAACTTGCCACTGACTCGGTTCATTATTTACAAATCGCAGCCAAAAAATACTTGCACCTTGAATGAAATCATTTGCAACGGTTGGACGAACAAATTTAACATCCGCTGTTTTTTCTTTAAACAATTTGAAATAACGCGCGGCATTAGCGGTTAATCCGCCGGGCGGTAAATGCCCGCGAATATGTTGAATGTGTTCTGCCGTTTCGTTGCACACCGCGCGCGAAACAATCACTTCATGTGTGCGCCCATGTTCATCACGCCACGCGCCAATGTGTTTATTGCCCCAATCGCCAACCACTTTGGCATACACTTTATCCGCGCCCCATTCTTTTTGTTCTTCAGGAGTCAACTCTTCCCATTTTTCATCGGTGACGTGATTGACTCTTAACGGCGTTAACTTTACGATTGTTTTCCATGCCCAACTTGGAAATTGATTTTTCATCGCTTCTAACTTGACTAAGGCTTGGTCGGTGGTCAACGACATCATCTCATACTTGACCTCTTCTGCCACCAAAGCGTCTAAGCCTGCACGTTTGGTTTTCGGTCCATTGGCTTTCACTCCCTGCATGTGCAAAGCGACTTTATCTTTCCAAACTTTTTCAGTAGCAGTAGCAAGTTTTGGTTTATTTGCGCCACTGCTTTCGTATTGAGCAATTTTTTCTTTACACTTTGCATCCACTTCGGCATCGGTCAGTGCTTGTTGTGCTTTTTGAATTTCCATTAACTTTAATTGCACGAGCAAATCTTTTGGGTCTGCCCACGAACCATGCGCTGATTTGTATCTCATGCCTGAAAAATGAACGACCATATACTGTAACCAAAGCGGAAAGCGTTTTGGTTCTTTGTCAAATCGTTCTTTAATTTCTTTCAGCAATTCATATTGATTTTTATTTTCCAAAGTTTTGGCATATTGTTCCACTTTCAAACGCACAATTTGATTCACAGTAACAGGATTCTTAAGATGTGCTTCAACAATATAGGTTTGTTCTGAAGGTTCGTAATTCGGGTCACCTTTGCTGAGTTTATACCATTCCAATTTCGGTCCTTCGAGTTTGTCGTAGGTTTGTTCAAACTCGCGTAGTTTTTCCATTTCATCAAACAGCATCGGCAGAGACGAACCCTCTTTAAGTTTTAATTCCGCTTCATCTTTTGCACGGCTGGGGTGGTCAGGAGCCATCGCTTCTAAACGTTTTGTAAGATATTTGACACGGTCTTTCAAGAATCCAATTTGCAATTTGAGCGAGTCAATACGCATAAGGATAAATGGTCGTTCTCCGCGAATATCTTTGGGCCAAGAGGAGACAAAAATCGCATGGATTTTATGAATCTCAGCCAAAGCCGCTTCATCAATCGGCTTGTATTTGACGAAGAAATTTTTCACATCTGGCGTGAGAAAATAACTCTTCAATGACTTGTATTTCTTAAATTCAGTAACTTTTGCATCTTCCAGCCCTTGTTGATAATCATCTACATCTTTTTTCAATGCGGAAATATCTTTTCCTTTATATTCTTGCCATAAATCGGCTTCTTTATAATAAATTAAAAAGTCACGCAATTTAACCAAGCGCATCGGGTAAATCGTCTTCAATAAATGTTCGTTTTGCCATTGGAAGTGAAATGTTGAGGGCATGGGTGCTCCTAGAAGATAATCAGATAAATGCCTGCTTTATTTTATTCTATTTTGTAAATGTTATGTCATTCTGAGCCGCGCTTTTGCTCTTCGCGGCGAAGAATCTCAGAATTTATTTTAGAGACCCTTCGCATTCGCTCAGGGTGACATGAATAGAAAAACTCCCGAAAACACTGTTCGGGAGTTTGATTAAGTTGAGGTTCAAAAACCAAGTTTCAGGTCAAGCCCGAAGCGCGATGGGTTTGAGATATGAGTCCAAAAGTTCATCCATTTTTTCTAAAGACTCGCACACAAACAGCATCGGGTTGAAAGCATAAACCGTTTTCGGAATGCGAGCAATCGTTTCAACATCAAACGGCGCAATGATGACATCGCCACCAAACATGCCTTCTTGTTTGATGTTTAATTTTTTATAAAGTGATAGCACAACATTCCAGCCTTCATCAGCCGATGACATTTGACCGCCTTGATGCAATTCATTCACGCCATCAATGATGCGATGTAAATCATTTTTATTTTTGAGGAATTGCTCATACAATTGTGCATAAATCGGGCGCGTGTAATCAATGACATTGTCACAGCCGAGGCGATAAAATTCGATAATCGTGCGCGTTAATTCTTTGCGTCCAGAAATAATACCCGCGCCAAAAACTTTAATGCGATTATCCTGCACAAACAAACCAAATTCAGTGCTATACCAAGCCAAACGTTTAATCACTTCGCGTTCTTCTTGTGTAGCTTTCATATATGCAGGTGCAAACTTATCTTCAATGCGTGCATAAAATTCTTGCGTCAGAAAAGGCAAGTGACCAAAAATATCATGGAACATATCTGGCTCAGGCGTAAATTCCATTTGGTCACGCGTGCGTAAATAATCGGTGATTAAAAAAACACGTTGCGCAAATTTTTTGTACCAATCATCTGCCAACGTGTATCGAACTACGGTTCTTTCAATTTTCCAACCAGTGCGAGTTGTAATGTTATTATTCAAATGCGCCACAGTCGGAATAAATTTTGGATTCAGTTGCAACAACTCCATACCCGTTTTCCACTCGTTGCAAATATGCTCGAGCAAATACGGCTGATGAACACCTGCAAACAAATCTGCCCAAATCGAATTTTGTTCCTCCGAAAAAACAATCTCTTGATTTTCAGTTGAATACTCTTTGGTCGGGTCAATTTCTTGCGCGGCAATATCGCCAGTGTACGAGGGTTTGTTATTAATCATTTTTCTCCTTTCGAACGATGATAAAACCATAATATCACCCACAAAAAAACAAGTC
>JAEURG010000199.1 GCA_016789345.1 Anaerolineales bacterium | reverse complement strand
TCTCTTTATGCTAAAATCTTGCTTGTTCGGGACAACCCAATAACGGCAAGCAAACCAGAAGTGGGTAGCCCCCACTTTTTCGCTTTATAAATATAGGAGCATAAGCAAGAAAATGGCAAAAAATGATTTTGCACTGGCTTTCAATGAAGTCATAGAAGAAAAACAATTATCAAAAGATGTGGTTGTCACAGCCATTGAGTCGGCGATGGTTTCGGCGTACCGGCGTGCTGTGGGTGCATCCACCGCACAACACGTGGAAGCCAAATTAGATTCAGAGACCGGCATGGTGACAGTGTATGCCGAAAAAGAAGTTGTGGAAGACAGTGTGATAGATGAACGCACTGAGGTTTTGTTAGAAGAAGCCCGCAAAGTAAAAGAAGATGTGCAACCCGGCGATATGCTTGTGGTTGAAAGCACGCCCAAAGATTTTGGACGTGTAGCGGCTCAAACAGCACGTCAGGTCATTCAACAAAGAATTCGTGAAGCCGAACGTTCCAATCAAATGGAATATTTTCAACGCCAAGAAGGCGAAATTGTCTCTGGCTTGGTGCAAGCAATTAATGCACAAGGTATCACCATCGGTTTGGATATGAAAGCCGAAGGTTTAATGCCGAACAATCAACGCATCCCCGGCGAACGCTTGAAATTACATGACCGTGTTCGTGCTGTGGTAATGGAAGTGAAAGATGGCACACGCGGTCCGCAAATTATTTTGTCTCGCGCGCATCGTAACTTTTTACGCCGCCTGATGGAAAATGAAGTGCCAGAAATTTATCATGGCATTGTTGAAATTCGTGCCATTTCTCGTGAACCCGGTGCGCGCGCTAAAGTGGCAGTCTCTGCTACACAGCCAGGCATTGACCCTGTCGGCGCGTGTGTGGGCATGAAAGGCGTGCGTATTCAGGCAATCGTCAAAGAATTGCATGATGAAAAAATTGATGTCATTCAATGGGATGCCGACCCAGTTGTTTATATTTCAAAAGCTATCAGCCCGGCACGCGTCAATGGTGTCTATTTGGCTGATAGTGATGAAGCCCGCACAGCAACAGTTGTTGTCGGTGAAGACCAATTGAGTCTCGCTATTGGGCGTGATGGACAAAATGCCCGCCTCGCCGCGAAGTTGACCGGCTGGAGAATTGACATCAAATCTTTGAGTGAAGCCGCTGGCGATTCACTTAACAAGCTGAAAACTGATTCTGAACTTCAAGCGATGCTTCCCCCAGCCGTAGAAATGATTCCGCAAGTGGAAGAAATTTTGGCAAAGAAAGCCGAAGAACGCGCCATTATGCCGGAAGAATATACATTGCTTGGTCAATTTGTAGATAGAGTTGAACGTCGCTTGGTACAAGTAAAAGAAGATGCCGTGCGTGAAGCCGATGAGCAAACTGCGGCTATCAAAGCGGATATTCCTGCGGCGGCATTTGAAATGCCAGTGACCGAATCTGGAATTAAAGAACATATCATCAACATTCTCACCGAAGCGGGGTATGAAAATGTCGGTCAGGTGATGTTTGATTTGAAAGCCAACCCAAACAAGATTCTTGGTTTGGCTGGTGTTGGCGCGAAAGCAATCCAAAACATCGAAGAAACTTTGGCGGCTATCCAATTCCCTGAGCCTGTGAAAGCAGAAGAACCTATTGCAGAAGTTGTTGAAGAAACTATCAAGATAGAAGAAGTTCCACTTCCTGAGAAACAAGCCGAAAGGAAGAAAGAAGCGAAGAAAGTCGTCGAAGAAGAGGAAGAAGATACTGAACACGCGAAAGATGGTGTTTCGTTGGATGACCTCTTCCAAATGAAGCCGGAAATGTTCCAATCAGGTGCTACGACGGAAGATGAATCGGCTGATAAGAAGAAGGATAAGAAAGGCAAGAAAAAAGGCGTTGTTTTGGAGTTTGATGAAAACCTTGGCGAAGTGGTCAGCCGTAAGAAACACAAACGCGGTGATGATGACAGCGGCGAGGATTGGTAGTACGTTTTAGAAAACGGACGTGAAAACAAAACCTGTAGGACGTGTGAAACATATTCCGCAACGTACTTGTGTCGGTTGCCGCGAGACTTTGCCCAAAAGGCAAATGATTCGTATTGTTCGTAAGGCAGATGGTGTCTTTGTAGACTCAACAGGTAAAGTTGCCGGGCGTGGTGCGTATCTGCATGATAAATATTCGTGTTGGTCTCGTGGAATGAAAGGCGCATTAGCAAACGCATTAAAAACGGAATTAAGTGATGATGACCGTGTTCGTTTGGAAGAATTTATGAAATCTCTGCCCGCTGAACAAGCAGAGCCGAGCGGTTAAGCCATGTGAAGTTTAATACTCATAGGCTGACCGATTTTATTGTGAGAATAGATTTTGAAAGGAGTCGGCTTATGAGTAGCAATGGAAATAAACTTGAATTACCTGCCAGCATTGTCGTTCGTGACTTGGCACAAATGATTGAAAAAAGCCCAATTGATTTAATTAAAAAATTAATGACGAATGGTGTAATGGCGACCATTAATCAGACGGTGGATTTTGATACCGCCGCGATTGTGGTTGCTGAATATGGCTTTGAAGCAGTTGCAGAAGTTGTTGAAGAAGAAGTAAAAGAAGAAGTGGGGGAAGTGCCTTTATGGAGGCAATTAATTGCAGATGAAGATAAATCTCAATTGAAACAACGTCCGCCGGTGGTAACGATTTTAGGTCATGTTGACCACGGCAAAACCAGTTTATTAGATGCGATTCGTTCTACCGACGTGGCGGCTGGTGAGGCGGGTGGAATCACACAACACATTGGCGCGTATCAAGTGGAAATGAAAGGACGTTTGATTACGTTCTTAGATACACCCGGTCACGCGGCGTTTACGCAAATGCGTGCACGTGGCGCACAAGGCGCGGATATTGTTATCTTGGTCGTTGCGGCAGATGATGGCGTGATGCCACAAACCCGCGAAGCCATTGCACATGCCAAAGCCGCACGCGTTCCAATTGTGGTGGCATTGAATAAAGTTGATAAACAAAATGCAAACCCTGAACGTGTGAAACAACAACTTGCGGAATTAGAACTTGTGCCAGATGAGTGGGGTGGCAATACAATGGTGGTGCCTGTCTCTGCGAAAAACAAACAAGGCATTGATGATTTGCTCGAAGGTGTTTTGTTAGTTGCTGATAGCAATGAAATTAAAGCCAACCCAAGCGGAAAAGTGGTCGGCACAGTAATTGAAGCGGAGTTAGATAAATCAAAAGGCGTGATTGCTACGCTGTTAGTTCAAAACGGAACACTCGCTTCAGGTGACGTGGTTGTAGCTGGTACTGCTTACGGCAAACTTCGTGCTATCACCGACCATAAAGGCAAGCCTGTTAAGAAAGCAGGTCCATCTACCCCTGTGGCAGTGATGGGCATGAGCGATGTGCCATCCGCTGGTGATTTGTTTCAGGTAGTTGATTCTGATAAAGAAGCAAGAACAATTGTCGCCGAGAGAATTGAAGCGGCGAAAGTCGCGGCGCAATCGAAGAAGAAAGTATCGCTCGAAGATTTATTTGCAAACGTGCAAGCCGGTGAAGCCAAAGATTTGAACTTAATCGTCAAAGCCGATGTGCAAGGTTCGCTTGACCCAATCATCACTGAATTAAATAAATTAGGTCAAGGCGAAATTGGCGTGAAGGTTTTACATGCTGAAACAGGCAACATTGGAAATAATGATGTCATGCTGGCTTCTGCATCGAAAGCGATTATGATTGGCTTCAACGTCCAAGCCGACATTGACGCGCGCCGCATGGCTGAAAAAGAAGGTGTAGATATTCGTTTGTACGAAATTATTTATCGTATGACGGAAGATATTGAAAAAGCACTTAAGGGTATGCTTGCACCAGTTCTGGTTGAAACAAATCTCGGACGTGCACAAGTGTTGCAAGTATTTTCTGCTTCAAAATTTGGTAAGGTTGCTGGTTGCAAAGTCATCGAAGGAGAATTGAAACGTGGCGCGAAAGTGCGCGTATATCGTGGTGCTGATATTGTCTTTGAAGGTGATTTATCTTCCTTACGCCGTGAAAAAGAAGATGTGAAAGAAGTTCGTCAGGGATTTGAATGTGGCGTTGGTTTCAAAAATTTCAACGACATTTTGCCCGGTGATATTTTGCAGTGCTATACAGTTGAGTAAAACAGTAATCAGTATTCGGTGAGATATGCCATCTGGAATTAGAATTAAACGAATTGAAGACCGCATCCAACAAGAGTTGGCGCAGTTATTGATTCATGAAGTGAATGACCCACGCTTGAAACAAATTTTTATTACAGATGTAAAAGTGGATAGAGAACTCGCTTTTGCAAATGTGTATGTTTCTGCGATTGAAGGTGCTTCGCGCTCTGAAGAAGTTCTGGCTGGGCTTGAATCTGCTTCAGGTTTCTTACGCAGAATCTTATCTTCTAAAGTAGAATTGCGCGCATTCCCGAAATTAAAATTTCATTGGGACCCCACGCCAGAAAACGCAGACCATATTGAGAAATTGTTGGCTGGGTTAAGAGAG
>JAEURG010000186.1 GCA_016789345.1 Anaerolineales bacterium | reverse complement strand
TCCAATTCAAAATCACCGATGAAAACCGTATGACCTTCTTGCACGCCAGCCTCACGCAAAGATTTATCAACACCTAATTTTTCCATCAAGCGTTGAAAGCGGCGCACCGAACCATGATGCTCCCAATACGTCATCTTGGCGGCGCGTTCAATCGCCACGCCATACACACGCCACTTATCACCATCTTCACGTTTGATTTCAAATTGATTCGGGTCTACTTCTGGCTTATAGACTGGTAACGCTTCTTCCTGCATTACTTCTGGTGGCAGTTCCTGCAACAGTTTATACGCTGACAGTAAAACCTCGCGCGTGTTGCTTCTTGCCATTGCCGAAGCCGTGATGATATTTATTTTTTTCTTCTTGAAACTTTTTTCAATATCTTTTAATTTTGCTTGCACATCAGGCTGGTCAATTTTATTAATCACAACCACTTGAGGCTTTTTACCAAGTTTTGTATCAAACAAAGATAATTCCGTATTAATTTGACTGTAATCTGCCAACGGGTCTTCAGATAACCCATCAATCATGTGAATTAAAACCCGCGTGCGTTGAATGTGACGTAAAAAGTCATGTCCCAACCCTGCGCCTTGATGTGCGCCTTCAATTAATCCAGGTATATCTGCCATCACTACAGTTGTTTCATCATCTATTTTTGCAACGCCAAGATTCGGTTCCAAAGTTGTAAATGGATAGTCGCCAATTTTTGGTTTGGCATTTGTCAATACCGAAAGCAGAGTGGATTTCCCAGCATTAGGCAAACCGATAATGCCAATATCAGCAATCAATTTAAGTTCGAGGCGAATCATCTTTTCTTCGTGCGGTTCCCCGCGTTCGGCAGTGCGAGGCGCTTGATTTCTTGATGTAGCAAAATGTTGATTGCCACGTCCACCACGCCCACCTTTGCAGATAATTAATCTTTGACCTGCCTCAGTTAAATCACCAAGTAAGTCGCCAGTTTCAGCATCATAAATCACAGTGCCGGGGGGAACGTGAATGACGAGGTCTTTACCATTTTTCCCCGTCATTTGTGAGGCGCCACCGTTCACACCATCATCCGCCGCAAATTTTTGCTTCGGTTTAAAATGCGAAAGCGAATTGAGAATCAGTTTCACTTCAAAAATTAAATCACCACCCTTGCCGCCATCACCACCGTCAGGTCCGCCGCGTGGTTCATATTTTTCACGGCGAAAATGCACCATGCCATCGCCGCCTTTGCCAGATTTTACAAAGATATTCACTTGGTCTATAAACATGGGTTGATTATAACTTACTGGCTTTGTTCGTCTTTTGAGTTTTCAGGAATCGTAAAATAAAATGTCGCGCCTTTGCCTTCACCATCTGACTCAACCCAAATTTTCCCACCATGCCATTCAATAATTCTTTTCACCAATGCCAAGCCAATACCTGTGCCATCTGTGTTGGGGTCTAGTTTTTCAAATAAACCAAATATTTTTTTATAATAAGGGCGCGCAACCCCAATGCCATTATCTTTTACAAAAATAAATACTTCCTCGCCCAATTTTTTTGAACCGATTTCTACCACAGGATTTGGATGCGAACCTGAATATTTGATGGCGTTATCAATTAAATTTTGCATCACTTCACGCAAACGAACATAATCAGCAAAAACGATAGGCAGGTCATCAGCAATTTTGATTTGGATATTTTTTCCCGCGATGTGTGCATTTAACAACTCAATCGCTTCTTTCGTGACCTCAGCTATGTTGACTCGAACCCGCGTGTTTAGTACTCGCCCGACGCGCGATAATTCAAGCAATTCTGCCAGCATCGATTCCATTTTATCTGCCGCATTGGAGATTCTTTGAATATTGTCATTGATTCTTTCTGGCTGGTTTTCTTCAATCCCTTTTTGGAGCATTCCCAAAAAACCTTTTATCGTCACCAGCGGACTTCTTAAATCATGCGAAACTGTATAAGTAAAGCGTTCTAATTCTGCATTATTGGCTTCCAACTCCCTGATTAATTTTTCACGATGCGACTCTATCTTTTTGCGAACAGCAATTTCATTTCTTAACTCGTTTTCTCTTTGTAGCGAATTTTGCAATGCAGTTCGCAAAGCCACCCCAAACCTGCTCACGAATATACTCATCAGCCCATTGAGCAAAAAGAAATTTCCCGCAACTGATACACTTTCCAGCCTTAATGCTGGGTCTTGTTCTTGTGTTACCCCAAAGATAATTAATCCCATACTTATTGTAAATACAAACCATAATGCTCTTGGGTTAATCAATAAGCCTGCTAACAAAATCGCTAATGTATAAAAAGTGAGCGTACTTTGAACTTCTAACAAACTAGTAACTAGAATGGCATAACTTTGTGTAAAAATAAAAACTGAAATAATGATGGCTGTAATGCCGTAAAAATATCCGCGCCTGAGAAAAAATAAGAGAGTAGTGAGACCCAGTACAAAAATAGATGTATTGATAAGAATAGTTTGTAATGAAGTTGTCTCTGCTAAAAAGACATTTATCCCTGCAGCTAACAACAAAACTGCAATGAACCCAACCAAAATAATTTGCAACAACACCGCCATCTGACGGTTAATTGGGTCTGCAACCGGAATGTTATTCAGCCAATTTTTTAACCTTGTTAACAAACGCTTCCTTTCTGGTGGTATAAAAATTTTATCATTTCATTGAATTTGTTTCTTTATTTTCATATCACCCACAAGTACTGTAAAAAGAGGCAAACAAATTTTGTTTGCCTCTTGAGTGTTCATTTTGTAATTTTATTTTATAAACTTCCAAGCCGAGGGTAAAACAATTGCCGCCACAATCAATTTAATCACATCACCAATCAAAAATGGAAGCAAACCAAATTGAATGGCTTGACTGAAATTATTTAAGACAATTGCTAACCAAGTAACACCAAAAACATAAATGATAACTGTGCCGATGAAAAACGGAATCAACGAAGTATTCACGTTTCTTTCTAAGCCTCGTTCTGCCAGCAAACCTATGATGTATGCCGCACCGACAAAGCCAACCAAATATCCAACCGTTGCGCCTGTTAATATACTCAATCCACTCGCGCCACCTGCAAAAAACGGAAGTCCCATTCCACCTTGAAAAATGTAAGCAATCATTGCCATTGCGCCACGTTTTGACCCAAGTAACGCACCAACTAATAACACCGCAAAAGTTTGTCCAGTGATTGGAACAGGCTGGAGCGGAATTTCAATTTGTGCAAATAGTGCTACAAACCACGAGCCGAAGAGAATTAAGACAATGTCCTTGATGCGATTTGAAACATTTGGGAAATATTTGATAGAAAGTGTTGGAACAAGAGCAATCATATAAGTTTTCCTTTATCATTTTTTTGTATAAAACACAGATAGCCCGAAATAGTTTTATTTAAAACAAAAAGTCGGGTGCTTTATCACCCGACTTAACTACGAAACTAGTAAACTACATCACATCTGGTGACTGAATATCTAATAACCTCAGTGCATTTTCAATTGTCTGTTTTGCCGCCATCACCAACTGCAGACGGGCATTTTTTGTTTTCGCATCCTCAGTTTGCATCACATTGACCGCATGATAAAACGAATGGAATGTATTGGCTAAATCATACGCATACGAAGCCATCACCAACGGACGATATTCCTCCGCCGCTTGTTGCACTTTTTGAGGAAATTGAGAGATTTGTTCAATCAATTCAATTTCATGCTTTGTAAGTTCATAGTCAAAGGTCGCAGGTTGAAGGTCTGACTTTTGACTTGTGACCTGTGACTTCTTAAGAATCGAATTCGCTCTCACATACGCATTTTGAATATACGGTCCAGTTCTGCCATCAAAAGATAATGCTTCATTGATATCAAACACAATATCTTTATTGTTATCCACCGAAAGCATGGAATAGACCAATGCGCCCAAACCAATTTGACTTGCAATCTTTTCTCTTTCACTCACTGGAATATCTGCACTTTTTTCTGCTTCTACAGATAAAACACGCTTTACTGCTTCATCATAAACTTCTTTGAACAACACCACACGCCCACGCCTTGCAGACATAGCACCTTCGGGCAAACTTACAAATCCATAACCAAGGTGATAACATTTTTCCGCTTGTGGAAATCCCCATAGTTTCAAAATCGCAAAGGCTTGTTGCAAATGCAAAGACTGACGAGAATCTACAACATAAATAGAACGGTCTACATGATGTTGCTCAAATTTGATTTTTGCTAATGCCAAATCTTTTGTTAAATATAAAGTGGTGCCATCACGTCGCAAAATCACATTGGTGCGATATTTTTCTTTCGTCAAACCAAGTTTCTCGTCAATCTTAACAATCACTGCGCCGCCTTGCGGACGTTCATCATCAGCAATGCCTTTGACGATTAACTCTTCAACAATTAATTTGGATGGTTCATCGGCTTCACTTTCATAAAACCATACATCCATTTTCACATCAAGCATGCGTAAAATTTCACGCAGTTCTTCTAAACTCCACTCACGAGTCACATGCCATAAATTGCGCACATACTCATCACCTGCATCCCACTTGCGATACATCTCACGCCGTTCAGCATCATATTCTTCACGCTTGGCAGTTTCTTCGGGCGTTTCATTTTCTTTTTTTTCTAACAATGCTGTTGCTTCAACATATAACTTCGCTAACCACTGACCACGTTCATGCACGCCTTCAGGTTCTTGACCTTTGTATAACTTGTCATAAATCCACATAACGGTGATAACACCCAACCCTAAATCACCGGGGTAAGATGCACGAATCGTTTCATATCCTGCAAACTGGACCAAACGTGCTAACACTTCACCTAAAATTGTATTGCGTGCATGACCAATATGAAATGAATGATGTGTATTCGGTTGTGCATATTCAACCATCACTCGTTCTGATTTTTTTGCACCAAGTCCAAAATTATTTTTTGATGTGAGTACTTCATCTACAACTTTTTTTGCATAATCTGATGTTTTGAAATAGACATTGAGATAGCCTTTAATTGCTTCGATACGACTAATCCCATCCACGCTTCCTAATTGACCTGCAACTTGGTTTGCGATTTCTTGAGCCTTTTGTGGCACTGGAACTTTGTTCCCCTTGCCAAGTTTCGCTTCGTTAGCCGCAGTCTGAAAAAATGATGTAGCAAATCCCCATTCACCAGCAAACGGAATCGGTTGCCATTTTAATTCAGCCAAAGCAATATCATTCGCTTTGCAAAATGATTTTATTTTTTCTTCAATGAGTTGTTGTTCTTTTGTAAACATGATAAGCGATTATAACGTAGGTCACGCTTGTAGCGTGACGAAACTATTAGACGAAACTAAGTTATCTGAAACAGAATCAATTATCCGCAAGAATGAGGCGGTTTTATATCAGGCAACAAAAAACGGGAGTTGAAAAACTCCCGTTTTTACTTGAAAAGGAATCTTATTCGCTTTTCTTGCTGACTGCGTTCAAACGTTTCATCAAGCGGCTTTTGCGGCGTGCTACAGTGTTTTTATGAATAATGCCTTTTTCGGCGGCTTTATCTAAAGCACTGATGGCTTTCAAAACTTCTGCACGAGTTTCGGGGGTTGCTGTTGCGGCGAGTGCTTTGCGGGCGGCATTATCTGCCGTGCGGGCACTACCACGAACGGTGCGGTTTCGTAAACGGCGCTTTTCGTTTTGACGATTGCGTTTGATTTGAGATTGTATGTTAGCCAAGGTCTTGTTCTCCAGATTTCTTTCTTTACTTTTTACAACGGCGGTGTATTTTACATGATGGAGCATGTTTTGTCTAGTAGGGGCGACTCTCTTATCACGAACAATAATGCAGAGTCGCCCCTACAGATTATGGCGTGCCACTAGGATTCGTCGGGACGTTAATCGGTGTGAATGTAGCAGTGGGTAATACAGTGCCAGGTCCGGGCGTGATGGGTGTGCTGGTTGGTGGGCGTGTAGCAGTCGGTGTGACTAAATTCACAGGTATTTGTAATAACTGACCTACAAATAATTCATTAGGATTCGTAATATTATTTTGTTTGCTAATTGCATCAATGGTGCTGTTAAATAGATTGGCAATGCCTGCCAGTGAATCACCAGATTGAACGACGTAATCAATTAATGTTCCAGGTCTTAAGTCTGGTGGGACGGTTGTAGCAGTTGGATATGGCATGCCCGGATACGGAAGCAAAATCACTTGACCCGGAATTACGATTTGTGTAGTTGGGTCAATGCCTGTGCCAGTTTCAGGGTTGAACGGATTAAGCAACATGATTAATGGAATTGCATTGTCGCCTAGATTAAATTTTTCTACAATTAATTGGAGATAGTCACCATCTTGCACAGTATATGTAAATGGTGCCGAAAAAGTTGGTGTAAATGTAATTGTTGGCGTTGATGTTTCAGTGGGTGATGGAGTTATTGTATTGGTATTCGTAGGCGATGGCGTAATGGTTGGGGTAGGCGTTTCTGTGGCAATGAGATTGCTCAAAGGTTTGCCGGGCTGAAACAACCAGTAAATTAATACTGCCAGCCCAATAAATACCAATGCACCTGCCGCAATGAAGACAACATTATTTTTGCTTCTACGTTTGCGGAGTGAGCCAATCGGGCTAGAAGATAAGGGAGGTCTATTCATGTAGTTTATCCTTTGCACTTTGTTATGAATGCAAAATGATTCTACCTGAAAAATGGAAAAAGGTTTCAGGTTGCAAGTCTCAGGTCGTAGGTCTTAAACCTGTGACCTTCAACTTTTATTTCAAATGCTCTTTCAAATACTTCCCCGTATAAGACCCCTTGACCTTCATCACTTGTTCTGGCGTACCTTCGGCAATTAATTCACCGCCTCTATCGCCACCTTCGGGACCTAAATCTATAATCCAGTCAGCCACTTTGATAATGTCTAAGTTATGTTCAATGATTAATACTGAATTGCCTGTATCTACTAATCTTTGTAACACTTCAATTAACTTATGCACATCAGCGGCATGTAAACCAACAGATGGTTCGTCTAGCACGTACAAAGTTCGTCCCGTAGCACGACGCGATAATTCTTTAGATAATTTCACACGTTGCGCTTCACCGCCTGATAATGTGGTTGCGGGCTGACCAACCTTCACATATCCCAAACCAACTTCTTGCAACAACTTTAATTTATTTGCCATTTGCGGATAATTTTCAAATTCTTTCACTGCATGGTCAACTGTCATATCTAAAATATCAGCAATTGAATATTGGTCACGGAATAAAACTTGCAAGGTCTCGCGATTGAATCGTTTACCATGACACACATCACAAGGCACATACACATCGGGCAAAAATTGCATCTCGATTCGCAACTCGCCTTGTCCCTGACATGCTTCACAACGCCCACCATGCACATTGAATGAAAAACGTCCAGGTTTATAACCACGCACTTTGCTTTCAGGTAACTCCGAAAAAAGTTTTCGCATCTCATCAAACAAACCAGTATACGTTCCGGGGTTTGAACGTGGTGTTCGCCCAATCGGTGATTGGTCAATATTGATAATCTTATCTAAATGTTCAATGCCAGTAATTTTTTCATGCTCGCCTGCTTGTGTTCGCGCACCCATTAACTTCGATGCCAAAGCGTTATATAAAATATCACTCATCAAAGTGGATTTACCTGAACCCGAAACACCAGTTATACAAACTAATTTCCCAAGCGGAAGATTGATTGTGATTTTCTTTAAGTTATTTGCGACTGCATTAACAATCTTGAGACTCTTTCCATTTCCTTCGCGCCTCTTTTTTGGAACTGGGACTTGTTTTCTGCCCGAAAGATATTGCCCTGTCAACGATTTTGGGTGCGCCAATATTTGCTTGGGAGTTCCTTCAGCAATTACTTGTCCGCCATGCTCGCCAGCCGCGGGACCTAAATCAATCACCCAATCCGATTCGCGAATCGTTTCATCATCATGCTCAACGACTAAAACTGTATTACCTAAATCTCTTAAACCTTTGAGTGTTTCCAATAATCTAGCATTATCGCGTGGATGTAAACCAATGGATGGTTCATCCAAAACATATAACACACCAACTAGACGAGAACCAACTTGAGTTGCTAATCTGATGCGTTGTGCTTCGCCACCTGATAATGTCACAGCCGAACGATTCAATGTCAAATAATCTAAACCTACATTGACCAAGAAATTTAGTCGCTCGTGAATTTCTCGAATGACACGTTCTGCAATTGTTTTTTGTTTTGAGGTAAGTGGAGAATTTTTACCAGAAATTTTCTTGACCCAATCCAATGTTTGCAATACGGGCCATGAGTTTGCTTGCACAATATTTACATCATCCACAGTCACTGCCAATGCGGCGGGATTTAATCTCTTGCCACCACAGGCTGGGCAAGGTCTATCAGACATATACTCCGAAATTTTTTCGCGCATCCATTCGGAATTAGTCTCTTTATATCTTCTTTCTAAATTTGAAATTACACCTTCAAAAGCGCGTGTGAACTTAAATTCACTGCCATTGGTATTTTTATACACCATTTGAATTTGCTTATCACCTGTGCCATATAAAATTAACTTGAGTTGTTCTTTTGTTAATTCACGAACAGGTTTATCCATATCTATTTTGGAAGCATTACATACGCCTTGTAACGATTGCCAATAATAACCACCTTCTTCACGCGGACCCCATTCGGAGGTAATAATTGCTCCCTCGTTCAGCGACAGGTCGCGGTCAGGGATGATGCGGTCTGGGTCAATTTCAAGTTTAGAACCAAGTCCCTGACATTCAGGACATGCACCTTGTGGTGTATTAAATGAAAAAGTTCGCGGCTCAATTTCAGGAACAGTCGAACCATGTTCAGGGCAAGCAAGATGTTCTGAAAAAGCAATATCCTCTTTTTTATCAACCAAGTTGACGGTGACGTATCCTTCTCCAAATTTGAGAGCAGTTTCCACTGAGTCAGTGAGGCGTGTGCGAGCGGCTCGTTTATCTTCTTTATTGCCTTCTTTTGAAATCACAAGTCTATCTACAACTGCTTCAATGGTATGTTGTTTGTATCTATCCAATTCAATTTCATCATCAAGAGATTGCACAGTGCCATCAACACGCGCGCGTGTAAAGCCTGATTTACGAATCTCTTCAAACACTGCTTGATACGTTCCTTTACGTCCGCGCACTAGTGGAGACAAAATTAAGATGCGTGTGCCTTCGGGAAGATTTTCGATTTGGTCAACAATTTCTTGAGCAGATTGTTTAACCACTTCGCGTCCACAAGTTGGGCAATGCGGAATACCTGCACGTGCAAATAGCAAACGCATGTAATCATAAATTTCAGTAACTGTCCCAACTGTTGAGCGTGGATTGTGACTTGTAGATTTTTGGTCAATCGAAACAGCGGGGGAGAGACCATCAATGTAATCCACATCAGGTTTATCCATTTGACCGATAAACTGACGCGCATACGCAGATAATGATTCAACATATCTGCGTTGACCTTCAGCAAAAATCGTATCAAATGCTAGTGATGATTTTCCTGAACCCGATAAACCTGTAATTACTACGAATTTATCTCGTGGAATTTCAACCGTTATATTTTTCAAATTGTGGACGCGCGCGCCGACCACACGAATATTGTTAGATGACATACATATAACCTTTAAGTGAAGAATGAAACGCGAAACAATTATAGCACATGCGTTCTGAAAATGAAATTACAAATTGACCAAACTTTAATTATACCGAAAATCATCCCTGTAATCAAAAACGCGCTCTGTATCTTTCAATACAGAGCGCGTTCCTTACAACTTACCACTTACCAATTTACCAACCTACTAACTATGGACAACGCGAGCGAATCATCAATACATAAAAGAGACCTTCATTCGTGTTTGTATTTCCGCCAGCACTTAACCCTTTGATGGTTAAGACGCTTGCCGTGTTATACATCCAAAGCCCATACGCATTTTCTGTGGCTAGCACACAGGTTAAGTTTACTTTGCTATTTACCCCGTGCGTCCATATCGCTATGCCATCATCCACGTTTTGGGTAGCGGTGATGTAACTTAAAGTCACATTACCATTGGTTTTAGCATACATACCATCATCCCCATTGTTATGGAAATTGCCATATCCAGTAATCAAAATTGAGCCAAAGGTTGTGAAGTTAGTGACTGGCGCATCCCAATTGGTAAAGTTATCTAGCCATGCACCCATGTGATAGTTTTGGCTGGCAGTTAAGTTATTGATTGTGATATTGCCATCAGCCGCTACATAGAGACCAGATTCGGTTCCACTATTTCCATTCCCGATAAAGGTGTTATTCCCTTTCAAGGTCACTGCTTGTGGCTTGGTGAGTCCAATCGTGGTGATGAAAATACCACTGCCATCGTTAAAAAATGCCGACAAATTGGTTGTTGTAACAGCGCCATTGCTATTAATAAACAAACCATCGGCGGCATTGCCGTCAAACCTTCCATATCCTGTAATCGTAACAGGGCTGGTTGCTCCAGCATTGATTATCAGCGCACCAAAACTGCCATTACCACTTGCTGTAATGTTCGAAATACTAATTGCGCCTTTCGATAAAATAAGAGCTCCGTTACCATCATTGTAATTAAAAGTATTCGTTCCTTTTAAGATAATGGGTTTAACGAGTGTGCCAAGGTTGATAGCAAT
>JAEURG010000184.1 GCA_016789345.1 Anaerolineales bacterium | reverse complement strand
AAAATACATACCATCGGGTAAATCATTGCGTTGAATGAGGGTAGCACCTGCTTCAATTTCTTGTTTTTCTAAATACTTCATAAATTGATTGACAGCCTCAGTAGATGAAAATATTTTTTTCAATTGCTTTGATAATGAACTCGGCTGGATAATGGTAGAACCAATATCCTCCATTAATAATTGTGTTTCACTCCAATCCATGGCGAAATCTAAGTTTTCGGTGTAATGAATCACAGCCGATTCTTGGGTAAGCCCAGCCCGAACAAGTTTATTCTTTGTATCTATGTTTACATCTGCCAAAATTAAGTTGAAGGTATCGGCTTCGGCTAATTGTTTGAGGCGCACAAAACTAAATACAGCAGATGAGTCTACATTGGTGATGTAATGAAAATCTAAAATCAAATAGCGTAATGGTTCTTTTTCTTTCTCTTTCAGGCGCGTTTGTACCTTTTGCAATAATGCTTGAGCAGTGCCGAAGAATACAAAGCCTTGCAAACGTAAAATTAAGATTCGGTCTCCAAACAAACGAATCAATTGACGATGGTCATACGGGCGTTCGGCTTTGCTTTGATATGTTTTTCCTGTCAATGTGTCTTTGACAATATCAATACGGCTGTAGTTAATCACAAATAAAATAATAGCAATGGCAATACCTGCGCTAACGCCTTGCAAAAATCCGAAACCTGCTACAACGGCAAGAATAATGACAATGAGTAAATAGTCAACTCTTGGTAATTGGAACCAAGCATCATATAACCAATCCACGAGAAAACTGATGCCGAGGAAAAAGAGAATGCCGCCTGAAATCAAGGTTGGGAGTAAAGATAATGCTCCCGCTCCAAAAAGCAGGACGAAGAGCGTGACTGAAGCGGAGATGATTGCAATCCAGCGGCTGTGAATATTCATCCGCAATGGAATGGCGGTATATCCTAAATAATGATATCCAACTGAGGTGCCGAAAAAACCGCCAGCAATATTTGCAATGCCAGTGGCAACTAACTCACGACTCAAATCAACATCTTTTTTAGCAATTAACTCAATCGCATTTGAATTTAATAACATCGCCACCATGCTGATGAGTGCCACTGCGGCAAGATTGCTAGATTGCTCTGCCAGAAATTTCCAATTGACTTGTGTAAACAAAGCGAAGTCAATTGGTTTTAACAAACTGCCTTCGGGAAATGGACCTAATAGCCAGTTACCTGCGTGTAAACTTTCAATCGTTTGACCATTAAAGAATGCCACACCATAAAATGTAACAATAGCTGTGATTAATAAAATGGGAAGTGTTAAGAAATGTGGATAAAACCTTGCACCCAAAACTAAAATAAAACCGAAAATAAAACTTGGTAACCAGCGTAACAAACCTTGTGACGTAAAAAATAAACTAAAGTTTTCAAACGATGGACTCATCCCCATCATGACACTAAAGCCACCTTGTACCAATAAAAATCCAGTGCCTGCAATAAAACCACCCACAACGGGGTAGGGAATGAAGCGCACTAATCTGCCAAGTTTGAAAATCCCCATCGTTAAGAAAAATCCACCAGAGATAATTGTGGTTAACATCATCCCCGTTAATATCGTAATAAATTTTGCTTCAACTGTTGAGTCTGCCATTTGAGCAAGCAATGTCACTGTCACCAAACCCATAATCGCAATCGGGCTATCTTGTGGTCCGCCAACCACACCAGAAATTGAACTCATCAACGCCAAAATGATTTGCACAACCATGCCACCGAATAACAAAAACCCAATGCCTGCACCAGCGAACGCGCCAAGTTCACCTGTTGAATAAACCAAAATTGCAAACGAAAGTACGGTCGTCAAGCCCATTGCCCCCATCACAACACCTAAACTCACAATAGGCAAAAGTTTTTTGATGTCAAATTTCATTGTCAACTCCGTAGATGCCGATTATAGATTGTTAACCCGAAAACTTTGAAATGGTATTGACTTCGCCTCTTTCTTAACCCACGCCTGTTACTGGACTTCGACATTTATTTTGTTGTATAATTTTTTCACCAGCGAGGACATATTATGTTAAACAGCATCCGACCCTACATTACAAAAGACGAACCGTTTGGACCCATTGATTCGATTGATATTGAATCAAATGACGTCAAAGCCATTCAATATCTATTTGAAAAACATAATTGGATTTATAAAAATCTGCGGAATAGACCTTCCATTATTATGGGACGCAGAGGTGCAGGAAAAACACATTACCTGCGAAGTGTCTTCTTTGAAAAAGGCTATGACTATCATGTGGAAATTCGCACGCCGCGTGTTTTGAGTCATATTACGCAAGTGGTGCAACAAATGACAGACGATGCAGTCTTTACAGAATCGGTTGCAGAATTGTGGGAAATGATTTTGTGGATTAGCGTGTTCTGTGAACTGCGTAAGAAAACTGTTTTTTCATGGCAAGAACTGAATGTGATTGACACCTATCTTGAAAGCGTAGGCGTTGACGAAGATGCCGATGTGGATGGCGTATTATGGAATCTTGCCAACACACTCAATTCAAAGACAAAGACGAACCCATCTATTTTAATTTCGGAAATTTTGCACGGCACGAAAGGCGTGACCTTTGAAGACGCCAAGCAAACTGTATTAAGCAATTTAGAAAAATCAAACAAAAAATTTGTCATCTTAATGGATTCACTTGAAGATTTTCAATTAGAGTTTGAATCGGTTGCGCGTTCTCTTAAAGGTCTATTGAAGTTAGTTGGCTCAATGAATAAACCTCGAGACCGAGTGGATATTCGTTTCTGTTTACCAAGTGAAGTGTACCCACGCTTTGTAAAGATTTCATCGAACGCCAACAAAGATTTTAAGCGGGCTCTCAAATTGCAATGGTCAGCGGCAGAATTAACTTTGATTGGTGCCAACCGCTTAACTTTGTATTTATCTATATTTTATGAAGACTTTATCCGAAAAATATTTCCACTAGATGTAACCAAACGCGCCGATGCTCTAAAATTATTTCATGCTGTGCTTCCTGAAAAAATTACCAATGCGGCAGGCTATCAAGAAGAGACGATTTCTTATATCTTGCGTCACACGCAATTATTGCCACGTCATTTCTTGAAGTTGCTCAATTCTATATTTAAAGCATCTGGGACGACTCAAAAATTAAACCCATTTCCTGTCAGTCAAGAGCAGATTGTAAATAGCATCCGTCAAGTAGAAGGATTCATTGCCAGTGAAATTTTTGTGGCATTCAAATTGATTTATCCCACCGCCGAAGAGACTTGTAAACGTTGCCTCCCTGAGCTGGGACATAAATTCACGATGGGCGATTTACATCGTGTCTTTACACGCCACGGCAAAGCCGTGTTTGGCAGTGACAATTTATTTGACTTCCAAAGAATGTTGTTAGAAATCGGCGCCATCGGACGAGTCATCCCTGGCAAAGAATCAGATGTATATATCAAAGGGAATTTTGAATATACAGTTGCACATGAATTAGTTTTGAGTCAAGAAGATGAATTGTGTGTTCATCCCTTGTTTTCTGGGATTTTCGGTGGTTCAAAAAACGAAAGACCTGTTTATCCGTATGGCAGTGTGTTGGATGATGAAGATTATCGAGATGGTTGAAAATTAAATTTTGGTTGCATTGTGCAACCAAAATGTGCTAAAATGTTAACGGAAAGGAAGAAACTATGAATACTCTCCATGTCCGTAGTGTGCCTGATGATTTATATGAAAGACTTCAAAAATTGGCGAATGCGAAGAATCGTTCTCTCAGTGCCCAGGTAATTACCATGTTATCCCAAGCAATTGAAGATGAAGAACGTCGGAAAAAACAGGCTAAAATCTTAACTTCAATTCAACGAAGACGTTTTAAAGCACCTAAAAATGCACCTTCAACTCTTCAATTGTTACGAGAGGATCGCGGGCGATGACAGAAGTTGTTCTGCGTTGTGTAATGGATGCAAGTGTTGGGATTAAGCTTTTTATTGAAGAAGAATTTTCAGATAAAGTTCAAAGATTATTTGCCAAACTCACCGAAGACCCACAAGCAGAAATTCATGTCCCTGACTTGTTTTATATTGAATGTGCAAATATCTTATTGAAGTACACTCGTCGATTTAACCGCCCAATAGAAGACTCATTAGCAGATATTAACGATTTAAATAAATTGGCACTCAAAACTACTTCAACAGCAGAATTAATTGAAGATGCTTTGCAATTGGCAAGTGACAAAAATTTAACAGCTTATGATGCTTGTTATGCAATCCTCGCTCAAAAACTTGGTTTGCCATTAATTACAGCAGATGCGCCATTGGCAAAAGCCATTGACTGGGCAGTTTGGATTGGGGATGTTGAAATTTAATTCCCCAGACCTGACATGTCTCCATAGAACCGTGATTAATAATGATCTATGTCCACGCAGGAGTTTTGATTAACATTCATCACGATGAGACATGTCAGGTCTTTTCTTTTATAATTTATTGTATACTTATAAATACATGAAACTGTTTCTGCTCAAGAGAAATATTTCTCAATACACATTTCCAGACATCTTTTTAGGATGTTTTAATAGCCTTGAAAATGCAAATATAGCTCGTGAGCAATATTTATCTCAATACCAACATGGAAGAAAAATTGATCCTTGGAAAGAACAAGGCTATAAAACTGTTGACCTTGAAAAAGATGTTGAAATAATAGGCAACCTGCCGATCTTTGGAGTAACTGACACATCTCAATTTGTATTTGTAGTTAATTCTTATTCTGAAGGATTTGGACAGATTATGCGAATGTTTTACGCTATTTGTGGAACAGAGGAATTTGCTAAAGAAAAGTTACGAGAAATGAAGGAAAAATGGGAAGACATGTTCGATCAGTACTTTCTGGCTGAGAAATTTAACTTGAATGATTTATATCCAGATGATAACTTACAAGATAATTACTGGCTGGATGATTAACAAACTACTTTGTTGACTTTAGATCAAAACCTTGACAACCTTCCATCTTAGTCATACAATCGCGCCCAATCAAATAAAAAAACGCTGACGAGGACGAGTACGTTTCAAAGCGATTTCCAGAGAGCCGAGCAGAAGTTCTGAAAGCAAGGCAAAAGCGCAGAAACTGAATGGACCTTCGAGTTGTGAAGAGAAAGTGAAATTAGTTGACTGGTTTTCTAGTTACCTAGTTGATCAAGTACCAGAAACGGGAACTGCACCCGTTACAAAGCAGAGTTACTTAGAGAAGATAGCAACTAGAACACTAGCAAACTATCCAACTAGCTAACTACAAAAGTGACGCTGGCTTATCTTCTCTGTTATCACACAGAGAATTTTTTTTACAAGCGATGCGTTTAAACTTGGGTGGCACCACGAGACCTCTCTCGTCCCAACGGACGGAGAGGTATTTAATTTAATCTATTGTGTCACTCTGAGCGAAGCGAAGAGTCTCTGACAATAGAAGTAGAGATTCTTCGCCACAAAGAGCAAGAGCGCGGCTTAGAATGACATATAAAATAAGGAGAATTATGCTAATCGAATCAACTACTAGCCAAACCATTGTCCGTGAAATATCTGCGGATTTAGAAACGCCCATCAGCGTGTATATGAAACTGCGTGGACATGGTCCATCGTTTTTGTTGGAGTCTGTTGAAGGCGGGGAACGCATTGCGCGTTATTCGTTTATTGGAATCAAACCCAAAGCACAATATATTATTCGTGATAATCAAATTGAAATTATCGAAAACGATGTATCACGTATCACGTATCACGATGATGACCCAACCTATTTTCTTCAACAAGAAATGAATCGCTTCAACCTTAAACAACAAAATGGTGTGCCACGCTTCATCGGTGGGTTGGTGGGCTATCTCGGATATGAGTCTGTTCGTTATTTTGAACCAACTCTCCGCAAGAAAATGAAGCGTGGTTCACTTCCCGATGGAATTTATTTATTAGCAGATACTGTCATCGCGTTTGATCATGCCCGTCGCAGTTTGTCCTTAATCGCAAATGCATTAGATGGTGATGTTGATTCTGCAAATCGTAAACTTGATGAAATTGAATCGCTCATTCAACAGTCGATTCCATCTGCACAAAAACGCGATATAAAAAATTCAAAAACAAAATCAAACATGACGCAAGGAAAATTTGAAGATATGGTGCGCGATGCCAAAGAACATATTGGCGCGGGCGATATTTTTCAAGTGGTGCTTTCGCAACGCTTCACGCGCGAAACAAATGTTGAGCCGTTCGATGTGTATCGTGCCGTGCGTCGTTTGAATCCATCGCCTTACATGTTCTTTTTTGATTTTGGACTCGTTGATGATGAGCCGCTTTTTATTGTGGGTTCATCGCCAGAAATGTTTGTGCGTTTGGAAGGAAGAACCGCTTCACTCCGACCGATAGCTGGGACGCGTCCACGAGGAGCAGATGCAAACGCTGATGCAGAGTTGGTGCAAGAATTATTAGCGGACCCGAAAGAACGTGCCGAACATGTCATGTTAGTGGATTTAGGTCGCAATGATTTGGGACGTGTGTGTGAATATGGAACTGTCAAAGTTTCAGATTTTTTCACCGTTGAAAAATATTCACATGTGATGCATATCGTTTCACATGTCGAAGGGAAATTGAAACCTGAATTAACCGCATTTGATTTAGTCCGCGCCGCATTTCCTGCAGGGACAGTCAGCGGAGCACCGAAAGTTCGCGCATTGGAAATTATTTCTGATTTAGAACCCGATGTACGAAATATTTATGCAGGCACAATTGGTTATTTTGGTTTTGACGGTAATATGGATACCTGCTTAGCACTTCGCACGATGATTGCTCGCGGAGATTCTTTTCATGTGCAAGCAGGCGCTGGTATTGTGGCAGATTCAAACCCGACAACTGAATTTCAAGAGACAGTGAATAAGGCAAGTGCAATGCTACGTGCAATTGATATGGCTGAAACAAATAGTTGACGGTTGATAGTAGTTAGTTGATAGCACTGCTACAAACTACCAACCATCAACCACAAACTGAATTATGAAAGGAAAAACTATGACAAACAAACCTAGATTATTAACTGGCGATAGACCCACAGGTAGATTACATCTCGGTCATTATGTTGGTTCGCTTGCCAATCGTGTACGTTTGCAACATCAATATGAATCTTTTTTCATCATTGCAGATTTGCACACGTTAACTACAAAACCCGAACCAAACTTTATAAAAGAAATTCCAATATTTATTAAAGAAACAGTTTTGGATTATCTCGCCGTTGG
The DNA here is from genome assembly GCA_016789345.1 of Anaerolineales bacterium. Taxonomy (GTDB): domain Bacteria; phylum Chloroflexota; class Anaerolineae; order Anaerolineales; family Villigracilaceae; genus Villigracilis. The sequence goes on along the minus strand of JAEURG010000184.1, from coordinate 15,782 downwards.
TATTGACCCAAATGTCAGCACGATATTTGTGCAATCTGCAATTCCTGAAACTTATCAATTGAATTTGTTATTTGAAATGTTGGTCACTGTTCCGCGTTTGGAAAGAATCCCTTCACTTAAAGATATGGCGCGCGATGCAAATATGGAAACCATGCCTTTTGGTTTGTTAGGTTATCCCGTTTTGCAAGCCGTAGATATTTTATTGCCACGAGCGCAAGTTGTTCCAGTAGGTCGTGATAATCAATCTCATGTAGAACTTGCGCGCGAAATGGCACGTCGCTTCAATAATTTATATGGCGAAGTATTTCCAGAACCAGATGCCATCATTGGCGATGTGCCTTTGTTGGTTGGTATCGATGGTCAAAGCAAAATGAGCAAGTCTTTGAATAATGCGATTTATTTATCTGACGATGCCAAGACTGTCGAAGAAAAAGTTAAGAACATGTACACCGACCCGAAACGGCTCAAAGCCACAGACCCTGGAACTGTGGAAGGCAATCCAGTTTTTGTTTATCACGATGCGTTTAATTCATCTAAAGCAGAAGTGGACGATTTGAAAGAAAGATATCGCGCAGGCAAAGTAGGGGATGTGGAAGTGAAACAAAAACTTGCCAAAGCAATTAACGAATTCCTCGAACCGATTCGTGAAAAGCGTGCTTACTTCCTTGCACATCCCATGATTCCAAACGATGTGCTTGCCAATGGAATCCGCCGTATGCAAGCAGAAGCTAAATCAACAATGGAACTAGTCCGCGAGAAGACGGGTTTATCTTATTCGTTAGATTTGTTTGCTGATGAAGTAGATATTTTTGGAGAATATGATTAGCTCGGTGGTCGAGTAGCCACGAATGAAATGAGTGGCGTATCGAGACCACCAGTTAATGAAATACTTTTTATAACAAGATTACTTTTGAAAATTGTTGGTTTCGATACGAGCGAGAAGAACACTCGCTCTACTCAACCAACGGAGTAGGAAAATTTTATGCTTGTATTAATCGATAACTACGACTCATTTACATATAACCTCGTTCAATATTTTGGTGAACTTGGCGCAGATATTAAAGTCTTTCGCAATGACCAAGTGACATTGAATCAAATCGCCGCGCTCAATCCAAGTCATTTAGTCATTTCACCAGGTCCAGGCGAGCCGTTGAAAGATGATGGTATCTCTGGCGATGCGATTAAACATTTCACAGGCAAGATTCCCGTGCTCGGGGTTTGTTTAGGGCATCAGTGTCTAGGAGCAATTTTCGGCGGCGAAGTGAAGCGTGCTCAACGTCTTATGCACGGCAAAACATCTCCAGTCACACATGATGGCAAAGGAATCTTCAAAGGTATTCCATCGCCATTTGAAGCGATGCGTTATCACTCGTTGGTTGTGTATGACCCGATCCCTGATGAATTGGAAGTGATTGCTTTTACACCTGAAGAAGAAATCATGGGCTTGAAACATAAAGAACATCAAACCTATGGTGTGCAATTTCATCCTGAATCAATTTTGACTCAACACGGCAAACAAATTCTCAAAAACTTTTTAGATTTGAATCCTGCTCCAGTGAAGGGAGAACAATCCATGTTAAAACCTTTTATTGCCAAAGCCATCAATCGCACAGACCTCACTGCCGAAGAAGCCGAAGAAGCAATGAATGTGATTATGACGGGTCAAGCCACGCAAGCACAAATCGGTTCTTACTTAACTGCATTGCGTATGAAAGGTGAAACAATTTCTGAAATCACAGGTTCGGTGCGTGCCATGCGAACCAATGCAGTGAAAGTAAAACTTGCGAATCCAAACGAACGCATTTATGACATTGTTGGTACAGGTGGTGATGGTGCGCATACATTTAATATTTCAACAGCGGCAGCATTCGTTTTAGCAGGCACTGGCAGAAAAGTTGCTAAACATGGAAATCGCGCTGCTTCATCTCATTGTGGTTCTGCTGATGTGCTTTCAGCATTGGGTGTGAGTCTTGAATTGACTCCTGAACAAATTGCAAAAGCCATTGATACGATTGGAATCGGTTTTATGTTTGCCGCAAAATTTCATCCTGCCATGAAACATGCAATTGGTCCGCGCAAAGAAATTGGTCAACGAACAATATTTAATATTTTAGGTCCGCTTACGAATCCAGCGGGTGCAAATATTCAACTCACGGGCGTGTTTTCTCCCGCGCTTACTGAACCGATGGCAAATGTATTAAAAGAACTTGGTTCACGCGCCGCGATGATTATTTATGGAGCAGGTGGCACCGATGAACTTAATACATGTGGCACGAATCGTATTAGTCATCTTAAAGATGGAGCCATCAAAACATACGATCTCGACCCAACCGAACTTGGTTTTGCACTTGCTACCATTGAAGATTTACGCGGTGGCACGCCCGATGAATCTGCTGTGATGATGCGTGAACTTCTCAGTGGCAAACTTAAAGGTGCACGTCGCGAATCCGTTTTGCTCAATGCGGCTGGTGCACTCGCCGCTGAAACAGGTGATTTCAAATCCGCACTCGAAGAAGCCATCGCTTCATTAGATAGTGGCAAAGCAATTGCTAAACTTAATGAATTGGTTGAATACTCTAAAAGTTTTGCACAATGAACATTCTTGAAAAAATAATCGAACAAAAAAAGATTGAGATTGCGGCGCTCAACGCCTCAGCCTTAAGACTCTCCGCCGAACAGAGTCCAATGCCTCGAAATTTTCTTGCTCACATCACGCGCCGCTTCGAGACTCACCCCAGTCTGATTGCTGAACTAAAGAGAGCATCTCCATCGAAAGGCATCCTCGCTCCGCACTTAGATTTGTTTCAAGTAGCAGATATTTATATTGAAAACGGTGCCTCAGCTATTTCAGTATTAACTGATGAAAAATTTTTCATGGGCAAATTGGAAACACTTCGCGATTTACGTTTTACAAAAAAATCAGAAGTGCCTTTGCTAAGAAAAGACTTCATTATTGATGAATCGCAAATCTATGAAGCGCGAGTCAATGGAGCAGATGCGATTCTTTTAATCGCTGCTGCATTGACCGATGATAAATTGTTTTCAGATTTACACACTTGTGCTTTGAGTTTGGGATTAACCGCATTAGTTGAAGTCCATGATGAAAAAGAAACAGAACGAGCTTTGAAATTGAAAGACGTGAAATTAATCGGAATCAATAATCGTAACCTTGCAACCTTCGATGTAACTTTGGAAACGACCGAAAAACTCCGCTCGATGATTCCAAATGAGATTGCTGTTGTTGCTGAGTCTGGAATTTTTACTGCCAAAGATGTCCAACGATTATCTAAAGCAAATGTAGATTCAATTCTTGTTGGAGAAGCACTTGTCACATCTGAAGATATTCCAGCGAAAGTGAGGGAGTTATCAGGTTTACAAGTTTGAATGTTTAAACGTTCAACTTGAAAACTTTCCAACTTTCAAACCTTATGACTGTTGTAAAAATCTGCGGAATTAAAACGATACATGACGCACTGGCTGCGATGAACGCAGGTGCAGACATGATTGGGTTTAATTTTTATCCAAAGAGTCCACGTTATATTGAGGTTGGTCAATGCCGCGACATCATGTTTGTAATGCGCAAGTATGGACATGTTAAATATGTAGGTGTGTTTGTCAATTCTTCAGTGGAAGATATTTATGCAGCGATGGATACTTGTGGATTAAGTTTCGCACAATTGCACGGCGATGAATCTCTTGAGATGTTACAGGCTTTGGAAGGAAAAAGTTTCAAAGCATTTCGTGGAAAAGTGGATGAGCAATTAATTGTCAAGAATGAACCTGCATTTTTGATTGATGCAATGGTGAAAGATATATATGGCGGAAGTGGAGTCAAAGCAGATTGGAATATGGCAAGTGAGTTAGCAAAGCAATATAAATTTTTGTTAGCAGGTGGTTTGACTCCAGAGAATGTCTCAGATGCGGTTAGCAGAGTCAAGCCTTGGGGTGTGGATGTTGCGTCAGGTGTTGAATCAAGTCCAGGCGTCAAAGATGAAGCGAAGATGATCGAGTTTGTGAAAAAAGTGAAGAGACTAGAGATTAGAGACTAGTCGAATCTCCAGTCTCTAATCTCGATTTTGAATTGAGGAATTTATGACATTATTGAATCCAAAGTTTGGTAATTATGGCGGACAGTTTGTGCCAGAGACATTAATGCCCGCGTTGATTGAATTGGAAGAAGCGTTTGTAAAAGCAAAAACAGATGTTGAATTTCAAAAAGAATTCAACAAATTGATGGCGTCGTTTGTAGGAAGACCAACGCCGTTGACGTATGCAAAACGATTATCCGAAAAATTAGGCGGCGCACAAATTTATTTAAAGCGCGAAGATTTAGCACACACAGGCGCACATAAAATTAACAATGCATTGGGACAAGCATTGTTAGTAAAACGAATGGGAAAGAAACGCATCGTTGCAGAAACGGGAGCGGGTCAACATGGCGTGGCATCTGCAACTGTTGCCGCGTTGCTTGGATTGGAATGTGTTGTGTATATGGGTTCAGTAGATATTGCACGACAAGAACCAAATGTATTTCGTATGAAGTTGTTGGGGGCGGAAGTAAAGCCTGTTAATTCAGGAACGCAGACATTGAAAGATGCAATCAACGAAGCGATTCGCGATTGGGTGACGAATGTTCGCGATACTCATTATTTGTTAGGTTCTGCATTGGGACCACATCCATACCCGACGATTGTGCGCGAGTTTCAATCCGTGATTGGCACCGAAGCCCGCGAACAAATTTTATTAGAAGTTGGCAGATTGCCTGATACCGTGATTGCATGTGTGGGTGGCGGGTCGAATGCAATTGGAGTCTTTAGCGGATTTGTAGATGATGAGGGAGTTGAATTAATTGGAGTCGAAGCAGGTGGTAGTGGAATTGATTCAGGAAAACATGCTGCACGATTTGGTGATGCGACCAAAGCGCGAGTCGGAGTGATTCATGGAACACGGACGTATGTATTGCAAGATGAAGATGGTCAAATTGCAGAGACACATTCTGTTTCTGCTGGGTTGGATTATGCGGCGGTTGGTCCAGAACATGCGATGCTTCGAGATAATGAACGCGCTTTTTATACATCTGCGACAGATGCCGAAGCATTAAATGGATTTCATACGTTGTGTCATACAGAAGGAATTATCCCTGCGTTGGAATCATCTCACGCGATAGCAGAAGTTATTAAGCGTGCTCCAACAATGAAAAAAGATCAAGTGATTTTAGTTAATTTATCTGGTCGTGGGGATAAAGATTTGAATACAGTGTTAAAAGAAATGGGGAATAGTGAATAGTAAATTGGGAATCGGGAGTTGGGAATTGGTTTCCGAATCCCGATTCCCGAATAACAAATAACGAGGATTTATGAACCGAATCGAAAACGCTTTCAAAAACAAACCGATTTTCATGCCTTATTTTCCGTTGGGCTATCCTGACTCGGCAACATCCATTGATGTAATTGAAGCACTCGCCAAAAATGGTGCGGACTTAATAGAAGTAGGGCTATCTTTTTCTGACCCACTCGCCGACGGACCTGTGATTCAGCAAGCGACTCAAGTAGCTTTGGAACAAGGAATCACTATCAAAAAATCTTTGGAAGCTGTGAAAGAACTAAGAAAACGTGGTGTGGACATTCCATTAATTTTGATGGGATATTACAACCCAATGCTGGCTTATGGACTTGAGAAATTTGTCCGCGATGCGAAAGAAGCAGGTGCAGATGGATTTATCATCCCTGATTTGCCGATTGAAGAATCAGATGAATTCATAAGGGCGACGGGCCAGTCGCCCCTACCTTTGATTCCAATGCTTGCCCCAACTTCATCACCAGACCGAATGGAAAAAATTGCACGCAATGCAAAAGGATTTATTTATCTCGTTTCAGTGACTGGAATCACAGGCGAACGAAAAACAATTTCAGCAGGTTTATCAGATTTAATTGCGGATGTTCGCAAACATACGAATATTCCCGTTTGTGTTGGTTTTGGAATTGGCACTCCTGAACAAGCCAAAGAAGTCGGTCAAATGGCGGATGGTGTGATTGTAGGAACGGCTTGTGTGCGGACTATTGGAACGAGTCAAACACCTGTTGAAACAGCAAAACAATTTGCAAGTCAGTTTAGAAGTGCATTGAATGAGAGCAAAAAATGATTCTTGAAGTTGTTATTTTGGATGTAATACCAAATCAAGAAAAAGAATTTGAAACCACATTTGCAAAAGCATCAAGCATTATCTCTAGCATGTCGGGATATATTTCACATCAATTACAAAGATGTGTTGAAAAACAAAATCGCTATATTTTGCTAGTGAATTGGGAAAATTTAGAAGACCATACCGTCGGGTTTCGCGGCTCGAAACAATATCAGGAATGGAAAAAACTTTTACATCACTTTTATGAACCATTTCCAACGGTGGAACATTATGAATTAATTTATGCAAATCCAATAACACCAAATTGATTTACAAATCCTCGCGCTGGACTCCATCAAATCCCAAAATAAAATCTAAATTTTTCGAAATGGTATCTTTGAATGTTTGATATCAAGCCATAGGGTGACATTATTGAAAAAAGAATTATGGAGAAAACCTTGAAGCGCCAGCTCTGCTAGATCCTTTTCTGGAGTTGGACCAATAATAATTGAATGATAGGTATGCACTAAATCTAAATCAAATTCCCAATAAGGAACTAATGAATAGTTGCCTTTTCTAAAGTACGCATTTTCATATGAAAGAGGCGAACTAATTAATCTCCATTCTTGTTCTTCTCTGAAACCTTCAGACTTGATAATTGGAGCAAGAAACAATGCAATTTCGCCAAAAGACATATTGTTGAAAGGAGGTTTTCCATAATTGGGATGATTTTTTATATTAATAACTGGTGCGTGATTTACAAGTTCTTTTACAATTTGTATATGCTTATCTTCTTTATAAACACATGGAACTAGTTTATGAGTTTCACTCTTATTCACATGATCCATTAATTTTTGTCCTTCAAAACCGATTGCATAACCATCACCAACTTCACAATAGCCCCGCCACTGGCTTAGTTGATCGCCTTCTTGTGTGAAAGAAGCAACGCTTACATTGACTGTGCCAATACTACGTAGAGTTTCAAGCATAATATTGAGTTCTTCATCTGTTCGCGTTTTATCAATCCCTTTTAGTTGAGATTCTATTTCATTACGAATATATCCAAAAGCTAATTGAAATTCCGATTTATCATTCAAATAATGAATCTTTGTAGTCCAAATCTTATTGGATTTAATAATTCCCAACAAGCCTAAAGATGATGTGTAATGAAAAAGCAAATCATTAACTTTGGTGTTTAATATTTCTGAAATTACACTTTTAGACACTATTGCCTTCCTATCAACTAGGTTCTGTATTTTAATCTCAATGGTAAATTATAGACCAACCGCAATATAAAAGTTATTACTCGCTGTCAGCCTGCTCCATTTCGTAATTATAAATCCTCGCGCTGGACTCCATCAAATCCCAAAATAAAATCCGCACCATAGGCTGTGCTTGGTGTTTGGAATCCAATTTTGTAATCCGAAGATAAAATTCGTTTCATAATTTCAACGGATGTAAGTGCAGTCAAATAATAGGCTTCAGGTGTGTGCAATTTTGCGCGGATAGTTTTTGTCCCGTCACTTACTTCTGCAATCATCAAACTAAAACCAGTTTCATTTTTCTCTTTCGATGGACCTGCTGGTATCAAAACGCCAATTAACCATTTTAGAAAATCTTTTGCAATGCGTGTGTAAAGCAATACACCCAGATAACGAGTTAGGCGCATGAAAGTTATCATCGCATTAGGAAAACCCATGTAGGTTGTGATGTTCGGAATCCCTGTGCTGTGAAATGCCGTGCTCACGTCGCCCCAACCAATTGAAACCACGCGTGAAGCGCCGCGTCCAAAATCAATATGTTTAATATCCCATGCACCAGGCACTGTTTCAATTTTTCCATCACGGCGAATGCGTCCCTGCCGATGCATGTTTTCAATTCCAGAACGAGCCGTGCCGCGTGAAACTCCACTGCCAATACTTTTGATATACAAATTTAAACTTTTTGCATTTGGAAGTTTGCCCGCAGTGTATGCTGAAAGACAATCCGATGGCACCACATCAAATCCGCCGCCCGGCAAAATCATAATGCTTGCACGCTTCGCATCTTCATCCATTTTTGCTAACGCTTCAAAGCCTTCAATCTCGCCGCTGATATCCACATAATGTTTTTTATTGCGAATGCACGCCTCCGCCATTTGACGAAACGTCAACACAAACGGACCTGCACAATGCAAAACTGCATCCACTTCTTTTAAAGCAGAATCTAATGCGCTGGCATTGTCAATTGAAAACGCGCGATATTCTAAATTATATTTTTTGGCTTGCTCGCTCAATAACTTTTCATCACGCCCCGCCAGAATCAATTGCAAACCTTCTTTGATTGCGCGTTCCACAATCAATTGCCCCGTGTACCCATACGAACCATACACCAAAATTTTTTTCATAGTTTTTCTGTCCATGATGAGTGAGCATATTTTTCTTGAACGAGTTCATTCGCTCTTTGGATTTCGGATTGAGATAATTCTGCATCTTCAAATTGGATTCCTAACACCGCTTCAAACCCCTTGACCAAAGCCTGTGCAGCTGTTTCCCAACTTATTTCTACACCCAAAACTGTTTCGACTGTTGTTGCTCTTGCGAGCAATCTATCTTTCGCTTCTTGCTGTGCAGATTCATTTTCAAATACAAGTGCATCACATATACGAGTCAAATCACCTGTTAAAGGAAGTGACCCATGTTGAAGCACGCCTTCTTTCTTTCGCGCTTGTGCCGAACCGATTAACTTTTTTCCATTCACTGTAATTTCATAACTCGAAGGCACTTCAAAACAAACGGGATTCAAATTTTGTGAAGCCGTTGTATGTTTTTCTTCTTGCACTTTCACTGGCAAACTCAATGATTGCACAGCATACAACAATGCTTTTGATAAACGATTATAAGACTCTAAAACTCCACCCGATAAAATTTCTTCATGTTCGCTTCCAGTAACTGAATATGTTAATTCATCGGTATGCAAAATTGCACGTCCTCCTGTTAATCTGCGGACAACTTCCCAGCCATTTGATTTGAGTCTTTCTACATCCACATCTTTAAAAGGTTGTGCATGTCCCAAAGATAAACACGGCGGATTCCATGAATATAAACGTAATGTTGGTTTCGATTCGCCGCGATAGATTTGTTCAAGAATCGCTTCATCCACAGCCATGTTCCATGCGCCAGTGGATGGGGGAGTGTGAAGCAATCTCCATTTACTCATGATGTACCTTCGCTAAAAAATCTAATTGATGCGCAACATACACCAACTCACCGTTTTCAATTTGCTCATGCCGCTTTCTCAACCATTCAAAAAATATTTTTTTATTTAATTCTTTACAATCTTTTAACGACTCTTCAAAAAAATGTAAGATGAAATGTAAAAAATAGGCTTCATCTTGTGGGTATTTTCCACCAATTGCATGAACCACCCAATCCGATGAACCTGCCGCAAGAATCTCTGCATTCAATTTTTGTAGATAGTTAAATAAATGCCGTCCGCTTTGGCTGTCACCGCCAGATGCTTTCATTGTTTTATGATACAGTCGCTCAATTTTTTTATCTAATATAGTGTCAATCGTTGGCTCAAAAGTTGTCACGCCATCAAAGTTCAATGTTAGCCATGCTAAATGATTTGTCAGCATAAAAAGTTTTTCCAAACTTTTCGGCATAGGTAGCAAATCTAAAAATGCGTGCGCGATTAATACGTCAAAACTTTTTTTGTTTTTTGGAATGAAATCAAAAACATCCGCTTGCGTCAATTGGATGTGAATATCATAGGCTTGATTAAAAACCCGCAATTGATTCTTCCCGCTTCTTTCTACGCTCAAGCCTGTTTCTTCAGCCCATTGCGGAATCCATGCTGACGCATATTCTATGTTCTCTGTTAGTTTATCCACCATCACATACTCAGCCTTGCTGATAATGTTCCAGCAAACTAGCCGTTTGAGCATTGTGCCAACCCCTGCGCCAACTTCAACAATACGAATCGGTCTTTGTGGCAAGTGCGCTTGCAAAGCTTTGACAACATCTTTGTTGAGTGCGCGGTCATCTACGCTTTGTTTTGCTAATAAGTAATGTGGAAACGAGTAATTCATTTATAACTCTCGTCATACAATGCTGAAACCCCATCGTTTTCGGTTGTGGATTGAATCAAAGTTTTCATGCGGTGAATCACAACTTGATGAATGGCATCTGTATCGGTTGAGCCAATCTCATCCACTGTGATTGGCTTTGCAAAACGAACATGCACAATATTTGGGCGAGCATTGCGTGTGATTAACATAAGCAATTGCAAGGCGGCGGCAAGTTTTTCACGTTCCATGCGTGTACGCTTAAGGTGCGTTATAAAATGATGAGCAGTCTTCTTCCAAATGACTCCGCTCACTAGAACAGGAACAATTTTCACGTCAGGTGCGAAGCGAATAAAAACGCCAGCAGAATCTGTCCAATTGTTGAGCGAGTCTAATGCGCCGTCATACACTTCTAAATCAGGTTCAATTTCGCCAGCAGGAAACGTCAGCACTGAGCCACCATTCCGCAAATGCGCCGAGACTTGCCGCACGGCATTCATTCTTTTAGCAGGGTTGTCATCAATAAAAAAAAGTTGTTGGGTTGTATTCTTAAGCGTCTCTAAAAAAGGACGATGCAATGCAATGATTTTTAAGTCGGGACGGTTAATGGCGGCAAAGAGACTAATTGTATCTGCCATGCCAGGGTGATTAGAAAGAAACAAAGCAGGCGCATTCATTGGTATATGCTCGCGCCCATGCACGCGCACATCTTTTACATAATGGGCTTGCATGATTTTTTGTGAGGCTTTCGCTAAACCCACTTTGCCAACCGCATTGTCAAAACTTACCATTTGTTCTGCAAATTTACGGGCGGGGTTGGTAAACATGCGGCGAAGCATAGAAGCAAGCAAAGGTTGATTTTGCCAACCAAAAGACGAGACCAAATCGTCGAGATTAATTTGCGTCAGTGTTTCCAATTGAGAATTCATTGGGTTTTATTTAATTAAATTTTCAAAAATTCTTGTGTCGCTTCTTCGATGACGTTTTGGCTTGCGTCTTCCAGCGGAGAACGAACGCTCCATTGCGGCAAACCATGTATCTTATTCAGCAAGCCTTTGAGTACAGGCGCAATCGGCGAAAACTTTTCGAGAAAATGTCTTTGCTTATTTACTTTGTTTTGAATTTCAGTTGGGTCTTTGCCTTCTTGAAATACATCCCAAACTTTTCTTAAGTTATCAGAAATTAAATTGGCAGGCGCAGTAATTGCACCTTGTGCATTATTTTTTAATGCATGATGTAAATATGTATCAGTGCCGTTTAAGACTAATAAATCTTTACCAAACTTTTGACCGACTGCTGTTGCAAACGCTTCATCATGCGACGAGTCTTTGATGCCTGCAAACTGAGTTGGGTATTTGTCTTTTAGTTTTTCGAGCAATTCCAACGAGAAGCCAATGCCTGTCATTGGGGGAATGTGATAGCCAAGCAAGTATTTATTTTTCGGCACGGCATTATCAATCAATTCGCTGAACCAATTAAACAAACCATCATCGGTCACTTTGCGAAAATAATATGGGGGCAATACAACAACGCCATCGTAATTTAATTCAAAGGCGAGTTTTGTTAATTCAATTGTTTCTGACAAACTTGGTGTGCCTGTGCCTGCTAACAATTTGAATCCGCGAATTTGTTGGCGAATCACACGCACTGCTCGTAGATAGGCTTCTCTTTCTTTGGGAGAAAATGATGGACCTTCGCCAGTGGTGCCAAATAGTAATGCGCCGTGACATCCGCGTCCGTGAAGAAAATGCATAAATTTACCGACCGACTCGAAGTCAATGGTTGAGGCGTTTTGCTTAATCGGAGTCACAGCCGCGGCATAAACTCCTGCTAGGGGATGAAGTTCTGTCATAGATTCCTTATTTGGAGCGCGGACTTTAGTCCGCAATTTTATACTAGCAGACTGAAGTCTGCACTCCGTATTTTATTTTTTCTTTTTCTTCTTAAAAAATTTTTTCGCAGCTTCTTGTGGTGGCAACAAAGGCTGACCCAATGCTTCTGTTAGATAATGTTGATGGTCAAGAACCCACAAATATAAATCGCTTTCGCTTTTATCAGGAAAATCTTTTAACACATCGCTTTTACGAATCACTTCAATAATAGGCATATAAACTGTGTCGTACCAATGGGCAATCGCTTCTTCTTCCGAAATATCGCGTTGTAAATCTATGCCCATGAAGTAACGATGCACAGCAATATGTTCAAGCATACGTTCAAAACCATCGGGGATGTTCAAATAAATACGCGAGTCGGGGCGAATCTTATCTATTTTGGTTCTGTCAAGAAAATCAATTTTTGAGCCGAGGATTTCTAAATCTTCAGGTTTAATATCAGGTGTGATGTTGATGCGCGTGGCGCATTCGCGCACTTCGGCTTCAATAAATTCTTGTCCTTGTTCGCGAGCAACAGATACACGATGATGACCATCTACTACAAAATATACTTGACCAACTTTATACAAAACGACTGGCGGTAAATGCACATCTTCATAAAAGGCGCGGTCAACTTTTTGCCAACGGCTTGCGAGTTGGTCTTCTTTGGGTAAGAAGGCACTGTCAAATTCGTGGTAGCGATTCAAACTGCCAATAATTTGTTCTACGCGCACAGTTTTTACTCCGCGATAAATAGGACCGCCGATGCGAAGTTTTTCTTTTATTTCATCATAAGAAAGCAAATTGTTTTTCTTTCCTGAAACGATGGAGAAAACTTGGTTGATAAAAGATTTGAAACGCGCGCGATTGAAATCTGCTTTGACGCGCTCGTTAATAATTTCTTTGGACATGTCTAACTCGCTTTACTCTTTTCTATTAATTCACAAATCACATTCTCTCATAAAATATAAAACATGAAGTTTGCAGTTTGCTAAGATTTTATTAAATGATTGTATTGTAAACGAACATATTCCTTACACAAATCAAGAAACATGCTCCATTTGGGTAATGTTGAGCATTTACTTAACTTCTATTAATTTATATGGGTACACGTTTATAACTTTTGTGTTTTGGTACATGGTTTCAGATTCAGCAATATTGTTTCGATAAAAATGCGTGTGCCCATGCAGTAAAAACTTTGGTTTGGCAACTTTGATTAACCAATTTAACGCCTTTAGCCCTTGATGTGCTTGGTCTGAATCATCGTGAATCCCAAACGGTGGGGAATGACTGATAAGAATATCTAATGCTTTCCCATGCTTAATTTGATTAAATAACAATGTCGGCAATAAGCGAAAGGCTCTTAGGTAAGCATCACTTTGAGTATATTGATTGACACCGTCAGGTCTATACCGAATCGAACCGCCAAACCCGCCAATTAGCAAGTCTTTATATATGATTGTCTTAAGGTCTACATTAAATCCACCTTCGGCTTTTGAGCGTGTATCATTTGGATTAAATTCAGGGTCGTGGTTACCTGGCACATAATACAAGGGTGTGCAAAGCATAGTTACAATATATTCCAAGTAGGTATAAGGCAAATCACCGCATCCTAATATTAACTCTACATCCTTAAATTGACCCGTTGGAGCAAGGGTATAAATCCGCTCAACTACTTGGTCACTTACTGCCAAAATCTTCACAAATCAAATTGTGCCGTAGAATGCCTTTCCCTGCAAGGTTATTTCCTACAGATTTGCAACATTTCGGTATTTGCAATTCCCCCTTATGCACCTTATAATTCATTATTAATTCGGAATTAACGCGGATGGAGACAAAACACATCACCACCCCTTTTGGAGATGACGATAAAGGCTCTGGCAAGCCTCGTCAGCAATTAACCTCTGGTGCTACCCTTGTCAATCGTTACAGCATACAAGATGTAATTGGCGTGGGCGGTATGGGGTCTGTTTACCGTGCGCGTGATTTGCATTTTCCTAATGTGGTTAAGTTAGTCGCCGTCAAAGAAATGATAAACATGGCACCAGACCCATTGGTGCGTCAAACCATCGTCCAAAACTTTGAACGCGAAGCCAATTTACTCGCCACACTTAATCATCCATCTATTCCACGCATTTACGATTATTTTTCACATGACGACCGTTCATATTTAGTTTTAGAATTTATTCATGGCAAAGACCTCGAAACCGTGATTAGTGATGCCAACGGATTTTTGCCCGAAGACCAAGTCATCAGTTGGGCAATTCAGTTGTGCGATGTGCTGGCATATTTACATAGTCAAAAACCCGATGCGATTATCTTCCGCGATATGAAACCGTCGAATGTGATGATTAATCACAATGGCGATATCATGCTGGTAGATTTTGGTATCGCAAAAACATTTCAGACAGGTCAAAAAGGGACGATGATTGGCACAGAAGGATATTCTCCACCTGAACAGTACCGTGGAGAAGCAACGCCTCTTGCCGACATTTATTCTTTGGGTGCTGCACTACATCACGCCATTACCCGACGCGACCCCCGCCTCGAACCACCATTTTCTTTTGCCGAAAGACCCATTCGTAGAATCAATCAAAACGTTTCGGTTGAGTTTGAAGCGGTGGTGAACACTGCACTTCAATACAACCCTCAAGACCGCTTTCCTAATGCGCTTGCCATGAAAGATGCGTTGATGAATGTCGCCCGCAAGACAGGCACATTATCAAAAATCACATCAGCATTGCCCATTTCTAGTGGTGGAATCAAACCTTTATGGGATTTCAAATGCGAAGATGAGATTCGTAGTACACCAGCAATTCATCAAGGCACAGTGTATGTCGGTTGTTACGATAATAATTTATACGCCATCAGTGCCGCCGACGGAAAATTCCAATGGAAATATCCATCCGATGGTGGCATTGTTTCGCGCCCTGTTTTTCACGATAGCAATATTTTCTTTTGTTCAGAAGACCAACGTTTGCATGTTGTCAGTTCTCGTACAGGCAAAGTAGTGTGGACGTATTACACTGAAGGCAAAATTTATTCATCGCCTAGAATTGCCGATGGTCATGTCTTCTTCGGCTCAGAAGACCAAGACCTACATGCCGTCAATGCTACCAGCGGGCGCGCCGCGTGGAAGTTCTCTACCGATGCGCCGATTCATTCCACCCCGTTGATATATAATGAAATGATATATTTCGGTACTGAGTCTGGCTCTTTTTACGCCCTAGATTTTCGCGGCACATTGAAATGGCGTTTCTCTGCCAAACGTGGCATCACCTCATCACCTATTATTAAAGGTCAAGCAATTTACTTCGCTTCATTAGATGGAACTTTATACGCATTGGATGCCAAAAGTGGCTGGGCAATTTGGAAATTCCGCCTTGGCAAGGGGACAGTTTCTTCACCTGCCTTAGCAGATGATTACATCTTTATTGGCGCTTCTGACGGTTTCATTTATTGTGTTGATACCCGCACCGCCAAAGAAGTCTGGCGGTTTAAGACAGATAACCAAGTTAGTAGTTCGCCTGCTATATTCAAAGATTCGGTCTATTGCGGCTCAGTGGATAATAATATGTATTGTCTTGAATACCGCACTGGACGTTTACGCTGGAAATTTGAAACCAAAGGTCCAGTCACTGGCTCGCCAGTGGTGTTTGATGATATTGTTTATTTTGGCTCAACAGACCATCACGTTTATGCCCTGTTTGCCTAAAAGGAGTTTTTGTGGCTGATTTTTTTA
>JAEURG010000180.1 GCA_016789345.1 Anaerolineales bacterium | reverse complement strand
AAAAACCAAAATGCTTGCTAGTTCTCTATCATTATCGCCCACATCCAACCACAAGCGCGGACGAGATTCTTCAGGAATGTTTTGAATCATTTTCTCAATAAAAGGAGCGCTATCTTTGAAAACGGCGGGCGAATGTAAACCGAGTGAACCAAATAAGGTTGGGTTTTGAAAACCGAGTTCTATTGTCCAGCCACCACCGCGAGATAAACCGCCTAATGAACGATATTGAGCCTCTGTTTTTGTGCGGTAGTTTGCGTCAATGTATGGAATTAAGGAATTGATAAATCTATCTCCAAAACGTGCACCAGCGGGTAAATTCCAAAATTTATCATCAGGAAAAACAATAATAAAAGGAGCACTTTCGTTTGAATGAATCAATCTATCTGCAATTTGTGGAACACCAAGCCTCACCCATTGGTCTTGAGTGTAAGTCTGACCATGCAATAAATATAAAACAGGATATTTGTTTTCCGTCAATTCGTTATAACATGGTGGAAGATAAATCAAAAATTCTTGTGGGGGATTTGTTGTTTCAACAACATCTTGTTTTATTTCGCCAGATTGAGTCAAACAACCTAATGGAGTCGGAGTCAATGTTGGTGGGATGGGGCTGGGGGTAAAGGTGGAGGTTGCAGTTGGGGGTGGAGAGGTAAAGGTTGGGGTTAAGATAATTTCTGTTGAGGGGGAACAGGCAACAATTAAGAAGAGAAGCGAGGTAAATATCAAAATAGATTTTGCTTGACGGTTCATCATCCTTCGCATTATACTCGGCGGGCTTGAAGTGAAATATCGGGGCGTGGCGCAGTCCGGCTAGCGCGCTTGCTTTGGGAGCAAGAGGTCGAAGGTTCGAATCCTTTCGCCCCGACAGAAAGTTTTTCAGCGAGACAATTTGTAGTCGTAGGGTTCCCCATTGAGGGGATGGTACGAATCCTCTCGCCCCGGCAGCTAGACACGAGTTGCATTTTCGTAACTTGTGTCTTTTCATTTAACGCTTGTGTTAAAATATAATTACTAAGAGGAAAACAATGGCAAAGAAAATTGATGGCTTAATTGAAGCAGCTCGTTTTAAGAATGGACAAATCCAATTTGTACGTGTGTATGAACGGCGCGGTTTTACATTTTCGGACTGGCTTTTGCTAGACCGAAAAACTTTGTTAGAACGACTAAAAAAAGGAAAAAAGTTTGTAACAGGCTCGCGCCAAGAATTTTTAGCCAGCACTTTTAACAAACAAAAGCCCGTTATACTTGTGCAACAAAACGGACACGAATACATTGCTACGCATGAAAACGCAAAACAAGATGAATTAGAAAACGTTCCGTTCTTCTAAACTGTTATGAGAATTATAGATAAAACTTCGCTTCAAGATGAAGGTGGGAATGTTAACTTCATCGCCCGTATTCAAGGTACATTGAAATACGGGTTTAATTGGTATCCAGAACTTGAAGCACAAAAAGTAGTAATTGCACAATTAGACCGTTTGCTCGAAAAAGGGTTTGTGCTGATTCGCAATTTCACATTACCCGATAGCCAAATTGTGATACCAATTATTTTAATTGGACACGGTAGTTTATCGATAATTTTAGCAACGCCTGTCAAAGGCCATTTTGAAGCGGTGGGGTCAGAATGGAATCGGCTCATCAATAATGGCAGTCCGTTTCCAGAGCGTAGAAATCTTATAGATTTAGTCGCCAAACTTGCGCGTGCATTTCAAGTCTATCTTGAAAAATATAAAATTCAGATAGATGTGCCGATAGACCCCATTCTGATTGCCAGTGACCCCGGCGCACAAATTGAATCATTACGCCCAATTGCGCGTGTATTACGAAGTGATGGCATCAAACCATTTGCTACCACGCTTTTACAAGAACGCCCCATCATGCGACCAGAAAGTGTTTATGCACTTGCAGAAAAAATTCTTAACCCAAAACTACAAGCGGATGAAAATGGCAACGCCTCTGCATCTGACTTGACACCTGGTTCGCGTGCCCAAGCCATTTTCAACGCCTCAGCCCAAGGAAATGATGTTCCCGCTCAATTGCGAGAATCTAGCCCAGCCCAACCACTCGCCAGACCTGCGCTTAAAAGGTCAAGAGGGTTAAACAATACACAAATTCTCTTGTTAGTGATAATGGGTATCATTGAGTGTTGTGTCATTGCGGCAGGGGCTTACGTCTTATTTTTCCTAACTTGAAAAACCCTTTTCTTTCTATCATCATCCCTGCTTATAACGAAGAAAATCGCTTGCCCCGTACACTGGAGCAGGTCCTATCTTTTCTCAAACAACAAAACTATTCTTTTGAAGTGCTCGTGGTGGAAAACGGAAGTTCAGACCGCACCTTTGCAGTTGCCCAAGAATATGCACAAACGCATTCAAATATCACTGTGCTTCAAGAAAAACAACGCGGCAAAGGCAATGCAGTCAAGCGTGGCATGTTAGAAGCCAAAGGTGAATATCGTTTCATCTGTGATGCCGACCTCTCGATGCCGATTGAAGAAGTGGCAAAATTTATCCCACCGCAACTAACAAATTTTGATATTGCTATCGGCTCGCGTGAAGCCCCCGGCGCAGTTCGCTATAACGAACCTTCGTATCGTCATTTTGGCGGGCGGGGCATTAATTTGCTCATTCGTTTGTTTATTCTACCCGGGCTACAAGATACTCAATGCGGATTCAAATGTTTTCGCGCCGAAGTTGCCGAAGATTTGTTCAGTCAGCAAACACTAACAGGCTGGTCATTTGACATTGAAATTTTATATTTGGCTCGCCGAAAAAAATTACGCATCAAAGAAATTCCAATTGATTGGTATTTCTTTGCAGATAGTAAAGTGAGTGCACTTCGTGACGCACTAAAAATGATTAGTGACATCTTTATTATTCACCTCAACGCCATCCGCGGCAAATATGATTTCAAAACCTGATTTGACACATGAAAAAAAATTATGGTCAGCATACAACTTTATCGCTGGGTTAGATGAAGCAGGGCGTGGTGCATTGGCTGGACCTGTTTTCGTCGGTGCCGTGATATTGCCAAAAGAAAAATCACTCATAAAAAAATTAAGCGGGGTACATGATTCAAAACTATTAAACCCAAAGAAAAGAAATTTATTAAATCCTCAAATCAAAGAAAGTGCTTTGGCATGGGGAATTGGTTTTTCAACCGCCGCAGAAATTGACAGGCTAGGAATCGTTCCCGCTACACGCCTCGCCGCCAGTCGAGCAATCGAGGCGATGCACTTCATCCCAGATTTTTTGCTGACTGATTTTCGACTCGAACTGCCTGAGTTAGATATTCCCCAAACTTCAATTGTCAAAGGTGACCAAAAATCTTTGAGCATTGCTAGCGCGTCTATCCTTGCCAAAACCGCACGCGATGATATGATGCGCGAAATTGATTCGCAATATCCAAACTATCATTTTTCAAATCACAAAGGCTATGGCACATTAACGCACCGAAAAGTAATAAAACAATTTGGTCACTCCCCTATTCACAGAAAAACTTTCAAATTAAAAAAGTAGAGCGAGTTATGAACTCGCTCTACTTTTTATTTTCGTAAATATCCGCCACCCGAAAGTTTACTTTCAGGTCTGCTGGTGCGCCACGCATAATATCCTAACCCAACCCCGCCTAATAAAAGCAACCCGCCGACAATGCCAAGAATTGTATTTTGTCCACCATCGCCCGGAGTTTCTTGATTTTCATTTGGGTCAACCACCACATCACGAGATTGAATACCAAACGGCACAATCGCAATATCGCCTGCGTTCACTTTTAGTGAAGCATTTAATTCTGTAGTTGGGTTGTAATTATCTGGAATAGCCACCGTAATGTTATACGTTCCTTCTGGCACATCGGTAAAACAAATGCCCTGAAAAGCCTCTGGGTCTGAAGGTATCACCGTTGTTTGCGAACCAGAATACGCACCATTAATTTCCGTTACACTCACTGCGCCATCTGCCACAGCAGGTTCTGTCTCTTCACGAATGGCATTGCCATTTACGTCATTAAATAACAACACACAAACTTCTGTTGTACCTGATAATGGTGTAGGTGTAGCAGTTGGCGTACCAAATTCTATGATTGGCGTAGGCGTTTCGGTAGCAGGCGCAACAAGCCCAATCAATAATTCTTGCCCTTCCACCAATGTACAGTTTTCATCTAACTTAGAATTTAATTGACGCAATTGGTCAACCGAAATGCCCGTCAACAATGAAACGCGCGTGCAAGTATCACCAGGTTGCACAATATAAATAATGCGTCCATCAGCACCGGGTGTTGGCGTGCCAACTTGTTGTTGCAAATTTGGCGCGGCATTGGCAGGCAACCACACACTAAATATCAACAAAGCCATTAATATACATAAAATTAAGAATCTTTTTACATTCATCGTGAAAATTATATCAGATTCAAATTAGTATAAAATAGAAGCATGAAAACGTTGATTAAAAACGGAACATTGGTGACTGCCGAAAAAACATTTCAATCTGATATTTTGATTGAAGATGAAAAAATCTCGCGCCTCGCCCCTGACTTGGAAACTGATTCTGACCTTCAAATTAATGCTTCGGGGAAACTGATTCTGCCCGGTGGCGTGGACCCGCACGTCCATTTAGATTTACCAATGTTTAATACAATTTCATCCGATGACCATTACACCGGTCACAAAGCCGCCGCGTTTGGCGGAACAACTACTTGCATGGATTTTGTAGTTTTAGAAAATGAAGGCTTTTCACACTCAGTTGACTTATGGATGAAAAAAGCAGAAAAAGCCGCTATTGATTATTCTTTTCACATGAACTTGACTCAATTCAATGAAAAGATTGCCCAAGAGATTCCGTCATTAATGAAAATAGGAATCCAAACATTAAAAGTTTTCACAGCCTATAACGGGCGATTAAGACTCGATGATGGCAGTATTTTTCAAGCATTAAGAATTGCTAGAGATAATGGAATGTTGGTCATGGCACATTGTGAAAATGGAGATGTAATTGAAACATTGGTTAATGAAGCAATTATTGCAGGTCACAAATCACCGGAATGGCACGCATTGACTCGACCCGGCTGGGGAGCAGTGGAATCTACATTGCGAGTGGCAAGCATGGCGGCAGAAACAGAAGCGTCGGTTTACATCGTTCATATGAATATGGCTGGTGAAGTGGATATGCTCAAATACATGCGCGAGCGTGGCGTCAAAGTGATGGGCGAAACGTGTCCACAATATTTATTTTTCACAATTGACAATCTTCGTCAGCCGGATGGCGCAAAATGGATTTGTTCTCCACCAATGCGAACAAAAAAAGATAATGAAAGATTATGGGAAGGGCTGACAGAAAATATTTTGCAAACAGTTGGCACAGACCACTGCCCATTTTATTTTGATGGCACGAAGCCGATTACTTATGAAGGGGAAGAGATTGCAATTGCTGGTAAAGAATTAGGCAAAGATGATTTTACAAAAATTCCAAATGGCTTGCCGGGCATTCAAGATCGTATGCCAGTTTTATGGTCAACTGGTGTGAATACTGGGAAGATAACAAAAAATCAATTTGTGGCGTTGACTAGTACCAACCCTGCAAAAATTTTTGGTTTGTATCCACAAAAAGGCGCATTGATGGAAGGTGCAGATGCAGATATTGTGATTTGGGATGAAAATAAAAAAGTAAAATATGGGATTGCACATTCGCATCAACGCACAGACTATAATTTATACGAAGGCTGGGAATTGACAGGCTACCCTGAAAAAATTTTCCTGCGTGGAAAATTAATTGTAGATGGAAATGAATGGAAAGGCAAACGCGGAGATGGGAAATTCTTGAAACGAAGTGAAGGCGAAATTTTATAAAAATCGGTGGTCGAGTAGTCGCGCTTTTGTTTCTGGCGACGTATCGAGACCACAACTTTAAGGTGAAACTATGTCAAAACAACAACTTCCCCCAATTCATTGTGATGCACTTGTCGTTCATTGTATGGATTATCGTTTGCAAAAATTTATCCAACCGTGGATTACTGTCCGTTTTGGATATGACAACTTCGATATTATTTCATTAGCAGGCAGTGTACATGACTATGAAATGGTTTTGAAGTATGTGCAACTAGCAGTGCAAATTCATACTATTGAAACTGTTTGTTTAATTAATCATGAGGATTGTCGCGCTTATGGCAAAGAAGGAACCTACAAACGTCATAAACATGATTTGCAAGACGCACAGAATAAAATCAAAGCCTTGTTTCCGCATTTGAAAGTCGAGACTTTTTATTTGCATTTGGATGGAACGTTTGAACCGATTTCGTAACATTTATGACACCCCTACAGGGTTGTAAATTTCAATATATTAGATTCTATAATCATTCCATCCCTACGGGATTATTTCAAAACCCCATAGGGGTAAAATTATTATAGATAAATGTAATCATAGAATAAATCCCGTAGGGATGGCATAGTTTGGAGGAAATATGGCAAACACATATTCTCAAATCTATATCCAAGTTGTATTTGCGGTGCAGGGCAGGCAAAACCTGATAGCAAAGGAATGGCGGGCAGAAGTTTTCAAATATATAGCAGGGATTATCAAAAATAAAGGACAAAAGCCAATTATTGTAAACGGCGTAGATGACCATGTTCATGTTTTTATAGGTCTAAAACCTGTTATATCATTATCTGACTTAGTTCGAGATGTGAAAAACAATTCTACAAATTTCATCAATGACAATCACTGGGTAAAAGGTAAATTCAATTGGCAAGAAGGGTATGGAGCATTTTCTTACAGTCATTCACAAATCGAAAGCGTTTATAACTATATTTTGAATCAAGAAACACATCATGCTAAACAAACTTTCAAAGATGAATATCTAGACTTTCTCAAAAAGTTTGAAATTGAGCATGATGAAAAATACTTATTTGAATGGGTGCAATAAAAGTTTTCAAAAAAAATCAACAGTGATAAAATAACATTATTAAAACAAAGGACGCCTTGGGGGAGCACCGAGCCTTTGTGATATTTCTACTTTGGAGAATTAAATATGCCGCGACGTTCACTCGCTCGTCTGTATCAAGACGAGTTCACAAACTATTCACTTGCCAAATTTCAACAAGACCTGCTAGCAGGTTTCACTGTTGCCGCAGTGGCATTGCCACTTGCATTAGCATTTGGTGTTGCATCAGGTGCAACCGCCGCCGCAGGCTTAGTCACTGCTATCCTAGCAGGAACAATTATCGGCTTGTTAGGAGGCGCACCTTATCAAATCAGCGGACCCACTGGCGCAATGTCTGCTGTGTTAATCGTTTTAGTCAATCGTTATGGACTCGAAGGCATTTGGATTGCAGGATTATTTTCTGGTTTACTTTTGCTCATCATTGGCATTTTACGTTTGGGGCGTTTCATCGCATTCATCCCATCGGCAGTGATTAGTGGATTCACATCAGGCATTGCGTTGATTATTTTCATCGGTCAAATTGATAATTTTCTTGGAGTCAAAACGCCTGCCGTTGAAACTGCTGCACAAAAATTGATTGGATATTTTTCAACGCCATTCACGCCTGAAATTCATTCACTCACACTCGGCTTGGTTGTGATTGCCACAATGATTTTTATGCCAACCAAATGGAGCGCGAAATTTCCATCTTCATTGCTTGGAATTATTCTCGCCACGCTTCTTAACTACATTTTGAATTGGTCTGTTCCATCAATCGGAGTCATACCTCAAACTTTGATTCTACAAGACCGCTTAACATTTAACTCAATTCCATGGAACGAACTGACTGATTTCATTGCACCTATCTTGACTATCACAGCATTAGGTGCAGTGGAATCACTGTTGAGTGGCGCAGTTGGTTCAAATATGACAGGCATCCGAATGCAAGCCAATCAAGAATTAATTGCACAAGGCATTGGCAACATGTTGATTCCATTTTTTGGTGGAGTGCCTGCTACTGCCGCAATTGCTCGTTCTAGCGTTGGAATCAAATCTGGCGGACAGACTCGCATGGTCAGCATTATCCATGCGATTGGATTATTACTCTCAATGTTTTTGCTCACCTCATTCATGGAAAAAATTCCCCTAGCCGCATTGGCTGGCGTGTTAATGGTTACAGCCGTGCGGATGAATGAATGGTCTGCAATTCAATTTATGTTTGGCAAACGCTTCAAAACCGATATGATTGCTTTCACAATTACCATGATTGCAACTATTGTTTTAGATTTAACGCAAGCGATTCTCATCGGCTCATTTCTTGCGGGTGCAGTTTTCTTAAACAAAATTGCTAGTATGGATATCAAAGTTCAAGAAGTAGATATTGAACGCCTAAAACAAAAAGGAATTGAAACACAAGGAAAATGCAAGCATGTAAAAGTAGCATTCTTGACGAGTCCGCTTTTCTTTGCGGCAACGGGTCAATTTAATGAATCATTTGCAGATTTAAAAGAAACACATGCTTTGATTCTATCTATGCGTGGCGTGCCGCTTATTGACACGGCGGGTTTGGAAGCAATTCATCGTTTACATGAAAGGCTTCATAAACAAAATGGGATTTTGATGTTTGCAGGCGTGAATGAAAATGTAAAACAAATGATGGCGCGTGGTGGATTAATCAAAACCATAGGCGAAGAAAACTTCTTCTGGTCTAGCGATCAAGCCATTGTGCAAGCCGAAAAACGAGGTTGTGTCTTTTGCTCTGATTAAAGCGATACAATTATTAATCAGAAAGGAAAACAATCATGGCTTACCATCGCATTTTTGTTGTTATCTGGTTAATCCTCTCTCAACTTGGTGGCGCAGTGTTGGCGCTTGTGCCGTTGTTATTGGCAGGCGTATTTAGCATGTTCATGGTGCTTGGTGCGCTTGAACCATTTTTCTTGACGATTGCGCTTATTTGCGGCGTGATGTTCGCCCTATTCTCTTTGACGGTTGCATCATGGGTTGCGTTCTTTCGCAAGAAAGATAAAGTTGCTTCAATCTTAAGTGGATTCTGTTTATTGATTGGCACGACACTTCATATTACGATGCAATACTTGTTCAAATCTTCAAGTTAAAAAAATGCTGAGGGTCAGCAAACAAGTTGCCCCGAAGAATGAAGCGGGATGAAATATAATCAAAGAAATTCAATCAGGAGAATCATCATGGAAAGAAAATCATCCCTCACACGTTGGTTGGTTGTGCTTTGGTTGCTTGCTTCACAAATGACAGGCGCGGCAATGGCGTTTGCATCGGCATTGGTTGTGATTTCGTTCAGCAGTTTGGGGCAACAAGATGCCAACCCTGCCGCATTTAATATTTTGCTTTTACTTAGTTATCTTTTGCCGATTGTGTTTTTGGTTGTGGCGGTTGCATCATGGTTTATGTTTGCATGGCGCAAAGATGGCACAGCCGCATTGCTCGGTTTGGCAAGTTTAATCCCTGGTGCAATTTTATTGTTTGGAATGCGTTTGTACGCGCCCTAAAATGGGTGCGACGCACTCTTCAAAAGTTCTTTCGTGCGTGGATGGTCTTTATAAACACCGCGATATGATTCAGGCAACATGGATGCGATTTGACACATGATTTCTTCTGTGGCTTGATTCATCGCCTCTTCTCTTCCCTTTCCAGTTGGGACTTGAATCTTCAGCGGTTTGCCTACCTTGACAGTGATTTTTGATTTGCGAAACTTTTTCAAATTCGCAATCACACCTGCATCTTCTGTGCCAGTGAGTGCGACTGGCACTACGGGGTATCCACTTTTGCTGGCGAGAAAAGCAACGCCCATTTTTCCTTGTTGAAGCGAAGCAGTTTTTGAGCGTGTGCCTTCTGGAGCAATGACCATTAATCCGCCTTTTTTCATACGCACTAAAATTTCACGCAATGCCGCAAAGTCGGCTTCAAAACGATTTAACCAAATCGCATCTACGGCTCTGCCGATAGCACCAAACAAAAAATGATTTTTATATTTTTCAGCCACAGCCATGATGATGTCTTCACGGTCAACCACGCATAACAACGCGGCAGTATCCAAACGCCCTAAATGATTTGATGCCGCGAGAATATTGACATGCTCTGGCGGAATATTTTCTAAGCCTTGCACTTCAATATCAGAGATAATACTCATAATAAAACGGACTATCGAACGCAATGTTTTAAACTTCATTCAACAATTCCTTCAAGTGAGGATGATTGGCATAATATCCGCGATTATGTTCGGGCAACATCACAGCGATTCTACACATAATTTCATCAGTATATTCTTTCAAGGTCTCTTCACGTTTGTCTCTTGGAATAGGTGGAAGTGTAAAAGATTTTCCACCAATCAATTTTATTTTTGTTTTACGAAACCTTTTCAAGTTAGAAACGAAAATTCTATCTTCTGAACCGATAATCGCCACAGGCACAATC
>JAEURG010000164.1 GCA_016789345.1 Anaerolineales bacterium | reverse complement strand
GAAATAGAAAGCAGTCCAACCCCATAGCAAAAGATGTTGATATTCACCTTTTAAGATACGCCAACCCATGAGCAGGAAACCTGTCCATGCCAATATGCCGAGCGGCAGACCTAAACCCCAAACGGTTAAGTTTTGAAATGAGAATAAATGCGACCTTCGCGCCCATTGCAAGTTCCAGGGTAAATCTGCTGTGCCAGAGGCTTGGGCTTGTAATTCTTTTAAGTTTGCAATCCATTGCGGATTTAATCCGATGCCATCGAAAGCATAAGGCTGGAAGATGCGGAAGGAGATGATGGTAGCGAGTCCGCCTGTTATTAGTAGAGCAGTTATCAGTAGCCAGTAATCAGTTGGTGGTTGGTGGTTAGTGGTTGATGGTTGATGGTTGGTAGTTGATAGTTGTTCGCGGTCGTAGATTAAGTAACGAACAAAAAATGCAAAAGGTAAAACCAAACACAAAACAGCGGCATTGATTTTAGATGACATCGCCATGCCGAGTGCAAATCCGAAACCAATGGTGAGGAGGAAGAGGGGATGCTTGATAAGTGAAAAAGCGATATTCGATATTCGATATTCGTGATTCGTAATTGAATCATCCGATTCGTTACTTTCTGCCTTCTGCTCACTACTTTCTATTCTCTTTTCTCTATTCTCTATTCTCTTCGTAACAATCGCCACCCCAAACCAAAGCGTCAGCGTCATAAACATTAACAAGAATGTATCGGCAGTAAAGAAATGTGATTGTTGAATCTGTAAGACTGCTAACGAAGAAAATGTCGCCGCAAATAAACCAATCTTTTGCCCATATAGTTTAGAAACTAACAAATACAAAATAAAAATCGTGAACAAATCTGCAATCGCAGAAAGTTGGCGCGCAAAAAATTTGGAGTTGGTAATTTCATCTTGAAATGCTTCTAACAACACACGCGAAATGGTCATTGGCAAATTGCCATACACAAAGAAGCCATGTCCGCGCACATAGGGGCTGAGGGTAGATGTAGATGAATCAAAATATTCGCTAATCGTCATCCAGCGTTTTTGTTCTGGCAAACATCCATCTACTGGAATCGTGGGGTCTTCACAAGTTTTGGCGCGTAAATTATCTAGTACACCTGTTAAAAATAATTCATCTGGATGTTGATGATGACCTTCGCCCCAGTTATATCCAGCAATGCGTAAATAACCTGCTACCAGCAAGACAAAGATAAAAATTAAATCGTAAATCCAAGAGTGTTTTTCGTTTCTCATAAACTCAAAAATTCTTTGCCACAGAGGTCGCAGAGATTTTTGAGAAAACCTTTTTAAGAATCTCAGTGCTCTCTGTGTTCTCTGTGGCTATTTTTTTATTAACTCATTTATTCTTCCACTAAAAAGATATAAAAATCTTTACCCGGAAACGACGAAGTATATCGGCTAACCTCGCCATTCGGGTAGAGTTCCCTAAGAATTCTCTCAGTTTCAGTATCTACATTCCAATAAATAAACATTTTCGGTGCGGGGTAAGCAAGGCTTTCAGCCAAACGGTCTTGGAAGAGTGCAAAGTCGCGGTCTGGAATCCCAGCCCACACGCCGGGCAGACGCGTATCTACCCAATAAGGATAAGGCACAATCCAAACCGTATCCGTTTGACCATATTCATCACGAAAATCGCTAATCACTTTGCCCATTTCAGATGTATTCCAAGCCGATTGTTTATATGGTTCGGCAAATTGACGGAAGACCAAATCGAAATTTGAAAAAGCAGATGTCGTGAGCAAAATTCCTGTTAGCCCGTAAGCGATGAATTTCCGCTTCGCCCCTGACCCAAAACTGGTGACGAAACCATCAAGCGCCAGCGCGGCTACTAAAATGACCACCACCGAAGCACCACCTGCGCGATTCAAGGCTGGGTTTTCACCGGGGTATGCCAACGACAGCACAGAAGGCATAATTAAAATTGGAATTGAAACCAGCAAAAGCAAATCGCGCCAATCGCGTTGGCGAATATAACGAACGATTAATAAAACAACGCCAAGCAAAAATAACGCGGCGGTGATTAAGTCTAATGCAGGGCGGTTGGTAACAGAATTGACCCAAATTTGCCCGTCATCCCAATTGAACATGAGCAAGCCGTTATATAAATTGGATAAAAAGATTTGCCAAGCAGGACCAGGCAAAGGTGTTTCAATATCACCTAAGCGAGATAAAGCACGGTAGCCAAATAAATCTGGACGTTCCATCCAATAACGCCCTAACGGTAAAAAGACAAAGACTGAAACTGCTACAATAATTAAGAACCACCAAATGGTTTGTTGAAAATTTTCTTTCGATTTCAAATGCAACAAATATAAAACAAAAGCGGCGACCACTAAAAACGGCATCATGCGGAAGGGGCTATAGCCATGTAAGCCGAGACCGAGAAAAATGCCCGCTAGAATAAAATCGTTTCGGTTGTGAGTCCGCAAGCCGCGCACAAGATAAAGAAGCGTGGGCGCAACAAATAACGGATAAAGCGGAAAGCGTAATCCGATTCTGGAAATAATGTTGGGCCATGCTGCAATTCCAAATAAGAATAAAAAGAAAATAGCAACACGTTGGTTTCCAAACTCTTTACCAAGTTGATACACAAACGGAAGCGTGAGAATCCCTAATAATACCGTGCCAAGTTTTAGGCTAAAAAATGAAAAGCCTGTATTAAAAATATTGATGATGAGAAGCGTCCAATAAAATTGAATCGCTTCGCGCCCGGTATTTCTTTCAAAAAACACAAACCGATTTCCTTCTGTGATTTCATACACATCTAGAATTTTTTCGGCATGGTCACTGAATGGTTCAATTGGAACGGCATCTACTTGATATAAGCGATAAAACAAAACTAAGCCAACAATAAGCAAGGTGATGATTCTTACAAGCCACTTAATAACGTTTTGATTGACAGAAATAAAAACCCCGCCAAATTTCAGCTCTTTCGGAGTTTCAACAATATTTTCTTCTGTCTTTATTTTAGGATAATTAACCCAAAGGCTCACCGCTAAAAAAATGATAGATAAAATCCAAAGCGTGGTGTTTAACCATGTAAATAAACCGTCTTTGAAATCATAAAATGCAATGCCTGCACATACAACTGCAATAATTAAAGGAATCAAACGTGTATAAAGCGGGTCTTGCACTTGACGAATAGCAGGCAATGTTGGCAAATGCCATTCATTATTTCGGTAAGACCAAATTGCCACACCAAATGCCCCCAAATAAAATATGACCGATAACATGCCTTGACGTTGCGGCGGCTCAACAAAGGTTTGGGCAATCAGCGCAAGCGCAAGTGCAAACAATGCTAACCATGGAAATGCACTCGAACGATTTGGCTCAAGGGCTTTTTCTTCTACAATTACAATTTCGTCCGATTGATGCGTGAGCGAAGCATTCAATTCTTCACGTTTTCGCGCATCCCATAACGAACGTAAGAAATTAGAAAATGAATTCCAATCTTTGGTGGCTGACTTATAAAGGTCAAGAACGGTGGGTTCTTGTTCGGGGGGAAGGTTTTCGCTTTGTTGCATGAATCTCTCAACCTAATATTTACAAATTACGGATTACTCATTTGTAATCCGTAACATGATTCTATACTATTTTTATTATTTCTTCCTTGCAATTACGATAATGCTTTCACCCCATGTCTTCGGCAAAAACACAAATCCAGTGATGGCTTGCAAGCCACCGAGTGAACCAAAAAATAGTTTCTGAATTTGAGGTGGCACAAATCGAATATAAGGCACATCCCAAAAACCATCTGAAAAAACTTTTTGCAATTCAAAACCTGCATCTTCAATTAACTTCAACCACACTTGCGGTTCTTTCAAAGAAATATGCGTCGGGTCTTGATAGCCAATCCATTTATCGCCTTTCCATGGTTTCAATAAAGAACCCAAATTCGGCGTCGCAAGAATCAAAACACCATCTTTTTCAGTCACACGTCCAATTTCGTTAATCGCTTTGGCAGGATCGGGCAAATGTTCCACAATGTGTTTGATAATGACCACATTGAACGATTCGTTTTTATATGGCAATTCTTGTGCTGATGCAGTTTGTAATGATGCTTTTTCTGCATCTTTTTTGGATTGATTAACCGCCCAATGATTCAAATCTATGCCATACGCTTCAAACCACGCTGATAGTTGCCCAACTAAATGCCCCATGCCTGAGCCTACCTCCAACATCCGCGCTCCGCGTTTACCATAACGTTTTGCTAACATCCCAAAGAATCGGTTAGACCACCAATACATGCTGTATTTGGCAAAGGTGATATTTTTATAGGTGTGTGAGGAGAAATATTTTTCGTCGAAAGCCATAGGTTCGGTATTCGGGAATTGGGATGCGGGAATTGGTTTTCGATTTCAAAGTCCCAATTCGCAAATTACGATTCACAATTCCCGTTTCCTTGCAATATAAAATGTAAACGTCCCATCTTCAACAGGTTCAGGAGATGTATATTTTTTGAGATAACTTTCCGTCAAAGATAAATTCCATTTGGTCGGAGAGAGAATCCATTTGCCCGTTAATGCTTTGGAAACTAATGATGGAAAGCCAAAATAATGTCCCCATTCTAACACGCGCATTGAAGTGGGCGAAAAATAATGCCACCATTTTTCAAGCGTGAAACCCGCATTGTTTAATCTTTTCTCCCAAGCATCAGGCTCATCGGCATGATGCACACGCGAAATTTTACGAAACCAATTTTCATACCGCTTGCCAAAAATTTTTGTTAAAGATAATGCTGAAAAATATCTGGTATTCGGAACACAAAAATAAAATGGCGCATTTGGTTTCAACACACGTGCTGTTTCTTTTAATACTGAATCAATGTGTGGAATATGCTCAAGGACAGAATTGCTTAATCCACTAGCAAAATGATTTGATGGAAATGGCGATTTTGCACCATCTGCTTCTACGAGTGATTTGTAAGCATTATATTTCTTGGCTTCTTTCATCGAAAAACGCCATGGGTCTAAACCGACATCTAACTTGTTATCAAAAGTCAAAGATGCAAAATGACCATCTCCACAACCGACATCATAAATTGGAGAAGGCAAATCTAAATCTTGGTAATAAGATGATTCAATGGCGCGTAAAAATCCGCGAAAGTAAGGGAGTGAACTAATTTGTAAAAATAAAAAATCTTTTTGAGGCGTAATATTTTTCATATTTTTGTGAAGTAAAACCTTCGTAGGTCACGTTTTCAACGTGACAAATAAATTTAATAAACACGTCACGCTACAAGCGTAACCTACTTCTTCATTAACTTTGCAAATAATTTTTCATATTCTTGAGCAATTGAGTCAGGGTTGTATGCTTTTTTGATTGACTCAATATCGCCACGATATTTTTCTTTATTATCCAACACTTCTAAAATGGATTTTGCTAAACTATCTGCATTCCCAATTTCAGAAACAACTCCCATGCCGTGCATTCTCACCGGCTGACGAACGCCCGGCAATGCAGAAGGCACAGATGGCACGCCGTTCAACATGGCTTCGATTTGTACAAGCCCAAATGCTTCGGTTGAATTTAATGAAGGCACTGTAATTACATCCAAGTTTGGATAGAAAGCAGACATTTGCATTGGGTCAAGATTTCCTAAGAATTTCCAATGACCTCGAATTTCATAATCCAGAATGCGTGGCATCAATCTATCGTAATAGGCTTGTTCACCCATCACATTTTGATATGTTCCTGCAAATAGCACTTGTGCTTTCGGATATTCTTCTAAAATTTTTGGTAAAGCATCCAATAAAACTTCTACCCCCTTTTCAGATGCAAAACGGGCGGCGACTCCAATGACTGGTTTTCTTTCATTGACCAAATTGGTTTGAGCAAAAGCAGAAACTGCTTCGGGTGAAGAATCAGGTAGAAGGACAGGTGGCAGGATGGGGGTCAGTTTTGAAGCGTATTTTGAAAGATAAGGTGAGTTATCTGCATAGTCTTGGGTATATGTCACAATATGATTCGCTAAAATCCCAGCCATGTTGTTTTGAAAATTGACTACTGCATTGACGATGCGATTAAAAAATCCTTGCGGAAGTTGCACATCACAATGATAGGTTAACACAGCGGGCTTGCCGAACAAACGCGCACGCAAAGCAACGCCGGGCGCATCAAATTGTGGGAGATGAAGTTGCACAACATCATGTTGCCAAACAAGTTTTGTGGCGACCAAACCAAATGTAGGCGCAAGCACGCCTTTGCTAACACGCGCAATGACCGGCACACGAATCACTTTTACGCCTTCCATCATTTCTTCTTGCGGAAGTGATGGGTCATATTGTGTGGTCATCACGGTCACTTCATGTCCGCGTTTGACAAATGCTTGCGCGAGACGTTCAGCATAGATGGTTAATCCAGAAGTATGTGGGCGATAATAAGTTAAGACAGTCAGAATTTTCATGGATTGGAAAATTATAACGCATAGAAATTCAGCAACTTTCAAAACCGCAAGTGTTGTATATATCAGTAGTCAATCAAAAAGGAGAATGACATGGCTAAAAAATCGAAAGACAAAGAAAAAAAGAAAGAGCAAACCAGTTCTAGCACCGATTGGCAAACTATTTTGAAATGGGCTTATATTATCGGCGGGCTCGTCGCCGCATTGGCGGGCGCATTCTCATTTCAAAATGAAATTTTGACTTGGGTGCTTGTACTCATCGGCGTGTTGGTAGGTTTGTTCTATATTAATACAGAAGACCTCACCAATTTCGGTGTGCGCTATCTTTTGTTAGGAGCAACTTATAGCGTATTGAGTGGCGTGCCTGCTGTTGGCG
This sequence comes from Anaerolineales bacterium, assembly GCA_016789345.1. Lineage (GTDB taxonomy): Bacteria > Chloroflexota > Anaerolineae > Anaerolineales > Villigracilaceae > Villigracilis. The sequence goes on along the minus strand of JAEURG010000164.1, from coordinate 3,314 downwards.
GGTTCGTCACTGGATTTTTTGGCGGCTTCTTTGCTTTCCTCGGTCCGATTGCATTAGCCACGCTTTTCATGTGGTTCTGGAAGAAACATATCGCACCAATGATGCAATCGAATTAATTTATAAAGAAGCCGCCGAATATTCGGCGGCTTCTTTTATTTTTTCTTGGTGCGCGTCATTTGCACTTGAACAGGATATGGGATTTCAATTTTTGCTTTTTCAAACGCCTGCTTGATTTTTGTCAATGCCGAATCCATAGCAACGGGCGGGGGTGTGAGAGATGTATCTACCCAGAACAAAACTTTCAGGTCAATAGATGAATCGCCGAAGTTATGAAATAAAACCAACGGCGCAGGTTCATCTACATAGCCAACCACTGTTTTGATTTCTTTCAAAATTACATCACGCACTTTATCAGGGTTTGAGTCATACGCCACACCAATCGGTATTTCCACACGGCGTTGTTGCGCGCGCGTGTAATTGATTATAGGTTGAGAAAGTACATCGGCATTTGGCAAAAAAATAATGCGCCCATCATGTGTTTTCATTTCAGTGGTGCGTAAACCAATTTTCAAAACTGTGCCATCATAACCAGCAATGCCCACCACATGCCCCACACGAAACGGTTGTTGCACCAGCAAAATGATTCCCGAAACAAAATTTTGCATAATGTTTTGCAATGCAAAACCAATCGTAAAACCAATAATTCCCACGCCAGTTAAAAACGCAGTGACGTTAAAAAATCTTTGTAATGCGGCGATCAAACCGAAAATAATAATCGTCCATTTGATAGTGCGTGAAAGCAAATGCGTTACACCAGGCTCGGCATTTTGACGTACTAATACACCACGCAAAAAACGTCCCAAGATAACGCCTGCATAATAACTGATGACCAAAATTAAAATAGCCGTCAAAATATTCGGCATAGATTTGATAAAGTTTTCTGCTAATGAAGAAAAATATTCTTGCATCGTCACCTTTTAGAATAAAGATTTATTTTCCTTGACCCAATCAAACAGCATTTGCACGCCTCTTTCGACGTTGATAGTTGGTTGCCAACCTAATTCTTTTTTTGCCTTCGAGATGTCGGCATAAAAAACTTTTTGGTCGCCAGGTCGCCAATCACCACGCGCCACTTCAATAGTGTTATTAATATATTTTTCTAACTTTGGTCCAAACTCAGCCCAAATAGACATAACATTATCTGGTCCTCCACCCATGTTATAGACTTGTCCTTTGGCAATATCAATTTTTTCGACGGCTAAGTCATAGGCATTCATTAAATCATCTACATGCAAAATATCACGAACTTGTTTGCCATCGCCATAGACTGTAATATCTTTGCCCATCACAGCCGCAATGATAAACCATGCCACCCAGCCTTGGTCTTCAATTCCAAACTGACGCGGTCCATAAATACAGGATTGACGGAAGACAACTGTTGGTAAATCATACATTCTTGCATAATCTCTCACATATTGGTCTCCTGTGCCTTTTGAGCAACCATAAGGAGAATGGAAATCTAAGGGTTGAGTCTCTGGGCAACCATTGACTAAGTCTTTGTATCGCCAGCGTGTGGGTTCTTCATATAATTCGACATCATCCATACCACCATACACTTTATTTGTAGATGCATAAATAAAAATTGGATTTCTTCCAGATGCACGCGCGGCTTCTAGTACATTGAATGTGCCTAAAGCATTCGATTCAAAATCTTCTCGTGGATTTACTACAGAAGTAGTTACAGCAACTTGACCAGCCAAATGCATAATCACATCAGCAGTTTTAGCAGATTCTTTTATTTTGTCTGCATCTTTGATATCACCTTTGATTAATGCAAAGGCGCTATCACCAAATTCTTTTTTCAACCATTCTAAATTGCGTGGTGCACCACCGCGTGAGAGATTGTCATAAATAGTCACTTTTTCGCCACGTTTGAGCAAACGATGCACATAATTTGAGCCAATGAAGCCTGCTCCGCCAGTGACGAGATAATGTTTAGTCATAATTTTTACCTTTTCGGTGTCACTCTGAGTATAGCGAAGAGTCTCTTATATTGAAGTAGAGATGCTTCGCTACGCTCAGCATGACAATTTGAATCTAATAATATCTTCTTCTCATTGCAAATAAACGAATTGCTACTATACCAAAAATAAATCCGCCAATGTGTGCCCACCAAGCCACTCCGCTCGCATCTGCGCCTTGTAAGGCGAGCCAACCTGAGAATAATTGAGAAACAAACCAAAAGCCAAGAAAAACTAATGCAGGTAGTTCAACCATTGTAAAAATAAAGAAGATTGGTACAAGGCTAGCGATTCTTGAATGTGGAAATAAAATTAAGTATGCTCCTAATACACCTGCAATGGCTCCGCTTGCACCAATCATGGGAACTGAACTGGTTGGGTCAAAATATACTTGTAATAATGCGGCGGCAGTTCCACTGAGTAGATAAAAAATTAGATATCGGATGCTTCCTAGTTTATCTTCTACATTATCACCGAAGATTATCAAAATCCACATGTTGCTCAGGATGTGAAACCAGCCACCATGTAGAAACATACTGGTTAGGATGTTAATCCATGTGTCAGAGTTGGATAAGGTCAGATGAGCAGGAACCAGCCCCCACGCATGAATGAAGCGATATAAATCTGCTTCGCTCATAGTCACTTCGTAATAAAACGCAATCGCATTTAGTAGAACCAACATCCAGTTCATTAATGGGAAATGACGCGAACGTTGTGTATCGTACAGTGGAAACATTACTGGTTTTCGGTTTGGTCTTTGTTTCTTAAATTCATCAGTTGCTGATACATGCCAGAAAGGGTTTGACCCTCTCGTGCTAATCCGATTCCACCGATAACACCACTGTTGAGATAGTTATATAAACGAGCAGTGAGTGCGACGGCTAAAGCAGTTGATTCATCACCAGTGAATAAAACCAATGCGGCGGTGATGGCGCCTTCAAATGTGCCAACGCCACCAGGTAATGCTGGGATTGCCCCGCCAAATGCGGCGGCACCTAAAATGAATAAAGTCCATACGGGTTGTGCTTGCGGGAAAAATGCGAGGGTTATTAAATAATATGCAACCAGTGCTACAAACCAGTTGAGTGCCATCCAAAATAAAAAGCGGAGGAAGAGCCAGCCGTCGGTGATGACGCTTAATCCATTGAAAAATGATTCGAGGAAACTGCCACCAAATTTTTGTAACACAGGAAAACGTTGACTCAATTTATGAAATACACCTAACGCCCATTGATTATTGCGAGCAAGAATATACATCATAAACAAACCAAATAAAACCAATCCGCCAACAAT
>JAEURG010000161.1 GCA_016789345.1 Anaerolineales bacterium | reverse complement strand
TACCCTGCACCAAAAAGCGGGTTCAAAAACTGTAATTGAAATGCACGGAACAATGCAAACTTTAACCTGCACTCAGTGTTATCATCAGGTAAACGCCGAGCCTTATCTTGCTCCATTTGTTGAAACAGGTGAAATTCCGCATTGTCCAAAATGTAATCAGATATTGAAACCCGATGTGATTTTGTTTGGGGAACAATTGCCACAAGCGGCATGGCACAAAGCACAGACTGCGGCGCGTCAATCTGACTTGATGCTGGTTGCTGGTTCTTCATTAGAAGTTTTACCTGTGGCAGGTTTACCCATGCAAACCTTAGACCGCGGCGGACATTTAATCATCATCAACAATGCGCCTACGTATATCAATGTTCGGGCTGATGTAATTTTTTCAGAAGACGTTTCTACAATTCTTCCTGCAATCACAGAGAGAGTGCACCATGGCTGAAATAAAAACCGAGAGATTAGATGGCTATCGCCGCCTCGTGGATATTGCCCGCGACCTTGCCTCGACCCTAGATTTAGATATTTTGCTCTCACGCATTGTTCACGCCGCCGCAGAGATTTGCGGCGCAGAAGCCGCCTCTATTTTGTTATATGACGATACATCGCGCCAACTATATTTTCAAGTTTCAACCAACATGGATGAATCTACTCGGCGCGGAATCACCGTCCCATTAGATGGCAGTATTGCTGGTTGGATTGTCAATAACCGCAAGCCAGTTCGTATTACCAATGCACATGATGATGCGCGTTTTTATTCTAATGTAGAAGCAATTACAGGGTTATCTACTCAATCATTATTAGGTGTGCCATTAATTACAAAAAATAAAATCGTCGGCGTGCTAGAAGCTTTAAATAAACATCGTGGCAAATTTTCTGATAATGATGAATCTATGCTTCTGGTATTGGGTGCACAAGCCGCTGTTGCTATTGAAAATACCCGTTTATTCCAACAATCAGATTTAATTTCAGAATTTGTGCATGAATTACGCACGCCACTTTCTTCATTAAGTACAGCCACTTATCTTTTACTGCGCCCGGAAATGTCTCAAGAACAACGTGACCAAATTGTCACGAATATTCACAACGAAACCATGCGATTAAACGCATTGGCTTCATCATTCTTAGATTTAGCACGCCTCGAATCTGGACGGGTGCAATTCCGTAAAACTATTTTCAGCCTTGCAGATTTGCTGTATGAATGTAAAGATGTGATGGCTTCTAAAGCCATTGAAGATGATATCCAGCTGCGGGTTGAGTCACCAGAAGGACTTCCAGTAGTAGAAGCGGATAGAGACAAGATAAAACAAGTCTTGTTGAATTTATTAAGTAACGCCATTAAATATAACCGTCCCAATGGAACAGTAATGCTTCGTGCAGAAGCGCGCGAAACGGAAACTGCTATTTTTGTGCAAGATACCGGCATTGGTATTCCAGAAGAAGCCTTGCCACACTTATTCCAAAAGTTTTATCGAGTGCGTGAGCATGAAAATAAAACTTCAGGAACAGGCTTAGGTTTATCCATTTGCAAGCAGATTATTTATGGGCATGGCGGGCGCATTGAAGTAAAGAGCAAACCCGGCGTTGGCACTGCCTTTATTTTGTACTTGCCGCGTTCTGGCAAGACAATCCCCCGAGAAGAGCATATTGTTGAACCCCAAAAGGTTGCCAAAAAGAAGTGACCTAGTCATTAAGTATGAATTGACTTTTTCGCTTGAAAGATATAAACTAAACCAAGTTATTTGAAATTATTTTTCGGAGGAAGAGAATGGCACAGTTTCAATTTGTGATGAGGTCTGGACCTACCCCCGGCGTGGTCTTTCCGCTGGAAGGTGAACAACTCACTATCGGGCGTGATTCGTCTAATGGCGTTGCAATTAATGATGCAGAAGTTTCACGCAAACATGCTCGCCTTACATTTCAAGGCGGAAAATTCGTGATTGACGATTTAGGTTCTACCAATGGGACTTTTGTAAACGGTCAACGCTTAGCGGGTCCAGTAGTGTTGAAGGCAGGTGATGTTGTTTCGTTGGGCGAACAAATTGTCCTCATGTTTGATGCGATTAATTCGGATGCCGGCGCAACAGTGGCAGTATCTCGCAAAGCAGTTCCATCGGCTCCTCCTGCTCAATCTTATTCACCACCCCCTACTCCTGTATATTCTGCCCCTCCAGCAACAGGTCAAAAAAGAAATATGACCCCAATCTTTATTGGTGCAGGTGTGTTTCTGTTTATCTGTTTATGTGCAAGTTTTTTCTGGTGGGTAGATGCCACTTACCGTTGGTGCACTTTCTTCCCGTTCATTTCAGGTTGTTAATATTTTCAAAACTACGCCCTGCAAAATTGCAGGGCGTTTTATTTTTATAAAATCCTATATTTACTTTCCACTTTCTACTATCTATTTTATTTGATAGAATCAAATTATGGAACAATCCTCTTCTAATTCCCCAACTTGGGGAACCAACACCAAACTCGTTATTGCATTAACCATTATTGTCATTGTAGGTGCTTTACTGGTTAAATTTCAATTTATCATCACACCATTGGTAATTGCGTTAACGCTTTCTTATTTGTTTCACCCCGTAGCAGATTTTCTTCAACGAAAACTTCGTTTTTCTTGGGGGCTGGCTGTAGCATTCATTTACATCATCATTTTATTACTATTGATTGGCGTGCTGGCTGTGGGTGGCGTTGGCTTAGTGCAACAGATTCAAAGTTTGGTTGTCATTGTGCAAGATGCACTTCGTAGGCTTCCTGAATTAATTGAAACCATTTCTGGTCAAGTGTATCAATTTGGTCCGTTCAAACTTGATTTTAGTGAATTAGATTTATCTGACCTGAGCAGTCAAGTATTAGGCATGGTACAGCCATTACTCAGCCGCACTGGCACAGTGCTTGGCACAGTGGCTGGTAGCGCCGCAGGTTTTCTCGGCTGGACTTTA
>JAEURG010000094.1 GCA_016789345.1 Anaerolineales bacterium | reverse complement strand
TTAGTGAAAGTTGGATTTGCGAATGGATGTAGAAAAAATTTTGATTGGCGGCGATGATGAAGAAGAATTTCCCGCAATCGCACGGCTGATTGAACTAGGGCGGCAAAAATCGTATGTGACTTTAGACGACATTCTGCACTTTTTCCCCGAAGCCGAGCAGGATGTAGAACAACTTGAAGAAGCCTTCTCAGCCTTATTAAGTGCCGGTATTCCATTTATGGAAGATACCGTCATGCCTGAGCCAACCGAAGATGAGTTGGTGGCAGTGGAAGAGAGTGGCGAAGCCGAACCTGAACCAGACCTTGCCTTAGACGATTACCTCGCCAACATTGACACAGACGATACGATTGGCTTGTACCTAAAAGAAGTCAGTCGCGTGCCGTTGCTCACTGCGGTAGAAGAGGTTCAACTTGCGCAACGCATTGAACGTGGGCGAACAGCCCGTGAAGAACTCGCCACAGGCAATGCCACGCCAAAGCGCAGGCTTGAACTGCGTCGTTTCATTGAAGATGGCTGGGCGGCTCGTGAACATTTAATTACAGCCAACTCTCGCTTGGTGATTTCTGTCGCCAAAAAATATATGGGGCGTGGCGTGCCTTTCTTAGATTTGATTCAAGAAGGCAATATCGGCTTGATTCGTGCTACGAAAAAATTTGATTATCGTCGTGGGCATAAATTCTCCACTTATGCAACTTGGTGGATTCGTCAAGCAGTTACCCGCGCCATTGCCGACCAAGGACGCACGATTCGTGTACCCGTCCACATGGGAGACCAAATCAACAAATTATTACGCGTGCAACATCAACTGACTCAACGGTTAGGGCGCGAACCCAGCGTGGAAGAATTGGCAGAAGCGTTAGATGTTCCACCGAAAAAAGTGGAGAACATGATTCAAGTCGCGCGTCGTCCGCTTTCTTTAGAAACGCCGACTGATGATGAAGAAGATTCTGTGCTTGGTGATTTCATTGAAGATGATGAAGCCCCACCACCAGATGACACTGCAACATATAATTTGTTGAAAGAGCACCTCGGCGAAGTGTTAAATGGCTTGCCTCCACGAGAAGTACGTATTTTGCAATTACGCTACGGCTTGTTAGATGGTCAGGCTTATACACTTGAAGAAGTAGGTCGCAAAATGGGCGTAACACGTGAACGCGTGCGCCAAATTGAAGCGCAGGCGCTGAGTAGATTAAGACACCCGTCTATTCGCCGTAAACTAAGAGATTATTTGGGCGAATAAAATAAAGCCTATAAAATAAAAAGAGACTATCTTTTATAAAGATAGTCTCTTTTTATAAAACATAACAACCAACATCCCCAGCGGCAGAACCCAAGCCAGCCGCATGGCGTTTTCTTGCCAAAAGATAAAACCTATTATCCATACGTACGAAAGTAAAACATATTGCCACTTAACATCAAAGAGCAAAAATAAAACATAAGAATACACGCCATAAAACGGTGTGGCAATGGCTGAAACTAGCAAGCCTGCTGTAAGTCTTTCATGTTTATCTTTGAAGAGTAAAGGCAAAGGCGTGAGGAAGATTCCAAACTTCCAAATATCTAAACTTGCCAAACGCCACACATGGACAGGTAAATTGGCAGAGGCGTTTTGTAGCCAATCCACGAACCATGTTGAACCGAAAATGATGAGGCTGAGAAAAATTGTCAGAGCAGGAGCAAGCAGAAGTCTAGGGATGAGGCGCGGAGATTCCAAAAACAGAGAAAGCATCAGTGGGAAAAAAGTCAATTGCGGTTTGGTTAATGCTAAAATCAATCCCACACCGCGCAAATAATCATTTTTAGAAAATAAATAAATGACCAAGCCTGTTGCAATCAAAACATCAATTTGACCTAGCCAAATTTGACCGAGCATTGGGAAAGAAATAAAAAGATAAAGCGGATTGATGCGCGTGATGTAAGCAAGTATTAAAAAACCACTGACAGAAATAATAGTCCAAACGCCCCAACCGAGCGGATATTCTGGAAAAAAATTGAACGGAAACAAAAACCATTTTGCAAAATATGGAACATAGCCGCAATCGAAACAACCTTGCACAAAGGGAAGATAATAGCGATAATAATCGTCGCCGCCATATAATTGAAACGAAGCCATGATTAAGCCAATGCCTGCGCCAACGGCGGCAACCCAAGAAAGTTTTTCAAAACGAGAAAAATGATTCAACATAACTCCCAAAAAATAATTTCAGATTTAGTTTTATTTGTTGCATTGATATTGATTTTTATTCTGCTCACCCGCACGCCAATTGACGCAGATATGTGGTGGCATTTGCGCGCGGGGCAAATCATGTTTGAGCAAAAACAAATTTTACTCACAGATGTTTTTAGTTACACACGCAATGGCACGGAATGGGTCAATGCGTTTTGGATTTCAGAAATTTTATTATATGCCTTGTATGCAATTGGCGGATTTTTTGCAATTACATTTTTTGTGTCTATCATCGGCGTTGTTACATTTTATCTTATCTGGTGCAGGCTTTCGGGAAATATTTTTATAAATGCGTTTATCGTAATCCTCGCCGCCATCACAGCCGCGCCGATTTGGGGACCTCGTCCGCAAATTCTTTCTTTTCTTTTGATTGCAATATTAGATAATTTGCTCATCAAAAAACAACTACGCTGGATTTGGATTCCATTATTTGCATTGTGGTCAAATATTCACGGCGGTTGGATTTGGGGCTTTCTTTTAATCAGCGCGCACATTGCGGGCGAAGCAATTGAACAATTCACAAGTCAAGAAAAAAATTGGAGTGAAATAAAAAACTTAATCGGCTGGTCTGCATTATCTTCGCTAGCAATTGGGTTCAACCCAAACGGTCTCGCCATTTGGATTTTGCCATTTCAGCAAATCAATGTTTCGCTTCAAATTCAAGAATGGCTCTCGCCTGATTTTCATCAAATTGCATTTCATCCTTTACTGTGGATGATTTTTTTTCTTTTACTTTCCGCGCCGTTTGCAAAAAAACAAAATTGGAGTCAAATCTTCAAAGTTTTAGGTTTTGCATATCTAACATTTTTTTCACAACGCAATATTGCTTTATTTGCAATTGTCGCCACGCCATTGTTATCAGATTGGATGAATGCAACTCTACAACATTTTCAACGGGATACACGCCTCACACCTCGCGGAGAGTTGCCTCGCCCACTTCGGCTTTTTATTAACTCCATACTTGTTCTTGCTCTCACTGTCACTGCGCTTGGAAATACATATCTCGCTTCGTTACCTGAAAAGGTAGATGAAAATTATCCCGTCCATGCTATTAAATGGATAAAAGAAAATCAACCGCAGGGTAATTTATTTAATTCATACAACTGGGGCGGATATTTGCTTTGGACTTTACCTGAATATCCCGCCTTTGTTGATGGACGGGCAGATTTATATGGAAACGAAATTATCAATCAATGGCACGCAGTGGTCAGCGGAAATGAAAATGCCATTCACATTTTAGATGAATGGCAAGTCAATTTGATTTTAATTGAACCGTATTGGGAAATTACAAAAGTTTTAGAAATGAACGGCTGGCAAAAAGTTTACGAAGACGAACAGGCAGTTATCTTTATCAGATAACAGCATCTATCATCAACGCCAAAAAGATAAATGCCAAATACATACTTGACCAGCGATACATCACCCAAGCAGTTTTGTTGCCGCCAATTCTAAAAACTTTCCATGCGGCGTAAAACAAAAGAGCACCTAAAACTATAGCAGAGATTAAGTAGAAAACACCTGTCAGGTTGAATATCGGAAGAAGAAGCGTGACAGCGATTAATTCGATGGTGTAAATCAAAATCTGTTTACGAGTCTTTTCTTCACCGACAACGACTGGCAACATTGGCACGCCTGCTTTTTCATAATCTTTCATGCGGACAATGGCTAACGCCCAAAAATGAGGCGGAGTCCACATGAAGATGATGGCGAACAAAATCCAAGCCGCAAGAGTCAACTCGCCCGTTGCCGCCGCCCAACCCACCATTGGCGGAATTGCACCCGCGCCACCACCAATGACAATATTTTGCACGGTTGCTTTTTTGAGCCAGACGCTATAAAAAATGACGTAATAAAAAATTCCTGTGAGCGAAAGCAACGCCGCCAAAAAATTAACATAACCAGCCATCACATAATAACTAATTAAGCATAACGCCAAGCCGTAAGATAAACCTTCAGCGGGAGTTAATCTTCCATCGGCAAGCGGACGTTTGGCTGTGCGTTGCATGTTTTTATCAAGGTCACGGTCAATATATTGATTCAACGCACTTGAACCTGCGGCGGCTAATGCGCCACCGAATAATGTCCAAAAAGTTAATGAGGCGGATGGAAACGCTTTTCCGCCCATTACTAATCCACCATAAGTTGTGACCAATAACAAAGCCACTATCAATGGTTTGGATAAAATCCAAAAATCTTTTAGGCGTTGCCGAAAGCCAAAACGAATTTCAACTTTGCCATCTTCTTTCAATGTGCTTGCAAAATAAACTAATAATAAAAGTGAAATCCATAATGCAATGGCTGATAATGAATGTAAAACGGTTAAGTGAAGTGGATAATCACGTGTCGCTTGAATTGCCCCAACAAATGCTTGACCTAAAAACAAAATCGTCGTAATTGTTGTCAATGGCAATAAAATTTTATGATGTTTTTGTTCGCGCCACGCTTTGCGCCACACAAACCACAAAACAATTAAAGAAATTCCTGCAATGATGACGTGCGCAAGTTTTAAGTAGCCAACGGGTTGAGTTGGCAAACAAACAATTGCGCCATCACAAAATGATTGTGCGTTTGTAGCTGTTACAAAGTAGCCTACAATGCTCAACGCTAGAATCGCGATGAATAAAATGGCTGTGAGTTTTGCGAATGATGTTTGTAAAGAATATTTCATGCTGATTGCTTCCTCAAATAAAAAGGATACCCAAAAAATAAAATTATTGCAAATGCAAACCATTGCATCGCATATTCAAAATGAGGTCCTTCGGTTAATGTAATCGTTGGTTGATACGCAATTGGCGGCGTTGTATCATTTTCATCTACATTGGGTTGGATAAAAATATTTAATATCGGATATGAAATCTGCGCGGACATTTTTTCTACATCAAGATTATTCCACACTTCAAGTTTTGTGCCGTCAATTGGCAACGCATCTGCGACTCCGCCGATGGCTGGTTTGCTCTGCCCCAGCCGAATCAACCCTTGAACTGTGACCTCACCAACTTCGTCATAGATTCGCCAATCGCTGTCAGCGGGAATCCAGCCGCGGTTCACCAACACAGCCCTCCTGTCAAAAAGAAGCGGAGTTATCAAATGATAGCCGTATTGATTGTCATAGACTTGATTCCGCAATGCAACTTGATTCTCAAAATCATATTCACCAGTGACGATTACTTTGCGCCATTCCATTGATTCGATGTTATCTGGAATCTCATTATTTAAGTTTAATATTTCTTCTGCACGCATGGATTCAACTTGTGAATTAAAGGCGCGCCTTTGTTCAAGCCTACCCAATTGCCAAATGCCAAGCCGAATGCAAACCGCCGCGCCGATAAAAACCAAAATGGTTGTGAGCAACCATTTTTTTGAAAACATATTACGAAGCAGATTCATCTTTTTTCTTTTTTGAAACAATCAAACCGCTATACACTGCGAAGAGTGTGCCAAGCGGAAAGCCCGCATAAAAATATCCGCGTAGGCGCGTCCACCATGTCACAGGTTCTTGTACTGTGATGTCTAAAAAATTAGTGGATTGAAATGAGCATTCCATGGTCATGTTTTCAACAGACTCTAATTTAAGACTAGCCGATGAATTTGCAGGAATGTATAACAAACCGAGTTGATGATTTTCACTATCTTCATTGATGACGCGCAATATATCACCGACAACGAAGCGCATATCTTGCGGAATGGATGGCGGTGCATCGCCTTGACGAATTAACTCGGCTGTGCCAGCAGGGATGATTAACTCAATTGTGGTCGGCGCGCGATTTTCTCGTTGCAAAGAAAGATAAGCGATTTCAGTAGTCACTGCGCCGAAAATAACTCCTAAAACAAAAGCAAACAAAATTCGAGGGATACTGTAATTCATTTTGCTTCATCCAATAAAATTTTAATATCAAAGACCACATCTTGATATGGCGTGCCATAGGCGTACGATAATCTTAAGTTGCCATCTAAATCAACCAAATATAAGCGGACTGTGTGATTAATAATTGTGCCTAACGCAGTGGATTGATTGGTCACTTCACGAAAAATGCCATAACCCTGCCAAATGGGTTGGAGTTCTGCTTGTGCGCCGCTTAAGCCAATAAAATTTGTATTAAAGCGACTGACATATTCTTGAATTCTTTCAGATGTATCTTTTTCAGGGTCAACAGTAATAAATAAAACTTGCACATTTTCTGCATCTGAGCCGAGGGTATCCATTAACAATTTCATTTCGGCTAAGGTAGTTGGGCAAAAATCAGGGCAAGAGGTGTAACCAAAAAATATTAAGTGAACTTTACCTTTGCCATTACTTAAACGAAATTCTGTGCCATCTGCTTTTGTTAAATCAATTTCAGGCGCAAGTGGAAATGGCTCTGCATAACTTGTTCCGCGAAAAGCAGGTGGTTGTGCAAAAAAAATAGAGAAGATTGCAACAATTGCAAGCAAAACAATAATACCTAGCCCTGTCCACAATAAATTTTTGTTCATGTAGAACTCCGAGATTCTGCACCGTAAGAACAATTAAGTGGCACAGAATGACCTATTATTTATAAACAAATCCGCCGCCTCACGGCGGCGGATAATTTTTTATTAGTGTGCTGCCACAGCCGTGCCAATCAAATACAAGGCAGGGTAGAAGAAAATCCACACTAAATCAACAAAGTGCCAATACACAGCGGCGGCTTCCACGCCCCAATGTTTTTCAGCAGTGTAAACTCCCTTACGGGCATTATTCCAGACAACTGCTAAGAAGATTAAACCTGTGAAGACGTGGAATGCGTGCATACCTGTCATCATGTAAAACACGCCTCCCACTGGACCTGTAACTGGGTTGCCGAAGTCAGCAGTTAGCCCTTCGTGAGCCGCGATTCGCCATTCGAGTAATACGACACCCAAAAGGAATCCTAGCCCTAAAACAAAGGTGATGACTGTGTTACGCATGAAGCCTTTCACGTCACCATGTGCCATTTGCATTTCACCGCGATTCATAAAGAAGGATGAAACCAAAAGTACAGCAGTAACACCTAAACCTAGCGCTTGGTTAAGTTCAGGGCGAGTCAAGCCGAGTAAGTTAGAACGCATCACCAACAACCCAGCGAAGACGAAACTATCCGAAAGCAGAAACAGCCATAAGCCGAGTCGATTCGTCACTGTCTTATAAGCATAAGAATCGTGGTTTGTATCGGTATCTGTTTCGTTAAGTTTGTAAATGTGCATAAAGTAATACAGCACTAAAAAGCCTTTGATAATTGCAACAACAATGAGCAAAGGCACTGCGTCAAAAGCAACGGCAACAAAGTATTCTAAAATAGTCAATGCGGCTAAATAAATTGCAATGATTACGCCCTGCATGAGCGCGGCAGATTTAGTTTGTGAATGGGACATCTAGTTTGCTCCTCACCTTGTGATTAATGTTTGCTCTTATCTGCTTTAGCAGACTTAACAAATCGGATATATGGCGCGTCTTTCAAACCGTAATCATAAGGTTCGCCAACAACTTCAAGTGGTGTTGGATAGTTATGTAATGACATTGGTGAAGGCACTTGCCATTCGGGTGAACGTGATTCCCAAATATTGCCTTCGGCTTTTTCGCCATTTTTGATGCTATAGAAGAAGTTGATAAAGAAAATCAACACAGAAAGCGCAATTAAGAACGCGCCAATGGTTAAGATAAGATGTGCAGTATCAATACCAAGTGCGGGGTCATAATCTGCGATGCGGCGACGCATGCCTAGCAAACCGACATACATCATGCCAAATGTCAACACAAAGAATGATGGGGTCATTAACCAGAAGTGCACTTTGCCCCAAAATTCATTCATGCGCCTGCCTGTGGCTTTGGGGAACCAATAGTAAATTGCGGCAAAGAATGGGAAGACGAATCCGCCGAAGATGGTGTCGTGAAAATGCCCAACGACAAAATATGTATCATGTAAATGCAAATCAGTTGACACCGTAGCATGAGGCGGTCCAGAAAGACCACCCATCAAGAAGACGATAATTGCACCTAAGACGAATAACATCGGGGTTGGAGTAGAAATCTTGCCTTTCCACATCGTCGCAACCCATGAGAAGAACTTTACACCTGTCGGCACGGATACAAGTAAGGTGCTATACATAAATGGCACGCGCAAATATTCGTTCATGCCTGATGTGAACATGTGATGCGCCCAAACAACGAAACCTACTAAAGCGATACCAATGGAAGACATCGCAATCCAACGATAGCCATATAAAGGTTTGCGGACGAAAACGGGTAGTAATTCGGAAATCACGCCTAAGCCCGGCAAAATGAACACATACACAGCGGGATGTGAATAGAACCAGAATAAATGTTGGAAGAGAACTGGGTTACCACCTTTGGATGGGTCAAAGAAGCCCATGCCAAATAAGCGTTGGAACATGACCAATTGAAATGCTAAACCGATGAATTGGGTGGCGGTCATAGCAATAATGGAAGTTGCTAAACCTGCCCAGACGAAAATCGGCATTTTCATGGCGGTCATGCCTTTGGCGCGCATTCGTAAAACTGTGACAACTACATTTAATGCACCTAAGATAGATGACCAACCTGCTACAAATACGCCCATGAAGAACATTTGCATACCGACAGGAGCACGTGCTGAAAGCGGAGGATAACCCGTCCAGCCAGTATCAAAGCCGCCGAGGAAAAGGCTGGAGATTAAGGTCACTGCCGCAGGAACAGCAATCCAGTACGAGAAAGCATTGAGGCGCGGGAAGGACATATCCGCCGCGCCGATGAGTAGTGGCACTGCATAGTTGATGATTCCAGAAACGCCGAGCAAAATCGAGATAATCATCACAATGCCATGCAATGACATGAGTGTGTTGTAAAGTTGTGGTCCGTTTTGACCAAAGAGTTGCAATTCGGTGGTGAGGAATTGGAGTTGTGAAGCGGCGAGTTCGGTACGGAAAATCAAAGCAAAAGTACCGCCAATGGCAATTAATGCCAAAGAGATTAATGTATATTGAATACCAATCACTTTATGGTCAAAAGATACATTTACATATTTTTCCCAGCCGTGCCAGTGCTCTTCGTGATTGTCGTGGGTATCAATACCACGCGCCCACTTAATCCAATCATCGGTGACACCACAGCCAACGAGAAAGAATAGTGCGCCGATAAACGCACCTAATACCCAAGCAGGTTCAGTGAAAAAGAAAGTATCGGTTGTGCTTAAGCCCATTAATGCACGAATACCGGTGACAAGACCTGCTCCGATAAAGAAGCCTATCAATTGCCAAACCAAGCCTTTGAATAATGCGCTTGTAAAAAATTTCTTCATAATCATTTCCTCTATTTCAGAGTCTTTATATATGCAATGATATTTGCAATTTCTTCATCAGTGAAAACAAAAGCAGGCATGACAGAAGGTGAAGTAAAGCCTGCTACAATTTTTGCATTCGGGTTCAAAATAGATTCGGCTAAGTACGCTTCATCTACAAGAATAGTTGAACCATCGTTTAAGTTTTCTTGTTTGCCGAATAAATTAAACCAAGTGGGACCTGTACCCGGCGTACCATCTAATGAGTGACAGCCGAGGCATCCGTTTCGGACGGCGAGAATTCTGCCTTGCCCTTCGGGAGTTTGAGCCAATTGTTTGGCAATTTCGGTTTGTTCAACAATCCAAGCGTCATAGTCTGCTTGGGTGCTGACGATAACTGCATTTTCCATGTAAGCATGAGAAGTGCCGCAGAGTTCGGCACAACGTACTTTATAGTCACCAATCAGTGAGGGTGTAACCCGATAATCGGTGATGCGACCAGGTACCACGTCTTGTTTGAGGCGGAATTCAGGCACCCAGAAGGAGTGAAGCACATCTGCCGAAGTCATCTTCAAAACAACTTGTCTATCCACTGGCAAATGCAGTTCATCGCTGACAATTCCATATTCAGGATATTCAAACGTCCAAGCAAATTGTGCACCACGCACGTTGATAACAAGGGCTTGCGGGTCAACACGGTTTACTTCACCAAGTGACCAGCCACCTAAATAAGCAAAAATAACTACTATAAATAGTGGTATCACTGTCCAAGCGATTTCAAGCGTGGTGTTGCCTTCCATGTGTTCGCCATCTTTCAATTCGCCTTTCTTTTGACGAAAGGCAATCAGGCTATATAGCATGGGTACAACGATTAATGCAAACAAAAAGGAAATGACTATCATTTCCCAGTGCCACAATTGGTCAATGGAAGCCGATTGTGCGCTTGCGGCAACAGGATGTTGTTGCTTCGCAAGCCCGGCAACATCCAAGCCTAAATAAGTGAGA
>JAEURG010000075.1 GCA_016789345.1 Anaerolineales bacterium | reverse complement strand
AGGAATTGGTCAAGACTTTTGGCGATTTATGGTGTATGGCGATATTAATTCAGAAGAAGATATGCGTGGTTGGGTTTTAGACTTGTTAAATCGCCAAAAAGCAGGCACTGATTTACCATTTGTTGCGATTCATTTAGCATCAGACAGGGTTGCGGGCGCGACCCGTTACTTAAACATTATGTCGAAAGATAAAGGCTTGGAAGTTGGCGGTACGTGGTATGGATTAGATTTTCAACGTACGCCAGTAAATACAGAATGCAAATATTTGTTATTCAGCCACGCTTTTGAGACGTTGAAATGTATTCGCTTGCAATTAAAAACAGATTCATTAAACACACGTTCTCAAACTGCGATTGAACGTATTGGTGCGAAAAAAGAAGGCGTGCTGAGAAATCACATGATTTTGCCAGACGGCAGAATTCGGCATTCGGTGTTTTATTCAATTATTGATACAGAGTGGGAAGATGTTAAGAAGCGTTTGGAAGAGATGATGAAGAAATATGACGCGGATAAGTAGACCTTTACCCTATCAAATCCCATAAATTTCCATACAAATCTTCAAACACAGCCACTGTGCCATAACTTTCTATCTTTGGCTCGCGGATAAATTTGATTCCTTTGGAAAGCATTTCGTTGTAGTCTCGCCAGAAGTCATCGGTGTTGAGAAATAAAAATACTCGTCCGCCTGTTTGATTGCCGATGAAAGTTTCTTGTTCAGGCTTGGATGCTTGCACAAGCAACAAAGCCGTTCCTGTAGAATTTGGCGGAGCAACTACCACCCAACGTTTATCTTGCACAGGTTGATAGGTATCTTCGACCAAAGTGAAATGTAGTTTTTTTGTGTAAAACTCTATGGCTTCATCATAATCACGGACAATGAGGGCAATATGGACGATGGATTGTTTCATTTCTTTTGCAACTTTCTATAAACTAGTCTTAGATAAAAAATGAAAGACCCTAAACCTATTATTGACAATACCCCCAACCCAATTGTAAAAAATACTCCTAAATCATTATATTCACTAGATTTTGAAATATAAACAAACAGTGGAGTATTTCCATTACGAAATGAAATCAAGTCAACAATGGTGGCATAACCAGCGATAGTAAATAACAGAAACCCGCCTAAGCCATAAAAGATAAATTCTCTCCAATCAGATTTTTTCATTGTTTTTATAAACATCCCATAAAAGAATAGAACCTGCATTGGCAACATTCAGCGAATTGACAGTACCAGAAAGAGGAATACTCACAACATAATCGCAAAGGCTTTTCAAGGCTACACTCATCCCTTTGGCTTCGTTTCCGAGCACAATTGCGATTGGTTTTGCGAGTTTGTGATTTAAAAGAGATACATCGCCTGTTGAATCTGTACCAACAATGCTGAGTTTATTTAATTTTTTCTGATTAGAAACCCAAATTTCAAAATCTCGCATAGATTGAATTAAGACTATATTTGAATGAAAAACACTCCCCAAACTTGAGCGGATTACTTTTGAGTCGTAAATATCAACTCCATGACCAATGATAAAGATAGCATCCACACCGAATGAATTAGCAGAGCGGATTAATGAGCCGAGATTGCCAAAGTCGCTGGGTCTGTCAAATATCAATAAAAAAGGTTGAGAGGGTAACTTTAATTCATCAAGAGTTAAGAAATCAATTTTTGCAGTAATAAGAATTTCAGAGGGTTCTTCTTTATCACATAAAGATTTATATAAATCAAAAGACATTTCGATAATTTTCGCCTTTTGATTTTTGCGGATTAAATCTTTCGACCATAAAGAAAGTTTGTTCACATCAGCGGTGATGATTCTGGTGATTTCTAACTCTGCGCTCACTGCTTGCTTAATAGATTCTATTCCCTCAATAAAAACTTCTCTTAATTGGTGACGTTTGGTGCGGTTTAGTTTTAACGCCTGAATAATTTGATATTCTGCGTTTTCAGTGCTAATTTTCAAGTTGGGCATTAAGGTGTTCCAAATCTTGCTTCATGTCTATATATTATTCTTTTGAATTGACTTACTTTTAAGAAAACCTCTAAACAAAAAATAAATTGCCAACAAAGTAGGGACGATGGCTAGCCCTCCGCATACCATTACAAACAGCAATGCATCACTAAAGGCAGACATTCCTGATGAGGCAGCGTTTGGGTCTTGGATAAATAAACTATTGACATATACTGCCGCAAATGCACCGATAATTGCACAGATATATCCAACAATGACAATCCCGATTTTAGAGAATTTATTCACTCTTTATCTCTTAACTGGATAAGTTAGAGGCGCAGTGTTCATTGCAATCGGAAGCGTGAAATAAAATGTAGTCCCTTTTCGATATTTACTCTCAAACCAAATCTTGCCACCTTGTAACTCAATTAAATTTTTAGTGATGCTAAGCCCTAGCCCGGTGCCAGGGGCTTCACGGATTTTTTCATCTGCCGAGCGGAAGAATTTGCTAAACAATTTTTCTTGGTCTTCAGGCGTCATGCCCAAGCCATTGTCCTGTACTTTGATATTAATCATACTATTGGCTTGCCACGCTTCTACATGAATATTGCCCTGTTCAGTCGTGTATTTGTTAGCATTGCTGACCAAGTTTGTCAAAATTTGAGAGAGGCGATTACGGTCACAAAGGGCTTTGGGCAAACCTTCAGGAATATCCAAAGAAATGGTTTGATGCTTTTGCTCAATTTGGGTGCGCGTGAGATTAATCACTTCATCAATCACATCCCACACAGGTACAGAGCGTGGCTCAATGCGGATGTTGCCACTTTCAATGCGGGAAATATCTGTAAGGTCAGAAACGAGCGTTGCCATGCGATTAACATTGTTACGAATCGTCGTCAGGAAGTTGGCTTGATTTTCATTTAACTCGCCTGTCGCACCTGAAAGCATCAAATCACTATAACCTTTGATAGATGTCATCGGGAGTTTTAACTCATGTGACACAACCGATACAAATTCCGTTTTTGATTTATTCGCCTCAACCGCTTCATCTCTTGCTTCGGCTAGTTCCTGAGTCCTCTGCTTCACTCTATCTTCCAACTGCTTATAGGACTCGTTCAAGTGTTGGGTCATGGTGTTGAAGTTTTCACTCAGCAGAGTAATTTCGTCTTTGAATAACACATACGAGGTCGGCACTTGTTGCGTGAAATTACCTTGACTGATATTTGTAGTCGCATCCGTCAACTGGACTAGTGGACGAGTGAGAGTCACAAAGGCGGTAATCCAAAACCATAAAGCAGTGAGTGCAAACACACCCGTCACCGTGAACAGAATCGTTTGAATACTTCTATTGAGATTAAACAACTGGTCAATCGGTTGTGCCACAATGACAGAGCCTTGCTCTACGTCTGAGACTCGTAAGGTGTGACCTAACATGCGGTAATCGGTATTATCAGCATACGTGACGTTTAAGGCAGGGTCTTCAGCACTGGTGAGCCAACCGCTATTGATTAACGTCTCGTAGCCTGTGGCACTGTCAATCGTTGAGATGATGATGGCATTGTCTTTGACAATCGCCACATCCGTATTAATAATCTGACTGATGTTCTGAATGTAAGCGTCATCCATATAAAAAGCAGTTAAGACGACACCCAACAAGCGGTTAGTGACTGGCTGATAGACAGGCGCAACGCCGATGATTTGTGAGCCTTGCGGAGCAATTGCCACATTACTGACAGCCCGTTTTTCTGTGAGGGCTTGCAAAATAAGTTCTTCACGAATGCGCACCGCACTTTCACTGACTTGTAAACGGCGCGTGACGTTTGGACCGCCATAAAAGGAGGCTTGGTCGCCGGGCTTGAAATCGGCTGTGTATAAAGACAGTTCTTGTAAGCCAAGCTCACCTTTGATTTCGAGTAACGACTCAGCAGAGGATTCATCGGCGAACATGTCTGTCACTTCGGTTTGTTTCGCGAGTAGCGCGGCGTTATTACGCGCCAAGACCTCAGAGTTCGCAATTAAGGCACCGACCGAATCGGCAATTTCACTCAGGCGGCGGTCGGCTTCTTCTTCTACGCGCCCAGAGATAATTTGATTGGTAAGCGGTGAAAGCACCATCACCAATAACAGAATCGTCAACGCCAGCGGAAAGACCAACTTGGCTTGAATGTTTAAGTAACGTTCTCTAAACAACTTTCTGAATGCCTCCATACGAACTTATCCGTTTCTGTTTTTGTTAAACAACCAAAAACTTGCTGAAACGATACCAACAATGAAGATAGCAACCGCCACCAATATCCACGGCGACGTGAGACGAAGTTGGGAGGGTAAAGGAGATGTCTGCGCGGGCAAGACAACCATAAAGTCGGGATTAAGCGAGGCGGCAGGGATTTGATTATCCACCGCGGGCAGGTCATTCTTCAAATAATACACAACGGCTTCAGTATCTTCTGGTGTTAAAGCAGAGTAGGCATACCACGGCATGAGGATTAATCGCCTGCCATCTTTGCCAATGCCTGCTAACAAAGCGCGTTTCACTTCTTCATCTGTCCATGTGCCAATGCCTGTTTCATCGTGCGGGGTGATGTTGCCACCATACACAATACCCCACGGACCTTCATACGGCTGACGACCTGCTAAATGTTTTTCCATGATGGGTGCACCCGTAGCAGGGTCAATGGGGGTGTGACAATCCATACATCCCATAATATGATTGACGAGATACGCGCCTCTTGACGATGGGTCGGCAGGGTCGGGCGCAGTGATACCATCTTGATAGGGAAGCACAGGCATTCCCTCGGTGCTAACAGTTCTTTCTGGCACCTCGTTGCGGACAGGCGGCAAAGACTTCATGTAAGCGATAATATCTTCTAAGTCTTTATCTGCCATGCCGTTATAGACGTGATAAGGCATCACGGGGAATAACACAGTGCCATCGGGTCGCACGCCAGATTTGATAGCGAGTTTGATTTGCTCATCTGTCCACAAGCCGATGCCAGTCTCTTCATCCATTGTGATGTTGCGCGTATAGACCACGCCTGCGGGACCCAATGGGAAAGCCCGCCCGCCAGCCAATAGTTTGCTGGTATCCATTGCCAATTGACCATCAAATGCGATGGTTTGTACTTGTTCAATCGTCATCGTTTGCGGGTTTTGATACTCGGCTGTGTCGGGTGTGTGGCAAGAGGTGCAACCGCTAATGGTGGCGAGATACTCCCCGCGTGAGATGGGGTCGTCACTTTGAAGCGGGTGAGAGGCTTGGGCTGGCTGGGCAAACCGCAAGACAGCCAGAACCGCAAAACACAAAGCAAGTTGAAATAATAAAAAATTCCTCATGGTGCTTCTCCTGATGTAGGGACATCGTTCGGGATAAATCCCTCGCTCAGTACATGCAAGCCCTGCGGGGCTAGACTGAATAGTCCGAAGGACTTTGATGAACTGAGGCAGGGTTTTAACCCGCCGAATCAGGCGAGAAGACCTCGCCCCTACCGAATAATTTAATAAATTATACAACTCTGATTTGAAAATGAACTATGCAATTTTGATAACAAAAGTACTACCCCATGTCGTTGCGAGGCGTTGGTCGAGTATGCCGAGCGCAAGCGAGGCATGTATCGAGACCACTGCCGAAGCAACCTCCCTATTTAGTAGGGGATTGCTTCGGCGCTTCGCTTCTCGCAATGACACAGGGGTTGGGGTGAGGGCTACGCTCGAGCCGCCGTCCTCGGCGGCGGGTGACATGAAATGCCTGCGCCGGGGACGGCGCAGTGAGCGAGATTAAGAGACTCCCTCACCCTAACCCTCTCCCAAAAGGAGAGGGGACATGAGACTCCCTTCTCCAACGGGAGAAGGGTTGGGGATGAGGGAACAATTCGGAAGTCTCATCATCCCACCAATTTCCTATTGGATTTGGCTATGGAAAATGTCATATTAAATTTGTCGTTTGGGGAAGTTGTTATGACGCTAACGACATCCCCTTTTCCACTTTTTGTAACCTATAGGAGGTTTGTATGGGCGTTAAATTCAATGTTGTGGAACGTGGTAAGCCAGGAGACCCAGGCGCACCGAAGAAGTTTTATCCTTCGATTGTGGCTTCGGGCAAAGTATCTCAGCGGGATGTTGCCAAGCGCGCGGCGGAGATTTCTACCGTCAGCCCAGCGGATACGGCGGCTGTGACCGAGAGCTTTCTCACTATCATTGCACAAGAACTTGCCAAAGGGAATATTGTGCAGTTGGGTGAGTTTGGCTCGTTCTGGCTGAGGGTGGAGACCGAAGGTGCGGAGAATGAAGAGGACGTGCGCGCTTCAAACATTAAGAACGTGCTGGTGCGCTTCACCCCCGGCAAGGAGTTTCAACAGGTCCTAGACGGGATTGTGTTCGAGAAAACGTCTTCTTAAAATAGGTAAAACATCCGAAGTCTTAACAGACTTCGGATGTTTTTTTGTTGCCCCTTCGTGATTGACCCCTCCCAGCCTCCCCTCAAGGGGAGGAGTTAAAGCCCCCACCCGTCCTCCCCCAAATACAAGATAAAAATATTTGTTCTTATAGAGACTTTACCTTTCGTATTTGGGGGAGGTGTCACGTAGTGACGGAGGGGGCGCAAACATGTCGTGACTCATCCCCAAACATGTGCTGACTTGTTCGCAAACATGTCGTGACTCATCCCCAAACATGTGCTGACTTGTTCGCAAACATGTCCTGACTCGTTGAGCAACAAGTCGGGACTCGTGCAGGGTTAAGACCTATGCCCGCACGGACGTAAACATCCGTGCTAGTGCATACAAAGTCCGCTAAAGCGGACTAGCCGACTGAAAGTCGGCTTTGTAGGAATAGCGCGAGGATTTATCCTCGTGTGGTAAAGAGCAGTAAGTCTAAGGGTTGTTTTCATATGATAACAAAAGACCTGACAAGCACCACCACGCACTCGTCAGGTCAGTTAAAAAGGAGACTTATGGCAAAAGTCTCAAACCCATTGTATTTTTATTATAACAAAAAATCCACTTTTGACCTCACCCCTAACCCCTCTCCTAAGAGGAGAGGGGAATGCTCCTCCCCTTTAGGGGAGGCTGGGAGGGGTGAAGTATTACGCCGTCACAGCATCGGCGTTGGTTTTTCTGCGGGTCAGCCAGTAGGCGAGAGCGAAACCTGTCACATACATCCAGATAGCGTATAAGCCGGGAATCACTGCCATTTCGTTGTTATTGAGGATGGTTAATGCAACCGTAATAGCAACCGTTGAGTTTTGGATGCCTGTTTCAATTGCAATTGTCACTGATTGCACATCATTAATCCGCGCGGCTTTGGAAACGAAATACCCGACGGCTAAGGCAACCACATTCAAGAGGATGAAGGCTGGCGCGAAGCGGGGTCCGTCATTGATAATGACATCCCAGTTTTGAATCACGAGGGCGAGAATGACGAGGAACAAGAACACAGTTGCAAAGATACGGGTGAAGCGTTTCGAGCGTTCAGCGAAGTCTGGTTTCCAACTGCGTATCGCCATGCCGATAATAACGGGGATAACCGTCAACACCGCCACTTGAATCATGGTGCTTGCTACAGGGAAGTCAATGGCTAGTGCGCCGCTTCCGTAGGTGGTGTAGGCAATCCCAAGCAAAAATGGAATGGTGAACCATGCCAGCATATTCGAGATAGCGGTCAACGTGACAGAAAGTGCGCGGTCACCATCAGCGGCATGGACGATTAAGTTGGAGGTCGCTCCACCGGGTGCGGCGGCTAACAAAATAATGCTGATGGCGTACACGGCTGGCAGGGCGAATATCCCAGCCACAGCAAAGCCAAGCAGAGGTAATAAAACCAATTGGCACAGCAAACCAATGCTGACCTGTTTCGGTTGGGCAAGCACACGTCGAAAATCTGCAATTGTCAACGTCATGCCCAATGCCACCATGATAAGCACAATCGCGAGCGGCAGGACTACACTAGAAAGTACACTCTGTTCCATCTTCAATCTCCTTGTTTATAAGATATGGGGAGTCACATTACGTTCCCCGATACCTCATAAAACCCCACCACAGAAAATAAGTGGCGGGCTAAAACAAATACTGACTTAACGCCTCCCACTGCGTTTGGAGTCCTTCTGCTTCCTCCAATTTTCCTATGCTTTGATAGCCTGCAATCGAAGTCTTAAGCGCGTCTGCTTCGGCTTGCACAATCGCGCGCATATCTTCCTCACTCAACTCTTTGCGCGGCACCTCGTTGAGTCTGCCGACCACAGCCACCATCGAATCGTCTAAGGGTACTGCCTCGGCATTGTCAATCGCAGATAACGCCGAACGCAAAACGCTGACGACTTCATTTTGACGTGCTTTCATGGCGGCTTTCAATCCATGTTTCAATTGCTCACGTATCGGCTTTTGTGTTTCAGTATTCACTGTCTCTCCTTCTATTTTGTCTTGATGCGCGAGTATATCTCACTCTACTTGTAAATAAAAAAGACACCCGAAGTTTGATGCTTTCTCAAACCTTCGGATGTCTCATGTTATGACTTGCTAACAGCCAACTGCTAACCGCTAATCGCTAACAGCCAATCGCTAACAGCGAAAGACCCTATCTACGATTACGGTCTCCGCCGCCATTGCGTCCACGGTCATTGCCACGTCCGCCTCGGTCTCCGCCATCTCTACGCGGACCGCCTCGACTCCCGCCCCCGCCTGATTTGCCACCTTTATCTTTTTCTCTGGCTTCTTCAGCAGACCAGCCTTCCAAGACTGCCTGACGTGACAGGCGAATCTTGCCTTGCGGGTCAATGTCTGTGACCATGACAGTGAGTTCATCACCTAGCACAGCCACGTCTTCTACTTTTTCAACACGTCCGCTATCTAGTTGTGAGATGTGAACAAGCCCATCCACGCCGGGCATAATGTTTACAAATGCACCGAACGCTTCAATCCGCACGACCTTGCCTGTGTAAATATTTCCGATAACCGCACTTTCGCCGAGTCCTTCGATGCGTTCCTGTGCAATTTTTGCGCCTTCTGCACTGGTCGAGGCAATATACACGGTACCATCTTCTTCAATATCAATCTTCACGCCAGTTTCATCTTGCAAGGCACGGATGTTCTTGCCGCCCGGTCCAATCAAAGCGCCAATCTTGTCCACTGGAATTTTGACGGTGATAATGCGCGGTGCATGAGGCTTCAACTCCGTGCGTGATGCTGGCAACGCTTCGAGCATCTTTTCCATGATATGCATACGCGCGGTAAGTGCTTGTCCGAGGGCTTCCTTCATCATTTGTGCGCTCAAACCGGATATTTTGATATCCATTTGCAGTGCGGTGATTCCGTTTGCCGTGCCAGCCACTTTGAAGTCCATGTCGCCGAGGTGGTCTTCGGTGCCTTGAATATCGGTCAAAATTTTATAACGACCTGTTGAGTCAGTAATCAATCCCATTGCAACGCCGGCTACAGGTGCTTTGATTGGCACACCTGCATCCATCAAGGCTAAGGTCGAGCCACAAACTGAACCCATAGATGTCGAGCCGTTGGATGACAACGCTTCGGATACGACTCGAATCGCGTAAGGGAAAGATTCCTCTGCTGGGAGAACAGGTTCTAGCGCACGTTCTGCCAACGCTCCATGCCCGACCTCACGCCTGCTTTGTCCACGAAGAGGTTTTGCTTCGCCTGTAGAAAAGGGCGGGAAGTTATAGTGGTGCATGTATCTTTTTGTCTTGATGGGGGATAAGTTATCGAGTTCTTGCGCCTCACCTAAAGTGGCAAGTGTCGCAAACGATAAGATTTGCGTCTCACCACGAGTGAAGAGTCCAGTGCCATGAGCGCGCGGAGAAATTCCCACGTCACACCAAATTGGGCGAATGTCTGCGGGTGCTCTGCCGTCAGGTCGCTTGCCTGCACTAAGGATTCGTTCGCGCACAACATCCATTTCAGCAAGTTCAAATGACTCACGGAATTCGTTCACTGCCATATAGTCGGCTGGGTTTGCACCATCTGGAACAGTACATAACTCCGCTTCGGCTTCTTCTTTGATTTTGGTCATGCCTTCATAAAATTCAACTTTGGAAAGCGGCTTATCAAGCAGTTCATTCATTGGTCCGCTGACACGGTCAAATACTTTTTTCTTAACTTCCTCAGATGGCAAGTGCAATTTGACTTCACGTTTTGGTTTGCCAATTTCTTTTGTGATTTGAATTTGTAAGTCAATAATTGGTTGAATGGCTTGATGACCTAAATCCAACGCCTGTGCCATTACATCTTCTGGAATTTCGTTGGCACCACATTCGACCATAAGAATTGCATCTTTTGTGCCAGCGAGTCTTAAATCTAAATCGGATGCTTCCATTTCTGCAAATGTTGGGTTGACCACAAACTCACCATTCACACGTCCGATGCGCACGGCGCCAACTGGACCACCCCATGGAATGTCCGAAATCATAATCGCGGCAGAGGCGGCATTGATTGCGAGAATGTCTAGTGGGTTGACACCATCCGCAGAAAATGAATACATGATGACTTGGACTTCATTTCGCATCCCATCTTGAAAGAGCGGGCGAAGCGGGCGGTCTGTCAGGCGGGCTGTCAGAATTGACTCAGTCGAGGCGCGTCCTTCTCGTCGAAAGAAAGAGCCGGGGATTTTCCCACCTGCGTACAATCTTTCTTCGTATTCCACGCTCAATGGGAAGAAATCAATCCCATCGCGCACACCGCCCATAGTTGCGGATGCAAATACAATCGAATCGCCAATGCCGATGGTTAATGCACCACCTGCTTGCCCAGCCAAACGACCAGTTTCGATTGTTACTGTTTTGTTTCCAACAACGGCTGAAAACTTTTTACCTTCTTTATTCATATTTGTCTCCTTAATTTTTGGAGGATTTTGGAGTTAGGGAGTTTGGTTTGCTCCCATTAATTACAATAGCAAGCTATTGCGCTCCACATCTCCATGCTTTCCGCCACGAGTCAGGGACTGAGAAGCAAGAACAACGTGGTTGTTCACACTCTTCAATTCCTGACGGCGGTTAATAAAAGACCCTAAAGGTCTACAAGACCTTTAGGGTCTAACGGTCTTACTATTTTCGGCGTAACTGTAATCGGTCGGTTACATTGAGATAGCTCTTGTAATTGCTAGTGCGCAAGTATGTCAGCAATCTTCGGCGAGAACCTACCAATTTCAGCAAACCACGACGACAAGATTGGTCTTGCTTGTTGTTTTGCAAATGTGCAGTTAGTTGTGTGATGCGGTTGGTAAGGATTGCGATTTGCACTTCAGGTGAACCAGTATCTTTGTCGTGGCGATGAAAATCTTCAATCGCCTTGGTCTTTACTTCTTTTGCAAGCGGCATGACGTATGCTTCCTTTCTATAGTTTATTGCAGGTCTCCATGCTCGTAGCCGTAACCACTGAGCAGGACCAGTCACGGGAGGGGATTATACCAGAAATTCCCACTTGTTTCGCATTCTCGGCTATGATAAACTATTGAAAATCTTAAAACCAAAGGAGATTCATGAAATGGCACCCAACAATTTAGATTTTAAGTTTTGTGTATCTCCAGGTTGCCTTGATATTTAATTCAGTTAAATGTCTTTACGCCGCAGGTACACGCGTACCTGCGGTTTTTTATTTAACTTTGCTGAGTGCGTTGCGCCTCAGGAATTAGAAGAATCTAAACCCCAACAGCGCGACACACCCTTATAAAAACGGAGAAAAAATGCCTTCAGTTATTTCTTTACAAAAATTAGCAAAACATTATCAAGTGCCTGAACGTGAAGCAGGCTTGAAAGCCGCCGCCAAAGGATTATTCAAACGTCAATACAAAAATGTCAAAGCAGTGGATGAAATCTCGTTTGAGATTCAGCCCGGTGAAGTGGTTGGATTTTTAGGACCAAATGGTGCAGGCAAGACGACGACTTTGAAAATGCTCAGCGGACTTTTACATCCCACTTCAGGCTCCGCCTCAGTGCTGGACTTTGAGCCTGCTCGCCGCTCCCACGACTTTTTGCGTCAAATTACATTGGTGATGGGCAACCGTAATCAACTTTCATGGGATTTGCCCGCTTTAGATTCATTTGATTTGCAACGCGCCATTTACAGCATCCCAGCCGATGAATTCAAACGCACGCGCGACGCGTTTATCGAAATCCTTGAAGTCGGCGACTTAGTACAAAAGCCAATCCGCAATTTATCTTTGGGTGAACGCATGAAGATGGAAATCGTCGGCGCGTTATTGCACAGACCGAAAATTCTATTTTTAGATGAGCCGACACTCGGTCTTGATGTCACCATGCAAAAACGCATCCGCACCTTTATTGCTGAATACAACAAAAGATACGGCGCGACAGTTTTGCTGACGAGTCACTACATGGCGGATGTAGAAGCCTTGTGCAAAAGAATCATCGTCATACATCACGGCAAACTTTTGTTTGACGGCAACCTTTCACAACTGGCTGAAAAATTTTCCGCTTTCAAAACGATAGGTTTTACTTTAGAGAACCCAGCCACAGACTTGAGTCAATTTGGTGAAGTGGTATCAACCGACGGGTCAAGAATTGTGATGCGTGTACCAAAAGAAAAAACATCTGCCGTTACGTCACGTCTATTAAACGATTTATCAGTGGAAGATTTAACTGTCGAAGCAGCACCCATTGAAGATGTTATTGAATCAGTCTTCGCGGTCAAGAAAGAGGCGGTCGAATGAAGCGGTATATTGACATTTATCTTTCAATGATGAAACTTTCCATTTTGGAACAATGGCAGTATCCGCTTGCTAATTATTTTTATATGATTGGCATGATTGCCGAGCCAGTGATTTATATGGTGGTGTGGTCAACGGTTGCCATGCAACAAGGTGGTATGGTGGGCGGATACACGCCCGGCGAATTTGCCGCCTATTACATTGTGTGGACTTTGGTGCGAAGCATGAATGTAGTTTTCACGCCGTATGGTTGGGAATGGCGCATTCGTGAAGGTCAATTGTCTATGAGCCTCATGCGCCCAATTCATCCGCTACACGCTGATGTCGCATTCTTTGCTGGCTGGAAAGTCGTTGTCATTTTATTGTGGCTTCCATTAGCATTCGCATTGACTTTAATTTTCAAACCAGAATTGAATCCAACTTTGCTTGAAATGATAGTTTTCTTTTTTGCGATTTGGTTTGCTTATTTGATTCGCACTATGACTTTGACATTAATTGGCATGGTCACATTTTGGACGACACGCGTCAGTGCACTCTTCGAGTTGTATTTTGCCGCCGAGCTGATTCTTTCGGGACGACTCGTTCCGCTTTCTCTCATGCCCGAGTGGATTCAATCGTTTGCATGGTTCTTTCCGTTTCGTTGGGCATTCGGATTCCCAATTGAATCATTAGTTGGGAATATGCCCCTCAATGAGTTGTTAATCGGCTTAGGTATGCAAATTGCGTGGATTATCGTTGGCATTATTTTTGTCAACATCATTTGGAAAATCGCCATTCGCAAATTTTCTGCGGTGGGAGGTTAACATGAAAGGCATTTCACTTGCTTACAACTATTTGCGCATTGGTATCTTGAATGAATTTCAATATCGCGCCAATCTTTATATTCAAATTTTACAAACATTCATTGCCTTAGCCACAGGCTTAATTGGTTTGAATCTTGTTTTTTCGCAAACCACTGCTTTAGGCGGTTGGAGTAAACCCGAATTGCTGGCAGTGATGGGTGTGTTTACTTTAATCGGTGGCATCATCCGCGCCGCTATTCAACCTAACATGGAACGTCTCATGGAAGAAATCCGCGAAGGCACATTAGATTACGCCCTCACTAAACCTGCTGATGCACAATTGTTAATCAGCGTGCGTGAGTTTCGTTTGTGGCAAATTGTAGATATCATTACTGGCTTTGTGGTGCTGGCAGTTGCATTAAGTCAACTGAACTGGCTTATTGACCTTTGGTCTGTGCTTGGCTTTCTCTCTGCTTTGGTGATGGGTAGCATGATGATTTACTCTTTTTGGTTAATCATCACATCTACTGCGTTTTGGTTTATCCGCGTACAAGAAATTGCCAATTTATTTGAAGGTTTATATGCGGCAGGTCGCTGGCCCATAGATATTTACCCCAATTGGCTTCGTTATGGATTAACCTTTTTAGTGCCAGTTGCTTTTGCAATTTCCATCCCATCCCAAGCATTGACGGGGCGACTCACACTCGAAACTTGGTTTGGTGCATTAGTGTTTACCGTCTTCCTCTTTCTTTTTGCAAGAGGCATCTTCAAATTAGGCTTGAAAGGTTATTCTGGTGCTTCGGCATAACATAAATGACAGCCGCTTTTAAGGTGGCTGTCATTTATTAAAAATAATTTCATAGTATCATTCCTTCATGCGAAAAATTATTTTCCCGCTCTTGGCGATTATACTTTTACAATCTTGCGGTATCGCTCCTGCCACCAATCCACCCGAACCTACCTCAACAATTTTCATCACCTACACACCAATAGATACACCCACACAAACACTTACGCCAATTCCTACTGCATCGCCTACCATCGTCCGAATCCCAACCCAAGACCCAAATTCTATCGCCACATTTCCTATCGTCCCAATTTTTATTGGTGACGTGACCGCAACACAACCGCTTAGCCTTGTGCCAACATCATCCAGACCAGGTCCGGGCTTTGTCAATGTCTCCTATTCACCGACCAAAATGTATTGGGGAGGATGCGAAGCGAATCGCGCGGTCATCAATGCCACTGTGGAAGATTATCAAGCAGTAGCGGGTGTTATCATCTTTATGCGTGTTAAATCGGCAACCAGAGATGATAGTACACCGTGGACGAAAGGCAACATCATGTACGACAACCAAGATGGTACATTTACATTCATAGCAATTGGTAGTGAAATACAAGGGCATAATCATTACAAAGATTCGTTTGTGGTTTTCCAACTTGTTTCTGTAGATAAAAAGGGAAAAGAAAACGGGCGCACAAAAATTTACGACGACATATTCATGTCACCCTGTCCATGTCTCACACCTGTTTCAGGATGTCCCATCAACCCGAAAACCCCATGAAAAAAATTTATTTTATTTTTCTTAGTATCTTTGTGACATTCGCCTGCGTACTCACACCTACCAATGCGACTCCAATTCCCATTCAAACGGATACGCAAACCTTCACGCCTCCACCTACGCTCACGCCTGTTCCTCCAACTTCAACCTTTACCTTAACCCCAACCTTGATTGGCTTACCAACACACACTGCTACCCAACAAGAGACTGCCACTGCTACACTCAGTAATGTTACACCTTTGACATTGTTTACACCTAACACCGCTACGCCTATTTTTGAAATGAAAGGATTTGTGTTTGTAAATGTAAATGTTACAGAATTTTATAAAGGCAGAACTTGCGAGCCGTCATTTGTAAAAATTACAGCGCAAGCCTCAAATTTATACGATACCGCTTACGTTTTGTTATTTACCCGCTTCAAAAGTTTAACCGCCGAGCGCGCCAGCAAATGGACAAAATTTGACATGTACACCATCGGCGCGGGAACGTACGTTTATGATGTCTATTCTGATGAGATGTTAGAAGATGGTTATTTTCAAAATGCATGGTTAGAATATCAAATTGTAGCGACCAACTCTGCTGGTAAAGAAATTGGGCGGACGGATATTTTCAGAGAAAAAGTAAAAATGCTGGCTTGTGTACCGCCTCCGCCGACTGTCAAACCGTAAAGAATATTACGTGATGCGTAATGTGTAAAAAATACGAATCACGTATCACGCATTATGACTCCTATGACCTTCCCTGCTGAATTAATCAAAATTCTCAAATCCTCCACGCGCATTGCTATTCTTACAGGCGCGGGCGTTTCGCAAGAAAGCGGACTTCGCACCTTCCGCGATTCGCAAGATGGTTTGTGGGCAAAATATAAGCCGACAGATTTAGCCTCACCCGAAGCCTTTGCTCGTGACCCAAAACTTGTATGGGATTGGTACGCTTGGAGACGTGAAGCCATCAAAGGCGTGAGACCAAATCAAGGGCATTATGCTTTAGTAGAAATGGAAAATAAATTTTTAGAATTTACATTGATTACTCAAAACGTAGATGGCTTACATCGTTTTGCTGGCAGTAAAAATATTTTGGAATTACATGGCAATATCAATTTGGTTCGTTGTTCAGTGTGTAGAACATTTACAGAAGAATGGCATGAAGAGAGCGAATCTGTGCCGCAATGTAAAAAATGCAACGGACTTTTACGCCCCGATGTCGTTTGGTTTGGAGAATCATTGCCAAGAGCGGAATTAGAATCTGCTGTTACTGCTTCACGTGCATGTCAAGTTTTCTTTTCAATTGGAACATCTGGTGTAGTACAACCTGCCGCGTCTCTCGCACACGCCGCACGAAATAACGGCTCTATTGTCGTAGAAATTAATGCAGAACCCACACCATTGACTCCAAAAGTAGATTATTTTTTTGAAGGAAAATCAGGCGAAATTTTGCCAGCGTTGATGAAAGAAATTAAGAAAATGGACGACAGACCGTTTTAGTCCATCGCCCATTTTCTACCGTCTCACCTTACGCATTCCAACCGCTTAAACGCTCGCCAAGTTTAGAGATTCTTTCACGCAACAATACTGCCGCAATGCCAAGACCGAGGAAGAGAATGCCAGTACAACCAACCACAAAGACTGTTCCCAGCCCGCCAGTGGCGATGAAAGAAAGCGTAATCACACCTAACACCACAAACCCAATCGGGAACAACGTGAGGCTACGCGAGCGAATCACAATGCCGTATATCAGCACAACCAGCGATTGGAAAAATAGCAAAACAAAATATCGGAACATCATCGGCACTTCAATGGCGGCGACCATTTGAATAAAAGTCGTGCCAAGCAAAACAAATTGCGAAGCCATGCCCATCAAAAACGCGCCGACTTTGCTATTTGCTCGCAACAGTAAATAATGTTGAATCAAACCGAGCAATGCCGCGCCAATTGAATAAAACTGCCGTTCTTGCACATTCAACTCGCCTAACAAAATAAAATACGACATCAGATACAAACCATTGGCAGGGAAAGCCAGCCAAGCATTTTTTTTGATGAACGCCTCGACAGCCCACAACGTGGCGGCGACTGCGACAGGAATTGCCGCATCTAACCCGCCCATAAATGGTGACGCTAACGAGACGAAGATGCCTAGCCCCAAGCCGCTGTATAACAAAGTCAAATCCCAACCTTTGAGTCGATTCAAACTTCGTAACACAAATCCGATTGCATAATAGATGAGTGCAACAATGATGACAGGGTGAATCCATTTGGTGAAGCCGAAGGTACGGAATAAAAATGTGACGAAGAGTGGCAGAGTCAATGTAAAGGCGTAGAAAAGAGTTGAGTTTTTATAAATCAAACTGACGGTTAAGAAAAGAAGCGTGTAAATTCCAAATCCAGTTGTAGCAATAGTATTCGCCTCATTAAGTAAAAATGCAAAATTAACTGCGCTGAGAAATGCGCCCGCACCACGAATCAATATACTCAATGGGCGTGGATGTTTGAAAAGCAAATGTGCCAGCAAGTCAGCGAAAATCCATATCAAACTGTAAACGAGCAAATGATATGAAATATTTTCTACGTTGAAATCGCGCAAAATTAAGAATGAGCCAATGCTAAAGAATAGTGGCGCGCCAATTTCAAATGCGCCATTTTTGCGGATTATCATTTCAGCAATGAATAGCAAACCAAGCGCAAGCACATACCAGCCGCTTGCTTGTTCAGGGTTGATAAGCGCGACAAACGCAATGATAGAAGCGAGAATCAACGCGCTGTTGCGAAGCACCATAGACCAATTTTCTTTTGAGCGAATTGCAATACCGAAAATGAAATATAAAAATGTTAACCCAGTGAAAATAGGAAGCCATGAATCGTTAATGTTGAACGCATCTAGCATATATAAAATCGTGACGGGTAAAGTGGTTGCAGGGATATACGCCAACCAAGTTGATTGATAAGCAAGGGCGTAAGTAATAGTGAACAAAGTTAATACGGCAAAACATATCGCCGCTTGGCTTGATTCGTTTTCGATTGCTACAAAAATAACTGTGGCAACTAAAAGGATTACACCAAATATTCTTAATGGAAGGCGATGTTCGGGTTTGTCATTCCAATCTTTTTTCAATAACAAATCGGGGATTAAGAACAGCAAGCCAATTGCTAAGATTTGATAACCCAAGTAAATGTTTAGGTTTTTTATAAAGTCAATTTGGAAGAATGCAAAATAAGCAATTACAAAATTAACTAAGGCAAATATCCACAACCACCAGCGGGTACGGAGGATGTGTAAGGCGGTGAAGATAACCGTAATGCCTAAAGCAGTTACCATGCCAAGCCATACTTGATAAGTGAATCCAGTGATGAGGCTGAGCGCAAGTGCTGGGAATGAAGCGATTAGCAACGGCAAACTAAATTTGCGAATGCTTTCGACTCTGTTGAAGGCTTCACTGGCAATTGATAAAATTGCGCCCCATATAAATAAGAGTATTGTTGAGCCTAAACTTTCCACGTCTAACGCGGCGGCGAGGAACCATGGCAGAGGAATCAATGTGCCAGCCGCTAACCATGGATAGACAAAGAATGGATATTGTCTATCTGAAAGAAGAATGAATACACAACCCAAAGCCCAAACGAGGAATGGAATCAAATTCCAAAGTGGCGGGTTGGCGGGGTCCACTAGTTTTACACCAAAGATGGAAATTGAAAAAAATAATGTAATCCCTTGCACAAGTTGAGTAGATAAAAATAACGGCAAAGCAAAACTTGTGTCTTTCCATTTTTTGATAAGCCACACGCCGACCAATCCGCCAAAGGTAGCAATGCTTGTCAATAATGGATAAACTTCACTCCTTGCACTAAATACTCCACCCATTTGCCAGAATGCGAAGACAACCGCGCCAAAAGCGGCAATACTGAACAAACGCGAGTCATACAAGCGTGTGCCGATTCCCCAAATACCAGTTAAGATGAGTCCCGTCACAACCCAATAGGCTGATGAAATGAAATATGGATACTTAAACGTAGTTTGTAGCACATCTTCGAGGTTGTTGGCAGTGATGAGAAACAAAAACGAAAAGACGATAAACAATGCAAAACTTGGTTGTGGCAGTCTCTTTTTAATCGCAATGGAGAATCCGCCAAAGAGGAGCGTGCCGATAATTAAAATCGGTAAACGTAATCCAGGAATTGCCCAGCCGACAAAGCTTGCCGCGGCAACAACGAAGAACGCGCCGAGATATAAATAAATTTTGATAGCACCTTCGCTAGTCAATGTTTGTAACAATGATGGAGCAGGGGCTGTAGGTTCAGCAGGTTTTTCAGGCGCAATCGGCTGTGCCACAGGCTGAACAACTTTTGCAGGAACAGGAGCAGGCTGAGGCGTAGCAGGAGGCGTTTGTACAAAGTCAAAATCATAGCGACTCTGAATCACATCCGCATTTTCTTTTGATAACAAACCGTCGTTCATCCATTTTTTTATTTCATTAAGAATGGTAAATCGGATTCCTCTATCTAATGTGCTTGATACTTTTTGCACGGCTTGATTTGATGGCAGACCTAGTGCGTTTAACGCTTCTTGCCTGACTACGCTGTTTGAGTCGTGCAAAGACATTTTCTCTAAGCGTGAGCGGATTGCTGTACTGCTGAAATTGATTTCGCGCAATTTTTCAATCGCTCCTCTGCGATCTGAATCTACTGTGCTTTGTAAGCCAGCCAGAATAGAATCTAAAATTTCTTGTTGCGATTGTTTGTTTTCCATAGTACCCGTCTCTTTCTCTTCATTATTCTTTTCAGTGACACTATTCACAACCTCATTCGACGAAACTTCGGCAGAAACGCTTGGTTGAGCTGGTATATTTTCGCGTGAAATATTTGGGTCTGTTTCAAGTTCTTTTTTGATTTTTTCCATGCCAACATTTGGTAAGGCAAACCATAAAAGTAAAAGAATGATAATGGTGATACATGCGAACCCTCCATCTGCACTGAGCAAGAAATCTGCTGATACGCCAGCAAAGGCAACGCCTGTGCGAATTCCCGCATAGGTTAATGCTTGCTTGCCATGTCTGCGGACAAATTCACTATCTTTGTTATTTACATATTGAAGCAAAATCAGATGCCATAACCCAGAGATAATGACCCCAATGCCTGAGTTGATATAAGATTGCAGTTCGTAATTATCCCAACAGGTATTGAAAATATCGCTACATAATAAATACCCAATATCTATGTTAACAACAATAATAAAAGTGAGAATTGTTGCAAGTGGCGAAATTCTCAGCCAGTTGTAAGCGGCTTTTGCCAGCCGTTCTTCTGAATTAACGTTATTCATCACACCTCCAGCCTTTATTTGTTTTTCCCATTATGCCTTAAAAATTGCGGTTTTACTGCCAAAAAGTGTTAAGCCAAAAAAACTCCGAGGTCTTCAAGACCTCGGAGTTTTGTACTACTTAATCACAACTCCACTTCTCGCCACAATCTTAATCTCATTGCCTGAAATTTTTGGCTCACCGAATAAAACTTTATTCCCAACATCCAAATGAATTGTTCTTTCTTCATCTGCCACATTGAATATTGTAATAATCTTCTCGCCGTTTTGCTCTCGTGAAAATGCCATCACATCACCTTCAGCATACAATCTTTTATATTCGCCCTGCCTTAAGGCTTGATGTTCTTTTCTTATTGCAATACAGGCTTTGGCATAATTGAGCAAATCTTTATCCCATTTTGCTTCGTCCCAAGGAAATGCTTTGCGGCATTCAGGGTCATGCCCACCATCTACACCGATTTCGTCGCCATAATAAATGCACGGCGCACCGGGTAATGTAAACATAAACAGCCATGCTAGTTTCAAAGAATTTTTATCTCCATTTACACAAGAAAGAAAACGTGGCATGTCGTGACTATCCAATAAATTTAATTGAGCAAACGTAATATCTTTTGGATATAAATTCAAAATACGGTCAACTTCATTCGCAAAAGATTGAGCGTGCATTTCATGAATGCGGTCTTTAAACCCGCCTGCTTGCGTAATTACATTCATATTCAAATGTTTACCAGCAAAAAAGTTTAACGAAACAGCCGTGAAAAGATAATTCATCACCGCATCAAATTGGTCACCTTGAAGCCAGCGTTGTGCTTCATGCCAAATTTCTCCAACTATATAAGCATCAGGATTTATGTTGCGCACACGGCGGCGAAACTCGCGCCAAAATTCATCATCATCAATTTCGGCGGGTACATCCAAACGCCAGCCATCAATGCCGAACTTAATCCAATATTCAGCCACATCAAATAAAAATTCACGCACAGCAGGTGTGTCTGTATTAAATTTTGGTAATGCTGGTAAATTCCACCACGCCCGATAACCAATCGCAGTTAAACTATCTTCATGTTTTAACAATTGGTCTTCGTGATGCGTCGGATACGCTCCCCAATGTTTTTTACCTTTCAAACGTTCTTCATCAAAATAAAACCAATCTCTATACGGTGAAGCCGCACCCGTTTCTAAAACATGATGAAATTGCCAAAATCCACGTGAAGCATGATTGAAAACACCATCTAACACCACACGAATATTTCTTTTATGGGCTTCATCCAATAATTTTCTCAACGCATCATTGCCACCGAGCAACGGGTCTACATTGTAATAATCAAATGTGTGATAACGATGATTCGATGCTGAAGCAAAAATCGGATTGAAATAAATGGCATTGATTCCCAAGTCTTGCAAATAATCCAACTTCTCAATCACGCCGTATAAATCGCCGCCTTTGAATCCATAATGCGTTGGTGCAGAATCCCAACTTTCAAAATGTAAGTTTTTGGCGGGGTTCAAATCACTTTTCGCAAAACGGTCTGGAAAAATCTGATAAAAAATTGCGTCTTTCACCCATGCTGGAGTTGTCATTGTTTCCTCATTGATTTAATTTTAAGATATACATTGCATACGGATTTAAGTTTTCAAATGGTTTATAGATGAACGCTTCGCCGCTTCTTTCTATCGGGGCGGCTTGATTCTCGCCATACACAGTCTCCACGCTGACGATTGATTCTGCTAACGCTGTTCCTTCAAATTCAATTGCATAATCAGTGATTGCTTCATCGCTTAAGTTTGCCAAAATCAAAAATGTGCCATTTGCATCTTTCCGCAAGACCGCATATATACCAGAATTACCTGCATCTAGCAAAATCGTGTCACCAGTTTGTAATGTTGGGTTTGATTTTCTTAGCCCAATCAAAGTTCTGTAATGTTCAAGTAGGGAAGTGGAATCACCAGTTTGTGCTTCAACATTAACTTGCGTGTAGTCAAATTGAGGTTTATTTGGATTTGTGTACGGATTTCGCCATGGCTGAACGGTTGAAAAACCTGCAAATTCATCATCATTCCATTGCATTGGCAAACGGATGTCTTCATCAGGTTTTACACCTTGCATTCCAATTTCTTCACCATAATAAATATATGGTGTGCCAGCAGATGTAAGCATCAAAAATGAAGCCATTTTTGCTTTATCTACA
>JAEURG010000065.1 GCA_016789345.1 Anaerolineales bacterium | reverse complement strand
AATTTATACGATGGATATTAATGGCAGAAATCATCTCAAAATATCACAAGGGTTGTTAGGCATCGGCGGCAGTGTGGATTGGTCACTAGACAGTCAGCATGTTTTGATTTACGCCGGTCCATTTGGAGATAAAGATATTTTTCGGATTGAAGCGGCAACAGGAAATTTTGTTCAATTAACAAATGGCGGGAATAACGCAGGCGCATCCTACTCACCAGATGGAAATTATATTGTCTTCAATTCACTCCGCAATGACGACCAAGCCGATTTATACATCATGCGAGCGGATGGGACGAATCAGGTGCAGTTGACCAATCATCCAGAACCAGATTGGGGCGCGAGGTGGATTGATTAATAAAATTCGAGATTTCGTAATTAAAATCCCATAGGGATGAAATGATTATAGAATCATTGACGCTTACGCGATAAACCCCGAAGGGGTGGCAGGGGAAATAAAATGTTGAGGTTGTCATATCAAGTTTCCACGTAGAAATTGAGGCGGGGATTTTATCTATGATGATTTTGATTTGCACATCCTGAAATATCATTTTTATAACTTGCAGAGGGATTTTTTATAACAAATCGTTATGTTTTGGGGCAAAACCTGCGCAGGTAAAAACCTTTACATGCAAAATATTTAATGTATCATTCTTATATCAATGGCGTTTTTCGCGGCTCGTCCACCGCGGGAGGCGTTGTTTATTTTTAATCAAAAAAGCGAAAGGAAGTTTTATGAATGTCCGAGCAACCAAGTTCTTATCTTTCCTCTAAGTTAGAGGGCCGCCTGAAAGCCGATAAAAGCGGAAAC
Organism: Anaerolineales bacterium; assembly: GCA_016789345.1. Classification (GTDB taxonomy): domain Bacteria; phylum Chloroflexota; class Anaerolineae; order Anaerolineales; family Villigracilaceae; genus Villigracilis. The sequence goes on along the minus strand of JAEURG010000065.1, from coordinate 11,414 downwards.
AGTATTTTTGCAATTAAGCCAATTAAGAAAGGTGAATTGATTGCTGTTTTCGGCGGTGTTGTTTATGAGTGGGAAGATTTTGTGCATTTGCCTGAACGTGAAAAGATGTTGTGCATTCAAGTGGAAGACCGTCATTTCTTGGTGCCACGCCCAATCAGTGAAGGCGATTATGTAAATCACTCGTGCAATCCGAATGCAGGTCTTTCGGGCCAGATTGGACTCGTTGCAATGCGAGACATAAAAATCGGCGAGGAAGTTTGTTTTGATTACGCCATGAGCGATACGATGGCGTATGATGAATTTGAATGTTTATGTGGTGCATCTACCTGCCGCAGTAAAGTCGGCGGTAATGATTGGCAAAGACCAGAATTGCAAAAACGCTATGCTGGTTTTTTTGCTCCGCATGTGCAAAGAAAAATCGATGTAATGAAGGCTGAGCGAAAAGCATTTGAACGTGCCATGCGTGCGGCGGCAAAAACGCAAAAGTATGTAACACAGCCTACAATGTCGCCAAATAAATAAGTACTAAAAAATCATTAACCGTCCCGCAGGTTGATTTTGAAGATGTAATATTTTCGAAAACCCTAGCGGGGCGTTTTTGTTTTAACCAAAACTCGCACCTTCCCAAAATTTCAAGTTCAGGGGTAAAATTATATATTATATATAATTCACAAACAAGGAGCGAGAATGTCCGTTTTCACACCGGGTCGTCGTTACCAACCACCTTTCATGCCGTTCAAGCGTCAGCCGTTCAAAAAGCGTCTGCTGGCAAAAATCGAACTCGCCGTCAAAGGTCCGCTCTTTGGTTGCCGCATGTGTGGAAACTGCCTACTCGCCGAAACCGCTCTCATCTGCCCGATGGAATGCCCCAAAGGTTTACGCAACGGTCCATGTGGCGGCTCAACCCCCGAAAAATGTTATGTAGATGAATCCCGTCCGTGTATCTGGTATAAAATTTATGAACGTTCTTTCCAGTTAGGTCGTGAAGCCCTATTGCTTGAAGTTCTTCCGCCAATGGATTGGGAAAAAGCAGGAAATGATTCGTGGGGTGGAATTATAGATAACGCCAAGCAAATCGGTGTGCGCACAATTATTTCGCGTCTTGCTTCGGGGAAGCCTGATTCTGTTTCAACAACTGTTGATTCTATCTTACGCCCAGTCCGCCAACCCGAATGGTGGCAAGGCGATTCTGAATATCATGCTCCAAAATACACCGAGCCCGTTTCCGAATTAGAAAAAAAATTAAAAGCAGGCGAGTTTGTTGTCACTGCTGAAATTTCCCCTCCCCTTTCCGTCAATACCGATAAACTGCATAAAAATATTAACTTGCTAAAAAATTATGCTACGGCATTAAATTTTACAGATAATGCTTCGGCAGTACCGAGAATGTCATCTGTGGCATGTTCAAAAATAGCCATTGACCTCGATGCAGAACCTGTGATGCAACTGAGCGCCAGAGAAAAAACACGCGTGGGTTTGCAATCTGATGTTATCGGTGCATCAGCCCTAGGTGTTCGTAATTTCTTATGCTTAACTGGCGATAGCATGATGATGTCACCTGGTCCCAAAGGACGCATGGATGTTGTAGATATAGACTCCATTCAAATGTTGTGGATTCTGCGTCGGTTAAGAGATGAGGCGAAATATCTCGATGGTAGAGAAATCAAAAATCCACCACAATATTTTCTTGGCGCGGCGGCAACTCCGTTTGCATCCAACATGAAATTTCAGGCTTTGCGCGAACAAAAGAAAGTGAATGCTGGGGCGCAATTCTTCCAAACCAATGTGGTTTTCGATGCTGATGATTTAGATAACTGGCTGAATGAAATTGCCAAACGCGATATTTTAGATAAAGTGTATATTTTGATTGGCATTTCACCCATCCGCAGTTTCAAAATGGCAAAATACATGCGCGATAAAATCCCCGGCATTTTTGTGCCTGATGTGGTGATGAAAAGAATGGAAATTGCAGACCAAAAAGGCAACGCCGAAGAAGAAGGCATTCAAATTGCTTTGGAGTTAATTGAAAAGATAAAAACCAAACAAGGCGTGAATGGCATTCACATTATGGCTGTAGGCTGGGAAGAAGTTGTGCCGCGAATTGTAGAAGAAGCGGGCATGATAAGTGCAAACAAACAAATAGTACAATAGTAACCATAACAATAAAAAGACCTGCACCTCATGCAGGTTTTTTTATCTGATACAATGCTCAAGATGAACACAAAACATATAGAAATAAAATCAACGAAATTAGGGAAAAGGAATTGTATATGACAAAAAAAATATTTTGTTTGATATTCACTTTTATTACAATCGGATGTAATGCCTCTATTACACCTCAGCCTGTCCCAAGTAATTTTGAGGAACACATCAGTGGTGCAACTCAAATTGCAATCATCACCGCGCCAACCCCCATTGATGTTTTTGCTGTACCAACCGCTGAACCGTTTGATTTAGAAACGCAAGTAATTTTCCGTGATGACTTCAACCGTCAATTAAAATCTGGCTGGGTTTGGCTCAATGAACGCGCAGATAATTGGAGTTTAGAAACTCAACCCGGCTTTTTGCAAATCAATGCTATAAGTGGGTATTTCAAATTAGGAAACGCCAGCAATATTCTACTATTCGACGCACCACAAGATAATTTTGTCATTGAGACCAGTCTTATCTTTGACCCAGAAGATAGCGAGCAATTTGCAGGTTTAATTGCTCTTGACTCGAATCAAAACTTTATACAAGCAGGAATAGGGTACTGTGCTCCTGTTGTGGGTTGTGTAGGACGTGGCTTATATGCAGATATTTATCAAAATGGTAATCTAACATTACCACGCAATGCCACAACATATACAGGCAATAACTTATTTATGCGTTTGGTATTTCAAAATCAAAAAATGACCTTATTTACTAGTCAAGATAATTTCTCATGGTATCGAATGTTTGAAAAAGAACTTTCATTTGATGTTTCACAAGTTGGCTTGATAGCCGCACAAAATAATTATATTGAAGTCATCCCTCCTATCGCATTGTTTGATTACTTTGAAGTCAGTCTAATCAATCCATAACGATATGAATTTCAGACATTTTGAGACGCGCCTGTGCCTCATGTGTGACTTGCGCTACCCACGTGAACAAAGTCATTCATTTGGCATTCGTTGCCCACATTGTTTAGGGGAAACAAAAATCGTCTTGCAAAAGACAATTTACGAAGAACAATTGAAGCGAGAAAAAATAAAGAAAGCCAGTACACCCACATATTCTGTTTTATTAGATAACATTCGCTCGGCCTGGAATGTTGGCTCCATCTTTCGCAGTACCGACGGCTTCGGCTTTAAGCATGTGTATTTGTGCGGTATCACACCTACCCCTGAAAATGAGGCGGTGAAGAAAACTTCATTAGGTGCGGAAGATTCAATTCTATGGTCGTATCACAAAAACTCGGTTGAACTCGTTCAAAAATTAAAACCAGATGGTTGGAAAGTGTACGCCTTAGAAGAAGATAAAAGGGCTATTGAAATTGGTAAACAAGTTTTACTGAATACTGAAAACTGTTTACTCATTCTCGGCAATGAAGTGACAGGGGTAGATGAAGAATTACTTTCATTGTGCGATGAGGTTTTTTATATTCCAATGCAAGGTGAGAAACGCTCATTAAATGTAGCGATTGCGTTTAGTGTGGCGGCATTTGTGTTAGGGCAAAATCGATAACAAGACTTCAAACCACTTTTGAGCAATCACATCATAACCATTTGCGTTAGGGTGATTGCCATCGTCGTATAAAGTAGCACGATTGGTAAAAATATCAGTATTATAAAAATCAACGGTGAGTGCGCCGTATTGGTCAGCTTTTTGTGTGATGATTTCGTTATAACGGACTACCTGCACCGCCATTCGATTGAGTTCATCGGGTGTGATTTCAATAAAGGCTTGCCCTGCGAGCGCAACTGGGCGCTTGGATTGGTCATCTAGCAAAGCAATGATAACTTCTGCGTTTGCATTTCTTAGTTCTGAAAGAATGATATCAATATTGGCGGAAAAATCTTCAAGGTCTTGTGCTTCTTGTTCATCACCAACATCGCCGCCAAATTCGTACAAATACCATAAATCGTTACTGCCAATCCATACAAGTACAACCACGCCTCGCCCTTGTGATTTGGCAATCGCAATCTCATCTACCGCACGTGGCAGTTGACCCAATAAGCCTTGGTCGCCTTCAATTAAAGCGTTACTATTCCAACCGGAACGTCCAAAATTTGTTATTGTTGAGCCTACTCGAATTTCGTTAACGAGTGCAAGCAAACGGCCAGGGTAGCCACGTCCGCTATCGTCAGTGTCGCCTTCAGTTAAACTGTCGCCAATAGCTATCATGCTTATAGGTCCAGGTGGAAGCGGTGCGGCAGGTGGGAATTTAATCGACTCAAGAGTGGCTGTCGCCTGCGTGCTAGGATTTATTGTATATGATTCGGTGGAAGTAGGGGGCATAGGTGTAAAGTCACGCGGAATCTCTTGTGTGCAAGCAATAAGAAAAATAGATAAAATGATTAATGTATGTTTCATAAAGCCTCTGTATGTTTTTTCAATTTTACACGATTGCAACTTTTTGATTTTTTTTCCGTATGTTTTGTCATAATAAGGAGATGATATGAACGTACAAAGACAATCTTTACGCAGGTCGAAGCGTAACCGTATCCTTGCTGGTGTATGTGGCGGGCTTGGTGAATTTTTCGGTATTAACCCATTTTGGTTTCGCTTGGCAATGTTTATCGCATTTATTCCAGGTGGCGTGCCGGGCGTGCTGATATATTTGATTGCGATGATTATGATTCCAAGTGAGTAAGTATTGTAAGTTAGGTAATTAAGGTAACAGTCACTTTATGAAGTAACTGTTACCTTTTGTTTTATATAATTATGGTGCCATAACAGTGGGGAAAACTGTAATATCCATAGCAGGGTCTAGTTCAACCGCATCGGCTGGCACCCAGCAAGGCGAACCAAAATATGGGTTTTCAATCACATACCAATCTGAGGTGCTTCCTATTCCCATTAACCATACTCTCTCGCCGGGAAGTAAATTGCTAGTGAGCGCATAGTTTTCGCCTGGACCTGTGCGACATTCAACATTTCTGCTGATGGTGATAATGTCAATCGTTGGGTCTTTTGTCGGCTCAGGGATTGGAGTTTCGGTAGGTATAGGCGTATCGGTGACGGGAACAGGTGTAGGCGATGCCGCTAATGCAGTTTGGGTTTGCATAAGAGAGGCCATTTCGATTGCTAATGTGCTAACCACATCTACTGTAGGAACAGCAGGTGTTTGTGGCGCACAAGCTATTAATGTAATGGTAAACCCTGTTAGGATGTAAAAAAGAATTTTGTTTTTCATTTTATCTCCAGCAATTAGGGGGATAATTGAATTATACCGAAATCACCAAACCTTCTGTTTAAATATTAATTTTCACTTAAGTAACAATCTAAAATAGCAAACAGGCGCAAAGGTAATAAAACTTGCGCCTGTTATAAAACATAAATCAATTTATATTATTAATTTTTACTAAAATTAACCTTGACCACTTCGTAGAGAAACTCGTAGATAAAACTACTGTAACTTTGGATATTTTCCTCGGGGGTTACGCCTGGCTGTGTTCCGACAGTAACGCTTGACCAATATAACAAGCCATCTTTGATAACCAAAAGGTCTATGACTGTATGCCCGGTTGGATATGTACCAACATAAATGATATGTTCGTATGGAATACTAAGTGTAGATGTAACTGGCTTTTCATCTGCAAACAATTGTCCGCTTTTAAGGAACTCTGCCCCAACCTCATCAACTCCAGTTCCTGGGGCGATGCTGTAGATGCAATTCATAGCCTCGTTAGGTATCGCACTCCAACTATATCCTTGGAATGTGCGGCAGACACGGTTCTCGCCCGGGGTTTCTTGGTTGAGTGTCCATCCGACAATTCCTATCGTTTCGGAAAGCGGTTCCAATTCACTGGCAGTGATGAGCGCCTCAAGTTTTGGCACACCAGCCGAGGCGGTATTAGATTCGCTGACAGATGATGTACTTGGTGCAGACATAAAATAAAACGCGCTTGCCGCTCCAGCAACAAGTACAGTAAGACAGCAACAAGCAAGGAGGATGCCCCCTACAATGAACCAGATTCGGTTTGACTTTTGAGGCGTTCCATTTCCAATTTCATTTTCAGTAGGCACTTGGGTTTGCATGTCTCAACTCCTTTTGATAATTTTTCGACTATAAGAAGCGCAATCAAATTATATCAAACCTATCCAGCCAATTTCTCAGGCACAAAACTATCCTATTTAGCGTTAACATAAGATAGAAGGAGAAAACATGAAGACTAAATTCCTGATTTGCTTTTTGATTTTGACCATGACAGCCTGCTCACCACAAGTTATCGTGGTGACAGCCACGCCTCTGCCTACGCTACAACCTGCTACTGAAACCGCAACCTCTATCCCCGCCTCTGCCACGCCCTTGCCTGTTGAAAGCGCTTTTGCACCCACAAACCCTACAGCCGTACCATCTATAACTGCAAACACACCTCTGCCTCCAGTGACTGGAATGAATAACCCTTACGCTGTGATTCTGGTCTTGCCCGGTGATGTATTGAACATTCGTGCAGGCGCGGGGGTAGGAAACAGTATCGTTGGCACGCTCCAGCCCACCACGTCAGGCGTGATGCGAACAGGACCAGCCACTAGTTCAGGTGGCGACCGTTGGGTTGAAATCCAAAACCCAAGCGGTGGCATAGGTTGGGTCAATGCTAACTTTTTAACAGAATATGTACCATCTTCCAGTTTCTGTGCTGATGCTCGTGTGACAGAATTAATCAATAATGTAAAAAGTGCTTTGCTTAACTCAAATGGCAAATTGCTTAGTTCGTTGGTAAGCCCGGTGCATGGATTAGATTTGCGCTTATGGCGTTATGGCACAGTTGCAAATTACTCGCCAGAAGAAGCGCAATGGGTTTTTCAATCTGAATATGAAGTGAGTTGGGGAGCCGCGCCCGGCAGTGGTGAAGAGACCAAAGGTACATTTACTGCCCAGCCTTTGCCTAAGTTAAAAGAAGTGTTCGGTGGAAATTATTCTGCACATTGCAACGACCCACTAGACCTTGCCACATTTTCATTACAACCTGTACCACCTGAATATAGCAACATCAATTACTACACAATTTACAAACCTGGCACAGAACAATACGGCGGATTAGATTGGCGCGCATGGATTCTCGGCGTGGAATACGTGCAAGGCAAGCCAACTTTGTTTTCTTTGATTCATTTTCAATGGGAGCCGTAGAGTACATCACGCATCACCACCAATGGATGTTTCGCCTCAACCCCTGCACCATGCTGAATCTGCATCCGACACGCGGCACCACTTGATGCAATTTCCCATTCCCTATTCCCCACTCCCGATTTCCTATTCCCTATTCCCTGTTCTCTGTTCTCTACTATCCTATTCTCTAATCTCTTAAACACCTGCATCGAAAGCTCATAATGTTCTTTATCGAATCCAAACGTGCCAGCCATGCCACAACAACCCGCGTCACTAAGTTCAACATCAAAACCAAAAAGTTTTAACAATTCCACTGTCGCCAATTCACCTTCCGCGCGTTGGTGGCAGTGTGGATGAAAGAAAACTTTTTCTTTGTTTGTTTCATTTGGCAATATATTTAATTCCCTGAGTTTGACTACACGCAAAATAAATTCTTCAACCAAAAATACATTTTTTGATATTGATTCAATTTCCTCTTTTCGATTTGGCAACAAAGCGACATATTCATGCTTCAAGCAATATACTTCGGGTGGTTCGCATCCGACGATGTTTATAGTTGTTTCTGCTCCCAAACTTTTGATTTCATCCAAAACTTTTTCTGCATGACGTTTGGCTTGCTCTATAAAACCTTTCGATAAATACGATGCCCCTGCCCCAATCACTGGTAATACTTTTACTTCATATCCAAAATAACTTAATAAATCAATCGCCGCTTCTTTTACTTCAGGCTCAATATATTCCGAAAAAACATCAGATAAGAATAGAATAACTTTGTGGTCTCGATACGGCGGCGCTGGTTGAGTAGCCTCAGAGAGGCGTATCGAAACCCGCCGCCTACTCGACCACCATTTTTTCGCAAATAAAGGCAAAGGTCTTTTATCTGTGATTCCAAGTATTTGGGTTGCTATTTTTTTAGACCAATCAAGTTTCCCCAAAAAATTAACCACAGGCGCAATGGGGCTAAGCCATTTCGCAATCACATCAAAATATGCAAACAAATAATCATGCAAAGGTCTACGATGTGACTTGTAATATTGATTCATAAATTCATATTTGAGTCTCGGCATATCCACCCCACTTGGGCATTCTGATGTGCAACCCTTACACGCCAAACATAAATCTAGCGTTTGAAAAGTTGCTTCTTCTAACTCCGACCGCTGACCGCTGACCACTGACCACTGATTACCGATTACTGCTCTTAAAAGATTTGCTCTTCCCCTCGTACTCAACCCCTCCTCTCCCGTCGCCTGAAATGACGGACACATCACACCATTATGTTTTCTACAAACTCCCTGCCCATTACACATTTCAATTGCGCCAGCGAGTCCGTGCTCATGTTCAAAATGTAAAGCCGAATCCCAAACCTTCACTTGATAATTTTCACCATATCGTAAATTTGAATCCATCGGTGGCGCATCAAATAATTTTTTCGGATTCAAAATATTATCAGGGTCAGCCGCATGTTTTAACTTTCGCATTGCATCGGTGATTTCTTTTCCATAAGTCCGTTCTATAAATTCACCCGAAACAATTCCATCACCATGCTCACTGCTCATCGAGCCACCCAATTTCATCGTCAACGAAAAAACTTGTTCCACAATACTTCGCATTGAGCGAACACCTTCACCACGCGTTAAATCCAACACGGGACGAATATGCAAACATCCACCTGAAGCGTGTGCATAAATCCCTGCATACGTTTTATGTGCAAGCAAAATCTTTTGCACCTCACGCACAAACTCGCCAAGTCTCTCAATTGGAATTGCACAATCTTCAATAAAAGCAATGGGTCTTGCATTTTGTGGGCGTGAATCTAAAATCCCCAAACCTGATTTTCTGATATTCCAGATTTGATTCTGCTCTTCATTGGACTCGGCAATCGTCAACACATCGCCAATTTTTCTAACCGCCTCTTTCAGCACCGATACTTGGTCACCGCTAAATTCAACTACCAACACCGCTTCAGGATTTCCCGTTATCCAACTCATTTGATTTGCAACAGCAGAGACACTTCTTGCTAATTGCAAAATCATCTGTGGAATCAATTCAATTGCACTCGGATTAAATTCTAAAAGTCGAGGCACATCATCACAGGCATCTTCAATATTTTGATATTGTAAAACGCCTAAGATGGTATGCTTTGGTTTTTGAACAAGATTCACTTTCATCTTGCGAATGACAGCAAGCGTTCCTTCACTCCCCGCAAGCAATGAAGCAAGATTTAATTTTGAATTTGGATAATCCCCATTCCATTGCGGTGGCTTGGATGGACTCCAAGGCAAAAGATAATTCAATCTGTATCCCGCTGAATTTCTCCATGATTTTGGATAATTTTGTTTTATCGTTTCAACATAGCTCTCTCGAATTTCATTTACAACTGAAACAATTTCCGATTCCCGATTTCCGATTCCCAATTTCCGATTCCCTATTCCCCATGTACTCAAACTCCCATCACTCAAAATCACATCCGCTTCAAGTAAATGATCTGCGCTCATGCCATATAAAATAGAATGTGCACCAGTTGCATTGTTTCCAATCACACCACCCATTGTCGCTCTTTCTGCTGAAGCAGGGTCTGGACCAAACATCAGCCCATGTTTCGCAACAGCACGATTCAAATCTGCGAGAATAACTCCAGGTTTAACGATTGCATAATGTTCTTCGGGATTAATTTCAAGAATAGAATCAAGATGACGCGAACAATCTAAAATCAATGCTTCGCCGATTGCCTGACCACCTAATGAAGAACCTGATCCACGTGGAAGAATAGGAATTTTATACTTCGCGGCTAACTCAACCGCAGATTGCAAATCATCTTGATGTTTCGGAATCGCAACGCCCAATGGTTCAATTTGATACATGGAAGCATCGGTAGAATATAAAACTTTGGATGCAGTATCGAGTCGAATGTCTCCAGCAAAACGTTTCTGTAATTCATAAATAAATTCTTTGGATAATGTCATATCCCGATTCTAACGCAAAGCCCTCAAAGAAACATTCTTCTTTGAGGGCAAACACCGATTACTGATTACTTACTTTTTACCTTGATTCGCTACTTCTGCCGCTTTCTTTGCCGCTTCTTCTGGGTCACCAAGATAATAATTTTTGATTGGTTTCAAATCTTTATCCAATTCATACACCAATGGCAAACCTGTTGGGATGTTTAATTCTGTGATTTCACTTTCAGAAACATTATCTAAATACTTTACCAATGCACGAATCGAATTTCCGTGAGCGACAATCAAAACTCTTTTGCCAGATTTAATTTCAGGTGCAAGTGTTTCGTTCCAGTACGGGAGAACTCTATCAAGCGTAATCTTAAGTGACTCGGTGGCTGGCAACTGTCCCGAAGATAAAGAGGCGTATCTTCTATCAAATTTTGGATGACGCTCATCAGTCAATTCTAAAGCGGGAGGCGGTACATCATAACTGCGTCTCCAAATTTTTACTTGGTCTTCTCCAAATTTTTCTGCCATTTCGGTTTTATTCAAGCCTTGCAAATTTCCATAATGACGTTCATTTAATTGCCACGCACGAATCACAGGAAGCCAATGTAAATCCATTTCTTCTTGAATGAGAAACAATGTTTTGATAGCGCGTTTTAAAACAGATGTGTAAGCAATATCAAAATCGTAGCCACTTTCTTTCAAAAGTTTTCCTGCTTCTGTTGCTTCTACTTTTCCGAGGTCTGTTAAGTCAACATCTGTCCAACCTGTGAAACGATTTTCTAAATTCCATGTGCTTTGCCCATGACGGACGAGAACAAGTTTATACATGATTGCTCCATAAAACTTTTTTGTAAATTATAGCCGAAAGTAAAAGAGACGACTATCGCTAGCCGTCTCTTTTTTACAACTTATATTTTATTTATGGTAACGCACAAGGACGTGTAATTGTTGTCGGCATAGGAGAGAAACTATCTGCGAAACCATTCAAGGCTGAATAATAACCTTTAAGGGTAATCACTGAAACTCCTGCTGAAAGTGCCATGCCTTGATGTTCATTACCGCTTACAACAACACAGCTCAAGGTTATATTACCACCTGAAAAACCTAAAATGCCCTTGCCTGAATAGGCATTTGCAAAACCATCATTTCCAATTGCATAGATGTTTGAGGAT
>JAEURG010000024.1 GCA_016789345.1 Anaerolineales bacterium | reverse complement strand
ACTGCCCGCACTGGGGTATGGTGCAATGGCAGCACACCAGCCTTTGGAGCTGTGGATCTTGGTTCGAATCCAGGTACCCCAGCCACACTCTATTTGAAACGGGATTTGTCGCAGAGCAATGCTTCGCACAAATCCTGTTTTGTTTAATATCATGTCACCCTGAGCGAAGCGAAGGGTCTCGAATATAATCTTAGAGATACTTCGCCGCGAAGAGCAAGAGCACGGCTCAGTATGACAACCTTGAGGTGAACTTATGAAAATAACTGCTATCTTATTAGCCGCCGGGCAGGGGACTCGCATGAAATCATCATTGCCGAAAGTATTACACCCAATTGCTGGCAAACCGATGATTGCTCATGCTTTGAATGCAATTCAAGCCTCTACAACGGAAAAGCCAATTGTAGTGGTTGGGCATGGTGCAGATGAAGTCATTAAGTATCTTGGCGATTCGGCTCAAACGGTTTTGCAAGAACCACAATTGGGGACAGGTCATGCTGTGATGCAAGCCGAGGCTTTGCTCAAAGGCAAAACAGATTTAGTCGTTGTCTGCTATGCTGATATGCCGTTGTTACGCGATGAGACGTTGCAAAAATTGGTCGAGACTCAAAAGAATAATAAAGGTCCAATCTCCATGCTGACAGTCATTGCCGATGACCCGCGCGGATTTGGCAGAATTATTCGTAATCAAAAGAATACGGTTGAAGCTATTGTTGAAGAATATGTTGCTACCGAAGAGCAAAAGAAAATTAAAGAATTAAATGTGGGTGGATATTGTTTTGACGCAAAGTGGTTGTGGGAGGCTTTGCACCGAATCCCGAAGAATGAGAAAAAAGGTGAATATTATCTGACAGATACTGTCGAATTAGCATCGAAAGATAATTTGCCAGTGCTAGCCACCCTGATGGATGATGTAGAAGAGACGATTGGAATCAATACGCGCGTGCATTTATCCGAAGTAGAAACGGCGATGCGCAAGCGAATCAATGCTCACCACATGTTAAACGGCGTTTCGTTCATTGACCCAACTTCCACTTACATTGAAGCGGATGTAAAAATTGGTAAAGATACAGTCATCATGCCGAATACTTATTTACATGGCAAAACTGAAATTGGTGAAAAAAATATAATTGGACCGAACACGATTATCCGCGATACAAAAATTGGAAATGGCTGTAAAGTGTTGGCATCTGTTTTGGAAGGTGCAGTGTTAGAAGATGATGTGGATATGGGTCCGTTTGCGAGATTGCGAAAAGGCGCGCATTTAGGAAATCATGTTCACATGGGGAACTTTGGTGAAGTGAAAGATTCTTATTTGGCTGATGGTGTGAAGATGGGTCACTTCTCTTATATTGGCAATGCACAAATTGGGTCAAATACAAACATTGGTGCAGGCACGATTACTTGTAATTATGATGGTGAGAAAAAACATGCTACTGAAATTGGGGAAGACGTGTTTATTGGTTCGGATACAATGCTAGTTGCTCCGCTAAAAATTGGTGATGGTGCTAGAACTGGGGCAGGTGCAGTTGTAAATAAAAATGTAGAAGCAGATACACTTGTAGTTGGTATGCCTGCGCGTGCAATTAAAAAATTAGAAAGAAAGCCGAAGAAATAAAATGACTAAAGAAGAGAAGCAATCCTTAATTGATTTAGCAAACGAAGCACGCAGACGCGCGTATGTGCCGTATTCAAAATATCCAGTCGGGGCGGCGTTACGCACAAAAGGCGGACGTTTATATACAGGTGTGAATGTTGAAAACGCGGCGTATCCGCAGACGATGTGTGCAGAACGAGTTGCGATTTTCAAAGCCGTGTCTGAAGGTGAAACTGAGTTTGAAGTAATTGCAGTTGTCACGAATAATGGTGGCTCACCATGTGGTGGATGCAGGCAAGTGATGGCTGAATTCGGTTTAGATACTGTTGTTTTGTTAGCTGATGGTGAAGGAAAGTTAAAGAAAGAAACGACAGTGAATGAATTGTTGCCAGAAGCGTTTACGCCCAAACATTTGATTACGTAATCCGTAATTTCCCCATGACCGATTTCCGTTCATTTCGTGCTTCTGCTGTTGTCCTCCGCCATGCGGATTGGGGCGAAGCAGACCGCTTATTAACTTTATACACTCGCGAACAAGGAATTGTGCGAGCATTAGCAAAAGGTGCAAGAAAAGTTACGTCACGAAAAGCAGGTCACTTACAGCCGTTTACTTACATCACTATTCAATTAGCAAAAGGGCGAGATTTGTTAATTGTAACGCAAGTAGAAACGATTAATGCATTTCTTCCATTGCATGATGATTTGTCTAAAACAAGTTATGCCGCATATGTGATCGAATTGCTTTTGAGATTTTCGTATGAAGAAGAAATTGGGAACCCGACCATTTTTCGTTTATTAGTTGAGACTTTAGACCGAATTGAAAAAGAATCAGATTCTTGGTTAGCAATCCGATATTATGAAATGCGTTTGTTAGATGCCGTCGGTTTTCGTCCGCATCTATTTGAATGTGCAAATTGTGGACGTGAAATTTTGGCAGAAGACCAATTTTTTTCTTATACAGCTGGTGGTGTGATTTGCCCGCGTTGTGGGGAAGGTTTGCCAAACTTAACAAAAATTTCTTTGGAGACTTTAAAATATTTGCGCCACTTCCAAAGGTCAAGTTATAGAGATGCTTCAAGAGCAAGACCCAGTTTAGACATCCAGAAAGAAGCGGAAGTTTTGATGCAAGGATATTTCACTTATATCCTTGAACGTGAGTTGAATACACCTGGCTTTATCAAAAAAGTGAGAGCATAAAAAGACGGCTTATCCACCGTCTTTTTTTATTTTAATAATTTTCCTTCGCATCGTATCAGTCAATGGTCTGGATGTAATTGGTTGGGTCGAGGTGATTGCATCTGACGCATATCCGAATCTTCTTAACGTAATACGGTGTACCCAACTAAAAATCGCTTTGGCTGAAAATTCTTCTTCATAAGGTATTGGTGTGGTGGCATTATTTTCAATCGCATCACGCAATTGATTTGCTGTCGTGCCTTCAAACTCGGTGCGTCCAGCGCCAATTGCCCAATAAATATGAGCATCACTTGATGCAATTTTTGCTAAAGGTAAATAAATAGAAAGTTTTTGAGCCACACGGTCAAAATTTTGTGTGCCCATGTTGTGCGTTTCAATTCCCTTTAATACTGCTTTCGCGCGCGGGTTGGTCATTGCGCCTAACACGGCTTCCATTGAAAGGCTGTTTGGTAAATTATTAAATGGATGTGGTGCAATGGCAATGCCACCTTGTTTGCCAATATGTAACAATGTATCTGTCATGGATAAGCCAGCGGGTGGCAATGTTTGAATAAACAATGCTACGAGATGACCATCTTTGGTTGAGATTTCTACGCCGGGGACGACTTCGATTCCATACTTGGGGGCAAGTTGTTGCGCTTCGAGTGAACCGCGAATTTCATCGTGGTCAGTGACTGCAATGACATTTAATCCGACATCGGATGCGTGTTTTAAAATTGCACGTACAGTAGTTGTGGCATCATGGGAGTAGATGCTATGAATATGTAAGTCTGCGGTGCCCATTGATTCCTTCGCGATGTGAGCGTATTGTTAACATGGTTATATCATAGACTCTTGAAATTTGTCTAAACTTGTTGGTAAACATTTTATTAGAAAAAAACAGAGCATTTTTATAATGCTCTGTTTTTGATTAATCTGCTGCGGCTGGGGCTTGTATCGGTTCCACTTGCTTTCGCCAGAAAAATGCCCAATACATAATCACTGAAATTGTATAAAGAATTATCGTTCCAACAAACGGCGGACCAAATCCATAATTGACTTGTAACCATCCACTAATCGTTGGGCTGAATGCCCAACCGAAATTCCATGCCATGCTGGTTAAACTTGCAATCGTCGCACGAGCAGATGGGTCAACTCTTTCCATCACGAAGGTTTGATAAACGGGACTGCTCATGTTCATCAATGCAAGTCTGATATAAAATGTCGCGGCACCGACCCAAAAGATAGGTGAGAACCCAAGCAGAATTAAGAAAGGAATTGATAAAGCTTGTGAAATGACGACGAGTTGAATCTTTCCCATTCTTTCAGCCAGCGGTGGAGCAACGAGTAATCCGATTGCCATGGCTAGCGAACCCCATGCAAATAATGTTCCAATCACAGGATCTGGCTGACGATGCACTTCTCTAAAAAATACATTCATAAACGGCATGATTAATCCCGCACCAATGGAAGTGAGTAACATCGGCAAAATAAATTGCACCAACAACTTTGGCTGTTTTTTAGCATATTCAAACGGAGCAAAAATAACACGATTGGTTTTTGCAACCTTTGGAGATTTGATATATATCAAAGGCAGTATTGCAATCATCGCAAAAATACCAGAGATTAAAATTGTATTTCCATAAGCAGTGCTATCTGTCGCGGGGATATTTTGTACGTTTCCAATCCAAGTGGGGAGGTAGCCACCAACCCAACTACCAACGGAACTCATTGTCATCATTAAGCCTTGACCAAAACTGAATAAATACGTTCTTTCTTTTTCGTCACTGTTTTCCATCAGAAAAGGTGACATGGTCACGCCTGCCAAACTTTGTGCCAAACCCGAAAGCACGTTCATCGAATAAAACGAAAATTCGGTTTGCCAAATTGCCATTGCTAAAATGGATACGCCCAACAAAACGCTTGATAATACGAGCGAACCTTTGCGCCCGATAATGTCTGCGAGGTAGCCCATTGGCAAAGCGGCGATTAATGCCACAAAACTTGAAGCAGTGACCAAGTTGCCAATCAATGCTTCGTCATAGCCGAGGCTGAGGGCATAGAAATTAAAGATTAAACGAAACACACCCATCACTGCGCCAGTGATGATGACGTTAAGCAAATAAAAGCGTGCATTCGGTTTGAAGGCGCGAACATGGTTTCCGTATTCACTCAAAATACGGAACGGTTTGAAAATATTTATGTTATCTTGGTTCATGCTATTTCTTTAATTGATTCGTTTTCCAAAAAGGAATTTAATTGTTTGTAAACAGAGTCCAACGCTTGCTTGCGGACGGTGTAACGATTGTTTTCATCTTCTTCAAGTGAAACTTCGACCAAACTTGCCAAGCGTAACTCTTTGAGATGATGCGTCACTGTTGGTGGGCGTAGTTGAAGCCTGCGTGCAATTTCAGAAGGCGTGAGGCTTTCTTGTGAAAGATAAAAAAGAATCTTTAAGCGGGTAGGGTCAGCCAGTGCTTTCAATGAACGCACAAGTGCGTCTGGCACTGTTTCACCGGGGATGACCGACATATCTGACGGGCGTGCTCCGAACATAAGAAGCATCGTGTCTTTATCAATTCGGTCAAAGAAAATTAATGGCGTGGTCCAAAATGCAGGGGCGATGATAAATTTTGAGGCGCGGAATTCATCATTTAATTGAATCCCTTGCGAAAGCTCAAGGAATAATTCTTCAAAAGAAAGTTGACTTTCAAGACTCATTGCACGTTCAAGACCAGCCCGCAGGATAGGTTCGACGCGTTTTTCTTCTTCCTCAAAAAATGCTTGGTAATAAGCCTGCATCGCGGAGAGGATTCCCTCACCAAGTTCTTCGGGTCTAGCAACCCAATTCAAAAAAATTTCAATCTCTTCCCGTTTGAATTTCCCGTGCTTTTTCTGAAATTGCTTAAAGAAAAATTCAGCATCGGCAGTATTCCATTTTCTTTCATCAATAATCCGCAATAAAACATCATTAAACTTTTGATGTTTTTCATCGTTTGGCGTTTCATCCAATTGCGCTAACTTAATCATGCGTTCTGCGGGTGGAATTTGCTTCAAAGCCCATAACGCGCTAATGGCATCTTTGGGGGCTGGCAAAGTAGAAAGCCACTTAAGCGGCACGCCAGTCACTGTATATACTTCTTCCATAAATTTACGTTCAGCGGCTGGGATTCTTGCCCGAACACTAGCGGCATAAGCAGGGCGAATGCCGAAATAATCTGGTTCATTTAACACATGCAGGCTTACAAATAATTCGTAAGCCGTGCCAAAATCCCAAGTAATTTTTGGAGAAATATTTTTGTTTGCCATTATTTTTATGTTGCTCCAAGTTTATTTAAATTTGCTCTCGTAAGGCACAGACCCTACGAGAGCAAATCAATTCATTTCTTCAACTTTTTGCCGATAGAAATCAGTGTGTCGCCTGTATTTTTATCAACTGTTTCATTGAAAGGCGGGACATGTTTCAAAAGCGTGCCAAGTGCAATCAACGCCTGCCCAGTTTGGTGGGTGAATTGCTTTCGCGCAGATTTTTCTGCCGATGCTGAGGCATTGACAGGAGTATAAACTTGGCAATCTTCTTTTTCACAAATCATTGTAGACATGGCGACCTCTCTATCCTGTTAGAAAACCATTAAACTTAGGTGGATGACTATTTTAGATTAACGTCTAATTAGATGATAGTCTAATAGTAAAATTTTGTCAAGACCCAATTTTGACTTAAAACCGCCTCATTCTTAGCCTCAAACTGGTTTCTGCCCTTATAATTTGACCTACCCCCAGAAAGGATTCTGACATGGCTCGCAAAATCATCACCTACACCCTCATCGGCTTAAGCTCACTTTTCCTCGTTTTGAGTCTGGTCGGAATCATCGCCGCTTGGGCGTATAACACGCCTTTAACCGAAAAAGCCACCAACCAACTTACAGACATTGACTCACAACTTTCCCAAATCCAAACCGATTTACGCAGTGCCAAAGATGAAGTAGAACGTGCCTTACGAATCATCCAATCTGCTGAAGATGCGTTGGCTTCTTTAACTCAACAATCCAAATCTGCTAAACAAGTTTTAGAAGAAGTGGATGAAACATTAAATAACCAACTCATTCCAAATTTAGCAACCACGCGCACACAAATTAGCGAAGTTCGTCGCGTGTTAGAAGATTTACGCACCACGCTTGAACAATTGAACTCGATTCCATTTGTCAATATACAAATCCCCGGCGACGATTTACTAGTAAACATTATTACAGGCGTTGACTCGCTAGATACTGAAATCGAAAACGTGCAATTACTTGCCGAACAAGCCTCCGTTTTTATCAGTGACACATCTTACTTACTCGGCGGTGACTTTGAATCCACAAAACAAAACTTGCAAAATCTTTTGCAAGTTTTACAAGGCTACGATATACAACTATCAGGCTGGCGCGAGCAAGTGACGATGTTAATAGAATCCACACCAAAATGGATTGATAACGCTTCTATTTCAATCACTTTCTTTTTGATATGGTTTGCCCTCTCGCAATTTGGTTTGCTCTTACATGGACTCAGTTTGAGGCTTGGAGATGACCCGCTCGATGTTTGGAGAGAGACTTTCAAGAAATAATCCCTGTATGTCATTCTGAGCGAAGCGAAGAATCTCTCACGTCAATAGGATGAGACTCTTCGGTCGCAAAGAATGCTCCCTCAGAATGACATGGTATTGGTATTACGCATACGCCCCAGACCATGTTTCAAAATGACGACCATCATGCTCTTCATTTGTATAAAATGTTAAATAGGTCAGTGCTTGATACGGCACAAACTGTTGCTTCTTAGAATTTTGAATCGCCAAGTCATAATACGAATGCCAAGTACCTGAATTGAAATAGATTTGACTTTCAGGCTTCGGCATTTTTGTATTTAATCCCAACGGCACAATTTCATGATGATGTGTGTGACCATAGACAATATACTGCGCCTGCCCATTTATAAAAGCAGGTTCTTGATGTGCATAATGTGAAAAAGAATGATGCCCACCCCACATTTTTTTTCTTACCCATAAAATTACATCATTAATAGTCTTGAACGAAGCTCGCCCCGAAATTTTGATAATCAATTCCATTACATCCACCACATCAAACTGAAAAGATTTATCAGCTTGGCGCACAAAATCCAATTGCAAATATTCATTTGCAATATCATCCCAAACTTTTTTTAATTCTTTTTCTAAGGCACGCTTTTCAGCAAACTCATGAATTTGCCCACTAATCCAAATGGGTGCGGCTAACGCAGGGCGGATGTTTGAAATTTTTCGGAGGCTATCAATAATTCCGCTTGGCAATTCATCACCGAATCTTTTTTTCACTTCAATCGGAAAACGATTGCTCACTTCCATTGCAAAGGCATCGCCCACAGTGCTATGTTCACGACCTTTTTCTTTATCAAAATTAAACATATCGTACTTATCACCATGGCGTGCATAAACTTTATGACGTTCAAATAAATCTTTGATGATAGGAGATTCTTCCGCTTCATACGGGAACGGGGAAACTGGGTTGCTCAACCCCATCTTTTGAATCATCTTCGAGCGGATTTGGTCAAACGCCTCCCCTTTAAGGTGATAGTACCAATCATGATTCCCAACCATGTAATGAATGCGAACTTTTACTGGAATTTGTTCTTTGCTTTGATAATCAGGCTCACCATTATTGGTAGCAGGCGCAAGTTTTATTTCTTCACCGCTGGCAAGCCTGCGTAATATAGATAATGATTCTTCATTATGTGCAAGGATGCCGTCTGTCACTTCTGCTAATTTGGTAGCATAATGAGGGTTTGTTGAATCAGACCAAGGTCGAATGTAGTTTGAAGCGGACGGGGGTGTATCCAGCCATTTTGTAGAATAAATCGTGTCAATAATGTCACCCAAAAGTAGAACATCAATATTTTCAATTGGGCGATATTTCCCATCTTGGCGAATCGAAGCAAAACGGGCGGTTTCTGTGAGGCGGCGTGCAAACAAACGAAAGGCACTGGGTGAAATAGAATCGGCGGTGGTGCCGTCGCGCAGGTGCAGGTCACTGATGATGATAAGCATAAGCGAATTATACGCGCTGTATGTAGTTGTATCGTTTCGTTTTCGTTGTATAATTTCTTTAACATTGATACCGTTTTACATTACAGAAAGGTGGATACGATGGGTAAAAACAATAAACCCAACAATGGCATTGGGGTTGGCGGGGATGCAAATGACGCTGTCATTGTTTCTGGAAGCGGGAATAAAATTACTATTGAACGAGGTGAAGGCTCACCTAAAAATAAGCCTGAGCCACCAAAAGATAAAATAGATACTTTGCAATGGGTTTTTATTATTATCCTTTTTGTTTTTATCATTGCATTGATTATATTGTTTGCTTCAAATTCTTCTTCGATTCTAAATGGCACAGCTTCATCTGTAACAGAAACACCTACTATCACCTCTACTTCTTCGCCCATTCCCACAGATACAGTTCCGCCGGGCGCGCCAACTTCAACACCTATCCCACCAACGGATACACCGACATTTACACCTTCACCGATTTCGCCTGTGCCACTTGGCGAAGATTGGATAAAAGGCTGTATCAGCAGTGTGTGGCGTGGGTATCCATCAACAGTTCAGACCGTAGAGCGAGGCGATGGTTGTCTGCAAGAACCTGTGCATGTTTTTTCGGCAGAGTTTGGCGATTTAGATTTTCTCTATCATCGTACTGGACGTGGTGAAAGTGAAACGTATGGATTGTTCGCGCCTTTGCCTGAAAGTGGCACAGTGACATTTACCATCCGCCTCAGAGACTTGACCAATGTTGATTTGTTGATGGGAATATTTTCTCAGCCTGATATCAATTCACAAGGTTTGTTAATGATTATGTTGAATGGCGGCGTTCAAAAGAATGTTTTTATTCAAAAAGACCCATCCAATTATGTAACTATTCAAGGCACAAAAGCACTTGACCAAGGTAATGGATATTCGATTTCATTCAGATTTGATAACCTTTCTGTGATAAGTATCGTTAACCCTAATGTGTTTGTAACCAATTCTGTTTCAGTTCCATCTTCGCAAAAATGGTTATTCTTAGGCTACAAAGGTTTGCGCGATGCCTATCGCATTGATGGTACATTTTTGAATTTTGAGTTGAAGCCTTGATTGAGAAATGAAATTGATTCTCAAATCAAGAATAGGATAAAACTATGGACATAAACCAAATCGTTACGCTTGATGTTTGGATGATTGTGCCGCTCTTTTTGATTGGTTCTGTTTTACACTTTACTTACGATTGGAGTAAGCATAATAAATTTGTAGCAATTTTTTCGGCTGTAAATGAAAGCTATTGGGAGCATATAAAAATAGCCTTTTGGCCCGTATTTTTGTTATATCTAATTGAGTTTCTTGCGGGGGGATATAAAATCAATTCGTTCATTCCAGCAAAGACAATTGCACTTTATACGATTCCAATTGCTATGATAGCCATTGTTTATGGATATAAATATATAACAAAAAAGAACATCCTTGCCTTGGATATTGGTGCATTTTTTGTTGTGATTGCCATTGCACAAGTGACCGGCACACAGTTTTTGAAAGAGTTATCGGCTAGTTGGCTGACGATATTGATAGGCATATTCTTTTTGATAGTGATACTGATTTCTTTTCTAATTTTTACTAGGTATCCGCCTAAAGAGCCAGACCTTTTCGTTGACCCGTTGACTTCGGAATATGGTCTTAAGGGGCATAAGTAAAAAGAAAGATATAATAGCAAGTATTCAGGAGCAAAATTATGTTTAACCATATTGCTTATAACCATGAAATCTTAAACGGCAAACCTTATATTGCTGGTACACGTCTCAGCATTGAGTTTATTCTTGAACTCTTTGCTAGCGGTGGAACGAAAGAAGAAATTCTGAAAACCTATCCACAATTAAGTGCTGAGGCAATTGAAGAGGTGTTTCGATTTTCAGCAACTGTTGATTATGTTTTGAACAAAAATGCTGAACTTTATAAAAGATTGTCTTAGACGGAGATAAGAAAATGATTTACAAAATTCGACTTGAAGAAACAGATGAAGGCTTTGCTGTTTGGGTACCTGGACTTCCTGGTTGCTGGTCTCAAGGGGAAACAGAACAAGAAGCGATTGAAAATATAAAAGATGCGATTCAAACATATCTTGAAACCATTGAAATTTTGAATCAAGATAAAGAAACTCGTTTGGTTGAGGTTCCAGTGTAATTATGCCCAAATTGGCGGGAATTCAACATCAACGAGCAGTAAAGGCTTTTGAAAAAGCGGGTTTTCGTGTGATTCGTCAAGGAAAGCATATTTCCATGGCGAAAGATGACCGAATTATTATCATCCCGCGCAATAACCCAATTAATGCATTTACAATGGGCGGAATTATCAAAGATGCAGGTTTGACCATAGAAGAATTTAAGAAATTACTGTAACAGATATAGATTGACAAAAACCTTTGTGACCCTTAGTGGTGAAAAAATAAAATGCCCGAACACTTCGACAAGCTCAGTGCGGCGCCCAAACGCCCTCTCAAAGTATTTCTCTGCCACGCTTCTGCGGACAAACCCGCTGTACGGGATTTATACAACCGTCTGACCAAAATAAATTTACCCGAGTATAATTTGATTATTAGTGAAAGCAGGTAATTTATGACTACATTAACTATTAACTTATCTGATGAACGAGTAAAAAGACTCCAAGAATTGGCTGAGCGGTTTCATGTTGCACCGGAGGATTTAGTGCGCGTTAGTCTCGAAGATTTATTAACTCGCCCGATGGATGATTTTCAAAAGGTTGTAGAATACGTTTTGAATAAAAACGCAGAACTATATAAACGGCTGGCATAAATGAGGTACTTAACGGTGGGAGAAATATTGGAAATTTACAGCCGTGTGATGAAGCAATCAGGTGGCGGGTTTGGAATTCATGACCTTGGGGCTTTAGAATCAGCAGTTGCACAACCGCGGATGACATTCAATGATGCAGAGTTATACCCAACAATTTTTGAAAAAGCATGTGCGCTGGGGTATTCTTTAATTCAAAATCACCCTTTTGTTGATGGAAATAAGCGGACAGGTCATGCCGCCATCGAATCTTTTCTAATATTTAACGGCTATGAAATTTCTGCTACCGTAGATGAGCAAGTCGAGATTATTCTTGGGGTTGCTTCGGGCAATATAAGCCGTGATGTATTTACTGATTGGCTAAGAAACCATATTATAAAAGCCAGTTAAAAAATAAATGTCAGAATCCAAACGCCCTCTTAAAGTATTTCTCTGCTATGCATCAGCGGATAAACCCGCCGTGCGAGACTTATACAACCGTTTGTAAACGGACTCTTTCACGGACTCACAGACAAAACGGACTTATCACCATGTATAATTATCTCAATTCATGCAAACCCCAAATCCGTTTAACTCCGTGAGTCCGTTATGAAGTCCGTTGACAATAAACGCCCTCTCAAAGTATTTCTCTGCCACGCTTCTGCTGATAAGCCGAAAGTGCGGGAACTTTATCGCTACTTGCGTAGGCGTGGAATTAATCCATGGTTTGATGAAGAACATTTAGTTGGTGGACAAGATTGGCAAATAGAAATCCCAAAAGCATTAGCAACTTCAGATGCCATTATTATCTGCTTGACAAAAAATTCTGTAGATAAAGAAGGTTATATCCAGAAGGAAATAAAATTTGCATTGGATAAGGCTCTTGAAATGCCAGAAGGGAAAATCTTTCTGATTCCAGTCAAGTTTGAAGAATGTGAAGTTCCATTTGCTTTAAGCCGTTATCAATGGGTGGATTTGACCATTGAAGCAGGTTATACAAAGATGATGAAAGCTTTGAAATTCCGTGCTTCACAATTAGAACGCAATACTGTCCAGTTACCAAAAAATGATATTGATGAAGATAAACTTACTCTTGAAAAAGAAATACGCGAAAAACAAGAACGTCAAGAGACAGAAAAAATTGTACGAGAACGAATAGAAAAAGAAACCCGCGAAAAGAAGGCTCGAGAAGCCATTATTGAAAAGGCCAAGCAGGAAAATAAAGAGCGAGAAAAGACTGCACTTAAAAAGAAAATAGATAAGCCCACCGCTGTTGTAAAACCAAAAGCTAATAGTCAAATTACTTATTGGGTTGGAGGTATTTTTATTCTTGTTTTAGGAATTATATTGTTATTTTCAATTGATAACTTCCTATTATTCTTTGAGCCAAAGGCGACTAATACTGCAACTTCAACACCTACTAGTACCTTTGAACCAACTAAAACCCTAACAAAAATAAAAACACCTACTTTGACTCTCACCAATATACCTACTATCACGCCTTCGCCTACATCAACTGCCCTGTTCTTAACTTTCTGTACTTGGCAAGAAATACTTAACGGTGAATTAGTTTATAACGGCAAACCAATAAAATATATACAATATGAGTTTAATTGCAATGATTCGGTTTGTTCAGGAAACCGAGTTTATTATGATAATGAAGGTGGATCTGAAACGCTTTTTGCAGGCTTATGGGGTAGAGATAAAGTAAATCAAAATGTCCAAACTGGAAACAAAGGAAAATGTACTCCTTAATTCATCTTGAATATTTTTTTAAATTACACTACTAGTAAATGCGTAAATTTAGGTAAATGTCTCTTGAAACAAAACCATTATCAATTTCCGCATGAAACGAAAAGATAGAGAATGGAGCAGCCACTCCATTCTCCATCTTCCATTAACCATCAGTTATAATCCCCAAACAAAATCCAAAATCGTAAAGCAGAAATCGAAAATATAAATGCAGAAATCCTCTTTCCAATCCATTATCCTCAAACTACAAGACTTCTGGGCATCACACGGATGCTTAATCACACAGCCGTATTACACCCAAGTAGGCGCAGGCACGATGAACCCTGCTACATTTTTACGCGTACTCGGACCCGAACCGTGGAATGTCGCTTATGTCGAACCATCTGTGCGACCCGATGATGGGCGTTATGGTGAAAACCCGAATCGTTTTCAATTGCATACGCAGTTTCAAGTGATTCTCAAACCCGACCCTGGCAATCCGCAAGAGTTGTATCTTGAGTCGTTGAAAGCCTTGGGCATTGACCCACGTCAGCATGACATTCGTTTTGTCGAAGATAATTGGGAACAGCCTGCTATCTCTGCGTGGGGGTTGGGTTGGGAAGTTTGGTTGGATGGTCAGGAAATTACGCAGTTTACATATTTTCAACAAATGGGTGGTGTCGCGCTTGACCCTGTCTCTGTTGAAATTACCTATGGGCTTGAAAGAATTTTAATTGCACTCAACAATGCCAAAGCGATTTGGAATGAAGAGTTTGGTGCAGGCGTTACGTATGGTGAAATTCGCCGTCAAGAAGAATTTGAACATTCAAAATATTATTTTGAAACTGCCGATGTTGATCGCATCCGCAAGATGTATGATTTGTTTTCTGCCGAAGCCGATGCATGTCTCGCGCAAGGACTTATCGTCCCTGCCCATGATTATGTTTTGAAATGTTCGCACATGTTCAACGTGCTCGATACACGCGGCGCGATTTCTGTTGCAGAACGTCAAGCATTTTTCCGTCGCATGCGTGAACTCGCCAAACGTGTTGCGGAAAGTTATAGCGAGCAAAGAAAGAATCTTGAATATCCATTGTTGAAAGAAAAGGGAATAGTGAATAGTGAATTGGGCAAAGCAACCCTATTACCTATTCACCATTCACCTTTGCCTTTCCTTCTTGAAATTGGAACTGAAGAATTACCAGCCTCTGATGTTGACTCCGCTTACTCGTTTCTCGAATCTCGTATCTCGGATTTTTTCAATGAACTTCATCTTGACCACAAAGAGATTCGCATCTTTACAACCCCACGCAGGCTGACTGTTTCTATCGACTCTCTCTCTCCGAATCAGCCAGACCGTGAAGAAGTTGTCAAAGGTCCACCTGCTGATAAAGCTTTTGACAAAGATGGCAAACCCACACAAGCAGGTTTAGGTTTTGCCAAGAAAAATAATATTGATCCATCTGCCTTAGAAGTTCGTGAAGAAGGTGGAGGCAAATACGTCTTCGCTGTTGTAAAACAAAAAGGCAAACCGACTCCAGAAGTTTTGGTAGAAGCATTACCGAAATTAATTGAAAGTATCAAATTTGAAAAATCAATGAAGTGGAATGACTCTGGTATTTCATTCTCTCGCCCAATTCGCTGGATTGTTGCATTACTTGGTGATATGGTCATTCCATTTGAATATGCAGGAGTTGTATCAGGAAATGTAACTCGTGGACTTCGCCCTTATGATTCTCCAGAAATCAAAATCCCCTCTGCTGATAAATATTTTGACGTGATTCGTGAATCAGGTATTGTGTTGGATAAAGAAGAACGCAAGGCTTCTATTATTGAACAAGTCAAACAAGCCGCATCTTTAGTTGGTGGTGAAGCGATTTTTGATTTTGTAGGGGCGAGTCACGACTCGCCCTTACTCAACGAGGTTGCAAACCTCGTTGAGATGCCAACTGCCGTGATGGGCGGTTTCAACGAAGAATTTTTAGGGTTACCTCGCGATGTTTTGATTTCAGTAATGAAGAAACATCAACGATATTTTCCAGTTCAACGTGTAGGGGCGACTCTTCAAGCGCAATTGGTCGCCTCGTCAGGCAAGGATGGTTCGCAATCAAATACACGGTTAGCCCAGGGAGAGTCGCCCCTACTTGCACATTTTGTTGCTGTTAGAAATGGTGATGATATTGGCATTGACACTGTCCGCGAAGGAAATGAACATGTTTTAGGTGCGAGATTCGCTGATGCAAATTTCTTTGTCCGTGAAGATGTGAAACTTAAACTCGAAGAATATCGTCCCAAACTTTCGACATTGACTTTCCACACCAAACTTGGCTCGATGTTGGATAAATCAGAACGCATTGAAAAATTAGTTAATGAATTAATTCCAATGTTGAAATTGGAAAAAGATGAAGCAGTCTTTGCTCGTCGTGCCGCTCATTTAGCCAAAGCAGATTTAGTGACTCAAATGGTCACCGAAATGACATCCCTTCAAGGAATCATTGGTGGGGAATATGCTTTACGAAGTGGTGAATCAAAAGAAGTTGCTACTGCTATTGGTGAGCAATATCAAACCGTTCCTCAAACAAAAATCGGTTTAGCAGTTGCATTAGCAGATAGAATAGATTCATTAGTTGGTTTATTTGCCGCGGGACTTGCTCCCACTGGTGCAAAAGATCCATTTGGTTTACGTCGTGCATCAATTGGTGTTGTGCAACCTTTGATTGAACATAATATTGATTTTGACTTAGCAGACGCTGTCAAAAAATCTGCGAAGACACAACCAATTAAAGTTGATGCTGAAGTACAAAATCAAATTTTAGAATTTATTTCTGGGCGTTTGTCTGTTGTCTTGAAAGATATGGGTTACAAACATGATGTTGTTGAAGCGGTGCTTGCGGAGCAATCCGCTAACCCTGCGGCATCGGCTGAAGCGGTGAAACAACTATCCGCTTGGGTGAAGCGTGATGACTGGTCATCTATTCTCCCTGCATTTGCGAGATGTGTCCGCATCACCCGCGATCAAAAAGAAATTTTCAAAGTCAATGAAAAATTATTTACTGACAAAGAAGAAAAAGATTTGTTTGCGGAAGTAAAAACCATCAGCAATCAGCCATCAGATGTAGATGAATTTTTGAATATCGTTGTAAAGTTAACGCCCGCCATTAATTCGTTTTTTGATAAAGTGTTGGTAATGGCAGAAGATGAAAAATTGAAAGAAAATCGCTTGGGCTTGCTGCAAAAAATCTCATCACTTTCAAATGGCATTGTAGACTTGAGCAAACTCGAAGGTTTCTAAATTAGGGTTTTATAAGTATTTTCCCAAACCCAAAACACTTGTGTATAATCTCCACATCGTTCAGGTGTGGAGATTTTGTTAAGCCGTGTATCGTTTCGTATATATTAAGGAGAAGATACCATGTCTAAGTTGACCCGTTTTGCTATTGCTCTCGTTATCAGCCTCGTGATTGTTGCTGGCGTGTATTTCAGTGTGCAAGCCTTGTCAGCAACAGTGGCGCGCCAAGAAAGTTTGGGAATGTATATGCTCAATGGCTCAGTGGTGAATCCATTGAAGAAAGAATCCGCTCAGCCTGAATTGCAACCATACCCTGCGCCTGAAAGCGAAGGTCGTGGCGGATGCGAATCCGAGGGTGATAATTCAAGCGATTTGTAAAATATAACTTAATGAAATGATGCAGGGCAATCTATGGATTGCCCTGTTTTGATTTAAGCAAAACAACTAAAGGGATGCAACCCTTAAAATTTGAGAAAACTCGAAAGATTCTATAAGTAATTTCTGCAATGAAATTAATATGAAACACAATTCAATAAGAGAGAAAATATTACATCACTAGGTAGTTGCCATCATCAAAAAATGACCTAAATATTCTTGAAAGACAGATTTTGAGTTACTTCATGAATAACATCAAACAACATCATTTTTTAGGTCAAACCCCGGAAGAGAATCACCTCATCCAATTGGCAAAATCTGGAGATGTAAATGCTTTTGTAAAAATATACGATTTATATGTAGACGGAATTTATCGTTATCTTTATTTTGTTTCACCAAACAATCAAACAGCAGAGGGAATTACATACAAAGTTTTCTTAACAGCCTGGGAACGAATACAACAATATCGTTTTCAAGATACCTTATTTATTGTATGGTTATACTCCATTGCAAAAAATCATATTCTTGAATACAACCATACCCATCCTGACTCCCTCACAAGACCTAATTTTTCATCATCAAATCCAATAGAAATAAAAGATGCAAAAACCATTAAAGATTTGTTGCGTGTATTGCCTCCTACTGAACAACATCTCATTGTGCTAAAGTACATTGTAGGTATGCCCGATACACATATTGCATATCTATTTAATAAAAGATTAGAAAAAATTCAAAAAATGCAAGCGGTGGATTTATTTGCATTTATAAAAGCAATTCGGCGAACCAACCTAAGAACACTTCCTAGTAAAATTAATATCATTCTCGATGATTGTCTCATTCGTATTTCTGCTGGAACTGCTGATGTAGAAGACTGCTTACGTCTCTATTACCCATACGCTTCTATATTAAAGCCTCTCCTTGATACTGCTATTGAACTTGGTCAATACACGGATGTTGAACCTGCTCCATCTTTCACCGCCTACATTCGAGATTCCCTCAGCCGATATCTAGAGTTTCAACCTCGTAAACACCCCCTTCCACCTATTCAAATAAAATTACCCAGCATAGCCATGATGCAACAAGTTGCCCGAACAGTTGTAGCATGTTTTGTTCTTGCCTTCAGTCTATTAGGTACTGGAACAGTTCAAGCACAATCTGCCATGCCGGGTGATGCGTTTTATAAATGGAAACGTGCCAGTGAGCAAGTTTGGCTCAACATTGCTTCAGAATCAGTTGCAGTAGAACTTATCTTAGTAGAGCGCAGGCTTGATGAATTTTTTGCAGTATCAGACGATGCTACCAAACGCACAACTGCATGGAATGAATATCAAGCCGCTATAGAAAATTTATCATTACATTATGGCAAAGAATCATTTACACTGATTTTGCCAGTCTTACAAAATCAACAAGAAGAATTAAAAAAATCAGGTTATTCAAGCCCTGTGTTAGATAATTTCTTATTAACTGCTCTAGAACCAGTTGTAGCAGAAAGCTCAAATTCAGAAACTGTTGAATCAAGCGTAATAGAAGATGAAGAAGAACCTTCTACGCCTTCTATTTCATGCGAGCCTACTTGTGATACTAATACCGATGGCGTTGTTAGTGACGATTCATCATCGAATCAATCAAGCAACAATAATAATTCAAGCAATAACAACTCTAATAATGGTAATGGTAATGGTAATGGTAATGGTAATGGTAATGGCAATGGTAATGGTAATGGCAATGGTAATGGCAATGGTAATGGTAATGGCAATGGTAATGGCAATGGTAATGGCAATGGTAATGGCAATGGTAATGGCAATGGTAATGGCAATGGTAATGGCAATGGTAATGGTAATGGTAATGGCAATGGCAATGGTAACGAATAATGCTTTGAAAACAAACCGATATCAAAGCGTGACGCTTATAGCGTCACGCTTTTTTTGCAAAATATAATTTTGATCTCCCGATTTGATAAATCCGTCTATAATTCAATTAATGTCTACCCTTGATGAAATTAAATCCAAGATTGATATTGTTGACCTCGTTTCAGAAGCGGGAGTCAAGTTACGTCATGCTGGCAAAAATTACACCGGCTTTTGTCCATTTCACGATAATAAAAAAACGCCAGCTTTTGTCGTGTGGCCCGAAACGGGAACGTGGCGTTGCTTTGGTCAATGCAATGAAGGCGGAGATATTTTCAAGTTTGTGATGAAGCGCGAAGGCATTGACTTCAAAGAAGCGATGCAAAAACTTGCTTTGCGTGCTGGCGTTGAAATCAAAGAATACACACGCGAAACGCCAGAGCAAAAAGAGGCTTATGAAAATCTCCGCAAACTTTTAGAAGACTCAATCATTTATTATCGCACTCATTTATTTAATAACAAAAATATTTTTAATTATCTCAAAGACAAGCGCGGATTAACTGAATCCACCATTGAAACTTTTGGGTTGGGTTATGCGCCCGCTGGTTATGATAATTTCCTCAAACATTTTTCTGCAAAAGGTTATTCCGAACAAGATTTAATTAATTCGGGCATGTTATCTGAACGCGAAGATGGAAAAGTATTTGACCGTTTTCGCAATCGCATCATGATTCCGATACGTGATGAACAAGGTCGCATGACTGGTTTCGGTGCTCGCATTGTTGACCCTGACGATATCCCCAAATTTCTTAACTCACCCGAAACGCCTCTTTTCTCTAAGGGACGCCTGCTCTATGGACTAGATAGAGCTCGCAAGCCCATACGCGTCGCTGACCAAGCTGTGATTGTCGAAGGCTATCTGGACGTGATTGCTTTGCATCAAGCAGGTTATGAAAATGTCGTTTCACCAATGGGCACTGCTTTAACAGAAGACCAATTGCGTTTACTGAAAAAATATACAAGAAAAATTGTTTTAGCACTCGACCCAGATGTGGCTGGTCAAAAAGCAGTTTTGCGCGGACTCGATGCCGCACGCTCCGCAATGGATAAGGAAGGCGAACTCGCTTTTGATGCACGTGGATTATTGCGAAATGAATCTCGCCTGCAAGCGGATTTGCGAGTCGCATCTATTCCTGATGATTTAGACCCTGATGAAATTGTGGCGCGTGATAAAGAAGAATGGAAAACGCTAATTGAAAACGCTAAACCGATTGTGACGCATGTAATGGATTCTTTGGCGGTGGGTCAAAACTTAAATGACCCGAAGATCAAGAATCAAATTGCGGCACAAGTGCTTCCGTTAATTGATGATATTGGCAATCCGTTGGAACGCGATACGTATCGTCAGGCGTTGGCGCGGATGTTGAAGGTTAATGAATCGGCTTTGGCTAGCACAACAGCTCGCCCTCAAGTAATGAGGCGCAAGCCGCGTGGCGAAGAATCAAATCAAAAGATAGAAGCCGTTGTCGCGGCAGTTAATCCAAGAATAAAAATTGAATCGTATTGCTTAGGCGCATTGTTGAAAAAACCTGAGTTTTTATATCGTTTGGATAGAAAGTTGGAAGAGTTTGGGCTAAGCCCATTGGCTGTGGAAGATTTTGAATATACAGACCATCAATTGTTGTTTGGCGTTTTGAGACTCGCTGTTGAGCAAGATGAAAAAGAACATCAAAATTATTTGACGAGTCATTTGCCCGAAGCGTTAACTCCGCTTGCGAATGATTTGTTATCTCAAACAGAAAAACTTGAAAAAACGTATGATGATAAATTGTTGGAAGATTTGTTAAATAGATTTTTGGATTTACGTCGCACACACGCAACTGCAAATGTGAATCAATTACGTTTTATGCAAGAGGATGATGAAACGCAAGGTGGCACGAATATTAAGTTGTATCAAGAACAAACCATGCAGTTTACACGTTTATTGCGAAGTTTAGATTTGGCGAAAAGAAAAATTGTAAAACGACAATAATTTTTTAGCCGCGAATAACGCGAATTTTCGCTAATTGATTTAAGAAATCTGCGTGAATTAGCGAAATTCGTGGCAAAGTTTTTTGATACTATCGCAGGGTTTGAGTGTTGTTAAGTACAGCCTCGTGGAGAAAAAGCATGTCGGCAAAAAACAAATCAAAAACAGGAAATCACGAACCGAAAAGCAAGCCGCTTTCCGTTCATCATGTTTTGGAATCGCTTGCAGAAGATAAACCTCTGCCATCTCACCTTGTGGATGATGATTTCCTCGAACCTGATGAATCCATTTTGGAAAATCAAGCCGAAGACCTTGAAGATGCGTTAATCATCCCCACCCACGAAACCACTGACCATTCGGAAGACCCTGTCCGTTTGTATTTGCGCGAGATTGGTCAAGTTAAATTATTAGATGCTGATAGTGAATTTCGTCTA
Source organism: Anaerolineales bacterium (assembly GCA_016789345.1). GTDB lineage: Bacteria > Chloroflexota > Anaerolineae > Anaerolineales > Villigracilaceae > Villigracilis. Next base: position 8,299 of record JAEURG010000024.1, on the reverse strand, counting down.
GCGACTTTAATTGAAGCCAATCGCCTCATTGAAACTCTCAATAAATTAAAACAACGCAAAGGCGTTTCACTTGCGGCTTCCATTTATCATTCGCTTATTTCTGAAATGCTCACTTCGTGGGATAGGTTAATTGAAGATGCCGAACGCCTCGACCATGAACTTCCTGATTTAACAAAATTGATTTTAGATTCACAAACGCTTCATGCTGGGTGGGAACTTAATTCGCCATCTTATTTACGCACTTATCTTGATAACGGTCACTGGGGCATTGACCATTTATGGGATAACCTTGCTCGCCATGCTTACAGTGTTTTTCTGGCATTGCATGTGCTTCCATTGAAATATGCCGAGTGGTTGCAAAAACATGTTCGCGAAGAAAAATCATTTCCATCACAACGCACTCTGTATCGTAATTTATGTTCTGATGAAGAATTGTTAAGTGAAATGAATGCCATCAAAGAACGTGCTGAAACTGCAAACCAAGCACTCATTCGCGCCAACTTACGTTTAGTCGTCAGCGTAGCAAAACGATATTTAGGTCGTGGCATTCCATTGTTAGATTTAATTCAAGAAGGCAACATAGGTTTATTACGCGCCATCAAAAAATTTGACCCACGTCGCGGATTCAAATTCAGCACTTACGCCACTTGGTGGATTCGTCAATCTATTAATCGTTCCATTGCTGAACAAGCACGCACCATTCGTATTCCAGTGCATTTGTTTGAATCCATTTCAAGAATTTTGCGCGCCCAACGTCACCTCACGCAAACCTTAGGTCGCAACCCAAGTAATGAAGAACTTGCGCTTGAAGTTGGTTATCTTTCCGCTTCAGACGTGCAAGAAATTTTCAAAGCCCATGCCGAGAATAAACCTGTAAAAGATGAATTGCAAAGAAAGTTAGATGTCGCTTCACAAAAAGTCACACGCGCTTTGCGTTCCGCTGAAGAGACCGTTTCCTTAGAAGGTCCCGTAGGCGATGATGCATCTAGTTCTTTAGGCGATTTTATTGAAGATGTTGATGCTCCCTCGCCTATGGATTCCGCTTCAAAAGAAATGCTTCGCAAGCAAATTCAACTCGCCCTCGCCTCACTTACAGACAGGGAAAGAGATGTGCTCGAATTACGCTTTGGGCTTCGGGACGGCAAAGAACACACTCTCGAAGAAGTCAGCCGCTTTTTTGATGTGACCCGCGAACGTGTTCGCCAAATTGAAGCCAAGGCGTTAAGAAAATTACGTCATCCGTCTAAAAGTAGAGAGTTGCGGGATTATTTGGGGGATTGAGAAACAGAACCAACTATCACCTTAGAAAGAAGCGGGGCAATCTCCTTGTGAAAAGTGGCACTTTCGCAAGCCTTATGATATACTGACGAGAAGCACGTCAGTTTTTGCAAATTCATAGAGGTTTTCATGCTTTTAGAATATATTGCCATTGGGGTGATGATTGCAGTTGCTACTCTGATTGCCTTCATTGCCATCGGCTTGGGGGAGTTGTTTGGACCGAAGAAAAAATCTGCGGCGAAAGATATACCTTATGAATCAGGTATTGTGCCGTATGGTGAAGGAACGCGCCGTATGCCCGTGCGTTTTTATCTGATTGCTGTGCTATTCATCCTGTTTGATATTGAAGTGATTTTCTTTTTACCGTGGGCGATTGCGTTTCGTCAACTCGGTTTGTTTGGTTTGATTGAAATGGGGATTTTTATTGTTATCTTATTAATTGGATATGTGTACGCGTGGAAGAAAGGAGCCCTTGAATGGGAATAGAACAAAAACTTGGAAATATGGGTGTGGCAACCACCACACTTGAAACGGTTGTAAATTGGTCTCGTACCAATGCGATGTGGCCCATGTTATTTGGTTTGGCATGTTGTGCAATTGAGATGATGGCGGCGCAGGCATCTGATTATGATATGAGTCGCTTCGGTATGGAGTTGATGCGTGCCAGCCCGCGTCAATCTGATTTAATGATTGTGGCAGGGCGCTGTTCCAAAAAAATGGGTCCTGTCTTGAGATTGTTATATGACCAAATGCCTGAACCAAAATGGGTCATCGCAATGGGTGATTGTGCATCTTGTGGTGGTGTGTTTAATAACTATGCCATCTTCCAAGGTGTAGATGAAGTTGTACCAGTAGATGTATATGTAGCAGGTTGCCCACCTCGCCCAGAGGCATTGATTCATGGTGTGATGACTTTATATGAAAAGGTCAATGCTCAAAAAGTGACTGCGCCAGTAACAGCATAATCTCACCCTTCCCTCACCCCAAACCCCTCTCCCAATGGGAGAGGGGCAGGGGTGAGGGTGGAGTATAAGTAATGGATAAAAAACTCGAACCCATCGTAAAAGATTTGCAAGAAAAATTTAGCGCCACCTACGAAGAACATCGTGGCGAAGTGCATTGTTTTGTCAAACCTGAAAAAATTGTAGAAGCCTTAACTCTTTTACGAGATAAACATCATTTTGAATTACTCTCCGCTTTAACCGCAGTGGATTATTACCCGCAAACATCACCACGCTTTCATGTCATTTATCAATTGACATCACTTGAAAAAATTGCTTTCATTCAATTAAGAGTCCCAGTCAATGGTGATAATCCCAAAGTGCCGACGGGAACAGGTGTATATGACACTTGTAACTGGCGTGAAAGAGAATTGATGGATATGTTCGGCATCGAGTTTGAAGGTCACCCAGACCCAAGAAGAATCTTAATGCCCGAAGGTACAGAAGGTCATCCATTACGAAAAGATTTCCCATTGGGTTATGAAGAACCACAATTTACGTTTAACTTTGAAGATATAGATATTCGCAAGCCGTACGCAAAGGAATAAGCATGACGCAGATTCAAGAAGTTAGCATAGACCAATTCAAGCACTTAGTTTCAGAACGTGCATTGCGTGGCGAAACCATGTTGCTTAATATGGGTCCACAACATCCATCCACACATGGCGTGTTGCGTTTGTTGCTTGAGTTAGATGGTGAAACCATCATCAACTGTATTTCTGATATTGGTTATTTACACACTGGCATCGAAAAAAATATGGAAGCCAAAACCTATCAGAAAGCCGAAGTGATGACCGACCGCCTCGACTACATGAACACCATGGGTAACAATCTTGCTTATGTCATGGCTGTCGAAAAATTAGTGGATTTAGATGTACCTGTCCGTGCTCAAGCACTGCGTGTGATTCTTGTTGAGTTGCAACGCATCGCTTCACATTTAGTTTGGCTCGGTGCGTTTGGTCTCGACCTTGCCGCTATGTCCGTCTTCCTTTATTGTTTCCGTGAACGTGAATTAGTTCTTGATATTTTTGAAATGGTCTCTGGTCAACGCATGATGACCACCTACATCCGCCCCGGTGGTTTGTGGCGCGATGTTCCCGTTGAATTTGAAAAGGCTGTGCGCGATTTTGTACAACTCTTCCATAAACGTGTGGATGAATACGAACGCTTGATGACTCGCAACCCCATTTTTATTGACCGTTTAGTCGGCATCGGCTATTTAGATAAAAAGACGGCTCTTTCTTACGGGGTAACTGGTCCTACACTACGAGCCTCAGGTGTTAACTGGGACTTAAGAAAAGCCACCCCATATCTCGGTTATGAACAATATGATTTCAACGTCCCCGTTTCGGATGATTGTGATACTTATGCACGTTATATCGTCCGCATTCAAGAGATGCGCGAGTCATTGAAAATTATTGAACAAGCCATGAACAAATTGCCGTTAGGTCCAGTTCGTTCAGAGAATCGTAAATTCGTTCCGCCACCACGTTCTGAAATCGGCGTGAGCATGGAATCGTTAATTCATCATTTCAAATTATGGACAGAAGGTTTTCTTGCACCCAAAGGTTCGATTTATAACGCAGTCGAATCTCCACGTGGTGAATTAGGTGTCTTCCTCGAAAGTGATGGCGGACCCAAACCCTATCGCGTTCACATGCGAACCCCTTCATTTGATAATTTAGCAGTATTACCAGAAATTACCAAAGGGCATTTGGTAGCAGATTTGGTTGCTATCCTTGCTTCTATTGACATTGTGCTTGGAGATAGTGACCGATGAGTTTGCAACAAAAATATCCCAAAGAAATAAAACAAATACTTTCGAAATATCCGCCTGAATATAAACGTTCAGCAGTTATGCCGCTTTTGCATCTTGTACAAAAAGATGAAGGCTTCGTCAGCAAAGAATCTATGCAAGAAATTGCTGGTCTTTTAGGCATTACTGAAACTGAAGTAGGTTCAGTGGTTGGTTTTTATACCTTGTATCAAGAGAAAAAAGCAGGGAAGTATCGAATGCAAATTTGCACCGATTTACCTTGTGCTTTACGCGGCGCTGACGAATTTTTTAATCAAGTGTGTGAACACTTAAATGTGAAAGATGGCGAAACCACACAAGATGGTTTGGTCACTGTTGAGCATGTGATGTGTCTCGCGGCTTGTGACCGAGCTCCAATGTTCCAAGAGCAAGGACCGGATGGAATCAAATATCACGAGTACATGACGATTGACCGAGTGAATGAATGGCTCCAGTCGCTGAAACAAGTTGAAACAGGAGAGAAGCGATGAGTCACATCTTATTAAGACATCGAGAGATTCCTGACTTACATAAATTTAACGTCTATAAAAAGAATGGCGGATTTTCTGCGTTCAAAAAAGCAGTGACGAAAATGTCTCCTAGCCAAGTGACGGATGAGGTTAAGAACTCAGGCTTACGCGGGCGTGGAGGCGCAGGCTTCCCAACAGGTTTGAAATGGTCGTTCATCGATAAAAATATTTGGCCCCATTATGTGGTTGCCAATGCAGATGAATCGGAACCCGGTACGTTCAAAGACCGCGAATTGATGGAAATGAATCCGTTCCAATTTTTGGAAGGTTTGGCAATTGCATCGTATGCAGTCGGCGCGAATGTTGCCTATGTATATTTGCGCGGTGAGTTTTGGCAAATTGCCGAAGCCATGGATAAACAAATTGCTGAGATGGAAGAAGCAGGCATTCTCGGTGATAAATTATTCGGCACTGATTATTCATTGAGAATTTATACACATGTTGGCGCAGGTGCTTATATTTGTGGTGAAGAAACCGCATTATTGGAATCATTAGAAGGTAAACGTGGACAACCACGAAATCGTCCGCCTTTTCCCGCAGTGGCAGGTTTGTTTGGCAAACCAACTGTGATTAATAATGTCGAAACATTTGCCAATGTTCCAATGATATTAGCAAATGGTGCTGATTGGTATAAAAGCATCGGCACGCCAGATGCGGCTGGTGTAAAAATCTATTCATTATCTGGGCGTGTTCGCAAACCCGGTAATTATGAACTTCCGTTTGGTTCTACGTTTAGACAATTAATTTATGAACATGGTGGTGGCGTGCAAGATAGCCGACCCGTCAAAGCGATTATGCCAGCAGGTGCATCTTCTTCATTAATTGTTGCAAATGATAAAGTGTTAGACACACCGATTGATTATGCCGCTGTGCGCACGATGGGTGCAGATTTAGGTTCTGCATCTGTGATTGTGTTAGATGATACAGTGGATTTGAAATGGGTGATTAGCAAAACACTCAAATTCTTCAAACATGAATCTTGTGGAAAATGCACGCCATGCCGCGAAGGTACATTCTGGATGAACAACATCAGCAAGCGTATGCAAAATGGCAATGGCGTAAAAAATGAAGACGTAGATTTGTTATTGAATGTTGCCAAACAAATTCAAGGCAAATGTTTGTGTGCTTTGGGTGAGTTTTCAACAATGGCAGTTGTAACAGGTATTGAAAGATTCCCAGAAGAATTTAACAGAGCATAACGTATGACGACAAAACAAGTAAACGTAACGATTAATGGAAAAACAGTCAGTGTGCCAGCAGGCATCACTGTGGTTGAAGCCGCCAAAATGACAGGCGTGGATATTCCTGTATTTTGTCATCACCCAAAACTTGAGCCAGTGGGTATGTGCCGCATGTGTTTGGTTGAAATCGGCGCGCCAATGGTTGACCCGAAAACAAAAGAAGTTGTCATGGAAAATGGCGCGCCAAAAATTGCCATGCGCCCCAAACTTGAAACGGCTTGTACCAATCGCGTCTTTGAAGGCATGGTTGTACAAACACAAACTGAAAAAGCAACTGCTGGTCAAAAAAGCACGGTTGAATTTTTGCTCACATCACATCCATTAGATTGTCCGGTGTGTGATAAAGGTGGCGAATGTCCGCTTCAAAATTTGACTATGGCACATGGTCCGGGCAAGAGCCGCTTCATTTATGATGAAAAACAAAATCTTGATAAACAAGTTCCGCTTGGCGAATTAATTTATCTCGACCGCGAACGTTGTATTCAATGTGCACGTTGCGTGCGCTTCCAAGAAGATATTGCCAGTGAACCCGTTTTGGGTTTTGATGAACGCGGACGAAAAATGCAAATCGTTTCATTATCTGAACCAGGTTTTGATTCGATTTTTTCTGGCAACACTACTGATATTTGTCCAGTGGGGGCGTTGACCACTGCCGATTTCCGCTTCGGTGCCAGACCGTGGGAACTGAGTGCTGAATCCTCAATTTGTACGCAATGTCCAGTTGGTTGTAACACAACTCTTAACACGCGACGTGAAGCCAAAGCAGGTGGTGAAATTGTTGTCAAACGAGTCATGCCTCGCCAAAATGAAGAAGTGAATGAAATTTGGTTATGTGATAAAGGTCGCTTTGCATATCACTATGCTGAAAGCAAAGCACGCCTCACAAAGCCAATGATGAAGAAAGACGGCAAACTTGCTCGCGCTTCGTGGGATGCAACCACAAAATTTGCCGCGCAAAAATTTCTCAAGAATAAAAAAGATTTTGTTGTGTTGGCTTCTGGACGATTATCAAACGAAGATCTGTTTAATCTCAAATCACTTGCTGATACAGTCGGTGGCAAAGCCATTTTATATTCTGATATGGGTGGTGGAGATGTAACTAAATTAGTAGGCGTGGGTGCTGGTACAAACATCAGCAAAATGGGTGCAGGTGACGCAATTGTTGTTGTTGCATCTGATTTATATGAAGAAGCACCAATTTGGTGGTTGCGAGTCAAGCAAGCGGCTCAACGTGGTGCGACGTTAATCGTTGCAAATGCTCGCGAAACAAAATTAGATAAATTTGCAAAACATACCATTCGTTATACACATGGTAACGAGGTTAAGACCATCCATGATTTAGGTAAGAAAAACAAAATTGGTGACGAACTTGCCAAAGCCAAAAACGCGATTATCTTCTATGGTAGTGATGGTTTGGGAGTGAACGGCACTTCAGCATTGGCATCCGCTTGTGGAAGTTTGTTAAAAGAAACTGGTCACGTTGGCAGAGCGAATAACGGATTAATCGGTGTGTGGCAGAGAGCCAACGACCAAGGTGCGTTTGAAATGGGCTTTGAACCTGTGGCTGATTTGGAAAAAGCATTAAAAGGAAAAGCAGTTTACATTGCTGGGGCAGACCCTGTAGGTGATGACCCGAATTTAGCCAAAGCGTTGAAAGGTGCAAAATTTGTAGCAGTGCAAGATTTACTCGAAACTGCTACAACCGAAATTGCAGATGCAGTTTTCCCTGCTCAAGCATTTACAGAACGTGAAGGTACTTTAACTTCTGGTGAAAGACGTGTACAAAGATTTTATGCCGCAGTGCCAGCCAAAGGTGATAGCAAACCAGACTTTGCAATTACATCTATGATTGCAAAGCAAATGGGCGTAATTTTAGAAGGTTCATCGGTGCGTGTGGTGTTTGATTTATTATCGAATTCAGTGGATGCATTTGCTGATTTGAATTATGACAAACTCGCTGAAACGAAAGAACAATTCCCAATTGTGGGTCGCAGTGATATGTATTACGGCGGCACGACGTATGAGAATACCAAAGGTTTAGGAGTCCAACTCCTCCCGATGGCACAAGTTGGAGGAACAGTCCGCATTCCGAAGGTCAGAAAAGAAGCGGCTCTTCATCCAAAAGAAAAAGAAGTGTTAGCAGTGCCAGTTAATAAATTATATGATTATGGAATCACAGTCAGCAGTGCCGAATTGCTTGAGCAAAGAATCGGTGAGACAAAAATTGCGATGAATTCATCTACTGCCAAAAAATTAGGCGTTGAAGTTAATAACTTGGCAAAAATTAGTTTTGATGGTGTGAGCGGCGAAGCAATTGTAAGTATTGATGATTCTGTTTCGGCGGGTGTGGTGTTGGTGCCGCGTAGTATGGGCATTGCCATTCGTGAACCAATTGCGGCGAAGGTGAAATAATGGACTGGATACTTTGGCTTGAATGGTTTTTGAAAGGCGCAA
>JAEURG010000003.1 GCA_016789345.1 Anaerolineales bacterium | reverse complement strand
CTTGTATAACGAATTACGCGCCTTTGTAAACGAATTAAAAAAAGTAATTGTAGTAGATGCTTTTCATGTCGGCTTTTATGAAGAAGAAACAGGCATGTTTACTTATACGCTTTTCTTAAATGATGATGATGACTTAAACATTCCGCCACGCAATTTGAAAAAAACACCTGGGTTAACAGGCGAGGTTATCTCGACTAAGCAAACTGTGTATGTGTCAGATATTTCAGACCTACAAGCACAAACCAAACATCACATCATCATTGTGCGAGATGTAGGTATGAGAACTTATTTAGGTATTCCATTAATTTTGGAAGATAAAGCCATTGGCGTGATGTCTGTGCAATCGAAACAAGCCAATGCGTATTCGCAAGAACAAATTCGCCTGTTAGAAACCATTGCCGCGCAAGTGGTCATTACCTCAGAAAAATCGCGCTTGCTCGAACAGTTGCAAAAAGAATTAATTGAAAGACAACGTTTATTGCATGAAATGGAAGTTAAAAATGCCGAATTAGAACGCTTCAGTTATACGGTTTCACATGATTTAAAAACTCCCCTTGTTACTATCCGCGGCTTTTTGGGGTTTATGGAAAAAAGTATGTTGAGAGGTGATGTGGCATCGTTTCAACATGATTTGCAAAGGGTGACAAAAGCAACCGATAGAATGAATCAACTCTTAAAAGATTTGCTTGAGCTTTCACGTATTGGGCGGGTGCTAAATGAGATGAAAGAAGTTCCATTTGAAAGTCTCGTGCGTGTGGCGCTCGAAAATGTGCAAGGACGGATTTACGAGAAAAATGTTTCTGTGCAAGTGCAAGAAAAAATGCCAATTGTTTTTGTAGACCAACCTCGTATAATAGAAGTGTTGCAAAACTTAATAGATAATGCCGCAAAATATATGGGGGAACAGAAAAAACCTGAAATTGAAATTGGATATGAGGGTAGGGATGTGAATAATTATCACTTATTTTTTGTGAAAGATAATGGCATGGGGATTGCCCCAGAACATCACGAAAAAATCTTTGGCTTGTTTAACAAGTTAGATGCTGAGTCTGAAGGCACAGGCGTGGGGCTGGCTCTCGTTAAGCGAATTGTCGAATTTCACGGCGGCAGGATTTGGGTCAAGAGCGAAGCGGGGTTTGGGTCAACTTTTTATTTTTCGCTTCCACCTGCCGAATCTATACCTGCTGAACCCGAGTCTTAAATCCGTACTATAATATAAAAAATCTCAGCTTTGGAGAATGCACTATGAAACATGCAGTCAGCGTGAGCATTGGGTCATCAAAACGCAACAAATCGGTTGAAGTAAATTTACTCGGCGAAACCGTTCGGATTGAACGCATCGGAACAGACGGCAATATGGAAGCCGCCGCCTTGAAATTTCAAGAGTTAGATGGCAAAGTAGATGCGTTTGGTGTGGGCGGCGCAGATTTAGAAGTGGTGGCTGATGGAAAATCTTATCCACTTTATTCTGTTCGCCCAATGATTAAATATATTAAGCAAACGCCAGTGGTAGATGGTGGCGGGTTAAAAAATACACTTGAAAATAAAGCCGCAGAATTTTTAGATAAAAAAATTGGTGATTATATTAATTCCAAAGGGCGTAAAGTTTTAGTCACTTTGGGTGTTGACCGTTGGGGACTTTCAAAATCTTTTGTGGATGCTGGTTATGAAACTTTATTCGGCGACATGATGTTTGGCTTGGATATTCCGATTGCAGTCAAAACTTTGAAACAATTGAAATTGGTCGCGGCTCTGTTAATGCCGATTGCTGGTCGCTTACCTTTTGAATGGATTTACCCGACAGGCGAAAAGCAAGAAAAACGCACACCGAAGTTTGGAAAATATTATGCGTGGGCAACTGTCATCGCTGGTGATTGTCATTACATAAAACGCTTCATGCCAGATGATTTGAGTGGCAAAGTCATTGTCACCAATACCACCACGCCGCAAGATGTTGAACTATTCAAAAAAGCAGGTGTGAAATATCTCGTCACCACTACGCCTGTTTTAGAAGGTCGTTCATTTGGAACAAACATGATGGAAGCCGCGTTGGTTGCCATTTCTGGAAAAAATCGTCCACTTACTTGGGATGAATATAGCGAGATGTTGACAAAACTTGGTTTTGAACCACAATTGCAGGAGTTAAATTAATTTATGAATGCAATCGTCACTGCTGGCGGGATTCCAGAACCAGGCGATAAATTATATGAATATTCGCAAGGAAAATCCAAAGCCTTAATTGATGTAGCAGGCAAACCGATGGTGCAATGGGTGTTAGATGCACTTGGCGATGCCAAAGAAGTTGACCAAATTATTTTGATTGGCTTGGAAGAAAAAGATAATTTAACTTGTAAAAAACCGATTCATTACATTCCCAATCAAGGACGCATGTTGTCTAACATTGTTGTTGGCGTAAATAAATCGCTTGAATTAAATAAAGATGGCGAATATGTAATGATTGTTTCATCTGATATTCCCACTGTCAAAAGCCACATGGTTGATTGGCTTGTGAAAGAATGTATGCAAACCAAAGATGATTTATATTATGGCGTTTGCCCGCGCGAAGTAATGGAAAAAAGATTCCCAAATTCAAACCGCACCTACACAAAATTAAAAGATATGCAAATCTGTGGGGCTGACGTAAATATCATTCACGTCAGCATGGCAACAGACCATTTAGATACATGGGAAGAATTAATAGGCAATCGTAAAAGTCCGCTTCGTCAAGCCGCAGTGATTGGTTTAGATACCTTGTTTCAATTATTCACACGTCAATTCACTTTGCAAGGTTTGGTAGAACGTGCTTCGCAAAGAATCGGAATCAAAGGCAGAGCCATTATCTGGTCACATGCCGAGCCGTGCATGGATGTAGATAAACCCCATCAATTGGAACTGCTCCGTGCAGACTTATCAAAATAAAAAATGAATCTTCGTCCCATCATCGAACTTGATAAAAAATATTCAGGTCAATTACGCATTGCCGAAAAGCCTGGTTTATTACGAACTATTGCTATCTTTTTTTCACATTCTGGCGATTCATGGTTTTGGGCAATTGGCTTAATTGCAATGTGGTTCTTTGGCGATGCCACCTTCAAAAAATTTGCAACCGTTATTTTCTTTGGCATTGGCGGTTTAGCAGTTGTTGTGTTTGCCGTAAAATTTTTCTTTAAAAGAAAAAGACCAGCAGGAGATTGGGGAGGAATTTACAGAAACACTGACCCACATTCTTTTCCATCTGGACATGCCGCGCGTGCATTTATGATTGCAGTCCTCGCCACGCTTCTGACTCCCTTATGGTTGGCACTTGCTCTGTGGCTTTGGGCTCCGCTTGTGGCTTTTTCTCGCGTGACGATGGGTGTGCATTATCTTTCCGATGTAATCGTTGGCGCAATGTTAGGGATTTTGGTTGCATTCTTTGGTTTGCAAATTTATCAACCATTAATTGATTGGTTCTTTTCTGTAACTGGATTTATGTTTTGGTAATTTTATGTAGGGGCGAGGCATACCACTTCGTGGCACTTTGCCTCGCCCCTACGAATTAATAATGAAAACTCACACCTTCCGCCTTAAACCTCAACAAGATTTATTTGATTCAATTCAAGAATATGTGAACGAAAATAATATTCAAGCAGGTGTGATTTTATCCGCTGTGGGGAGTTTGACTCACGCCACATTACGGTTAGCCAATCAAAATTCTTATAACGAATATGATGGTCATTTTGAAATTGTCTCTATTACTGGAACGGTTTCAATTCACGGCTCGCATATTCATATTTCAATTTCGGATGGGGAGGGGAAGACAATAGGCGGGCATCTCGTCAGCGGGTGCAAAATTTACACTACGGCGGAAGTGGTCATTAACGAGTTTGAGGATGTAATCTACAAGCGGGAATTGTACGAGAATGATTCGGGCTATGAGGAATTGTCAGTTAAGAAGAAGGTGTAGGGGTCAAGAAGCAGTTTTCCCCTTAGAACGAGGCGGTTTTGGTCAAAACTTTCAAAATCGTTATGGATTAAATATTCTCTTTTTCCATTTTTCGATGTAAACTTTGTATATCATATTGAAAGTGGCGGTATTTTATGCAGTGGCAAAGTAACCCTTATGTTATCCCGATGATTGTAGCAGGCTTAATCAGCCTGATTAATGCTTTGGTGGTGGCGCAACGGCGCGGCGTGCCTGGCTCTTTGCCGTTGTTAGGCATGTTGCTGGCGTTGAGCGGATGGTCTTTTACATACGCATTTGAATTGGCGAGCGCCAAACTAGAATGGCAGTTGTTTTGGGCGAAGATTGAATATATTGGTATCGTATCTGTTCCAACTTTATATTTGCTTTTTACGTTGGAATATGCGCGGCATAAAAAAGTTTTTGAAGGCAATCGAATTTATTGGGTTTGGCTTTTCTCAATTGCCACTGTCCTATTGGTTTGGACAAGTAATTCGCATCAATTGTATTGGACAAGCATGAGCCAAAAAGACGGCGGTGGCTTTTTATTACTTTCGCTAGAGTATGGACCTGCTTTTTTTGTTTGGATTGCTTATTCATATATTAGTTTTTTAATCGGCTCAATTGTTTTGGTGCGCTGGTCTTTGGTAAGTCCGCCAGAACTTAAACTCCAATCTTATATTATTGTGCTAGGTGCGGGTATTTCTTTTGTAGGCAATATTATTTATTTGGCAGGCTTAAGCCCAATCCCTAATTTAGATATTACGCCGATTACTTTAATACTCTCAATGAGTATTTACAGCATTGGGCTTTTGCGCTTTGGTATTTTGGATATCATGCCGATTGCAGGTGAGACGATTTTAGAAAGCCTTGATGATGTTGTGATTGTGTTGGATGAGTCAAATAGAATCGCTTATATCAATCAGGCATTTGATTATTATATTAATGAGGATGCTAAAACTTTTATTGGCAAACCTGCTTCAACATTGCCGATTTGGGATATGTTAAGCAAATTAATTGCTTCACACACGATGGCACGTGGTGAAGTTGTGATGAATATTGATGGACGTGAGCCTGCTTATTTTCATACGCATATTTCAACAGTACGTTGGAAGACACAACGCTTGGGTAAAGCCATTATCTTAGAAGATATTTCTGAAAGACGACGCGCCGAAAGAAAAAGTTTTGGCGTGAGTGATGATAGCCTTTTATCTGGCGATAGTATTCCAGTGATTATGGTTTTGCGCGCGCAAGATGAAAAGATTGCCGAAGTGAATCGTTCTTTCATCTTGTCATTAGGCTATGAACGCAAAGATGTGGTGGGGAAATCTCCGCTTCAACTTGGACTTTGGAATGCGTATGAACGTGGAGAGTTTTTCCAAGCCTTTCGAGGAAGTGGTTATGTAAAAAACCATCCACTTGCGCTGATGAATGTACGCCAAGAGAAAGCGCAGTATTTGGTCTCAGCCCATCGCATGGAAGTGAAAGATGGTAGTTATATTGTGATGATGGCAAATTTAAAGACTGAATAAAAAATGGCTGGTTTTCCCATCCATTTTTATTTTATTGCTTTCAAAAACTCTTCCTGATTAATTACAGTCTCTTTAAAGTTCAATAATTTCCCCAAGCGAGTTAACTGTGGCGGGTCAACATACGTTTGAGCCAAAATCTCTTCTTGACCTAACACGTCGCGTGCTGTTCCATCTAACAACACTTGTCCATTTGATAAAGCAATCACACGCTCAAAATTTTCAGCGCAAAAATCAATATCATGTGTAATCGTGATTACAGTTTTGCCTTGTTTCTTTAATTCTGCAATTACATGTGCAATGCGTGAGACGTTCGCAAAGTCTTGCCCAGTGGTTGGCTCATCGAAAATCACAATCGGTGTATCCATTGCGATAATAGATGCTAACGCTACCATCTTCCGCCATGTGGGGGATAAGTCATACGGGTTGGTTTCAGTTTTATCTGTTAGTTCTGTCCAAACCAAAGCCTGTTTCACTAATTCATCTATCTTTTCTTTTGAGTATCCTAAGTTTTTAGGACCAAACTCAACTTCGGTTAATACATCTCTTGAAAATAATTGTTCATCAGGGTTTTGGAATACATATCCAACTCGTGAAGCCAATTTAGCAACAGAATATTTTGTTGTATCCCAATCACCAATGATGACCGAACCCGATGTTGCTTTTAATAATCCATTGAAGTGACGAACCAAAGTTGTTTTTCCAGCGCCGTTCTGACCAACAATGGCAACTTGTTCGCCTGAATGTATTGTCAGCGAAATGCCTTGTAAGGCTTCGAGGCCAGTGGGGTAAGTAAAATGTAAATCAGTAATGTTTATGTTCATAACTTATTACTTCCAAACCCTTCCGCCGCTTCGAATAACGTCACTGGCAATTTTTCTTTTTTCCACAAACCTTGTTTCTTCGCTTCACGCGCAACGGATGTATAACGCGAAACGCCAAATCCATTTTCAATTAACACATCAGAAGTTAACACATCACTTGGTTTGCCATCCATCAAAACCGCACCATCTTTCAACGCAATCACACGCGTTGCAAAATGCGCAATCCATTCCACTTTATGTTCCACCATCACCACCGTCATGCCGCTTTGAGTCAAATTATGAATCACACTAAACACTTCGCGTGTGCCAATCGGGTCCATTTGCGAAGTCGGTTCGTCTAAAACCAAAAGCTTGGGTTGCATGACCAAGATGGAGGTCAGTGCGACGCGTTGTTGTTGACCACCTGATAATGAATATGGCGACCTATCTGCTAGATTGCTGATTCCGGTTAATTGCATCGCTTCTTCTACTCGACTTTGCATCTGTTCGCGTGGAACCCCAGCATTTTCTAAGCCGAAAGCGATTTCTTCAAAGACAGTATATTTTGCCCCACTGATTTGATTGAACGGATTTTGAAACGCCAAGCCAACATTTACCACCCATTCATCGAGTGTTGATTTGCTAGAGGCGACTCCATCTACTTCAATCTCACCTGAAATTTCACCTTTGAAAAAATGTGGAACGAATCCAGCGAGTGCATAACATAATGTAGATTTGCCCGCGCCATTTGCGCCGATGACAGAAATAAACTCACCCTTTTCAATTTGCAAATTCATATTTTGCAACGACGGCGTTTTGGTGAGCGGATATTTATATGTAAGGTTTTGAATATTTACGAAAGCCATAAGTTAAGTGAAATAGAGAGCATGATTAAGATGATTAAAATCCAGCGTATTGTTTTATCTGTAACAGTATCAGGAACTTCGTGAAGTGATGTTTTTTCTTTTTTGGATGTAAATCCGCGCGCTTCAATAGCGATGGCTCTTTCTTCCACTTCAACCAATGACCCAAATACAAGCGGACCAACCAATGGCAACACTGAACCTGCGCGTTTGAGAAATGTACTTTCAGTATCTAACCCGCGTGAGCGTTGTGCGGCAATAATCGTTTGTGCTTTGGCTTGCATTTGCGGAAGAATTTGTAAAGTGGAGATAATCACATACGCAAATTGACCGGGCAATCCGCGCCGTGTTAAGTCAGACATCAACTCACTGGGGTGAGTGGTGAGCAAAAGAAGCGTAAATGCAGAAATCATCACTATGATGCGGGCGGCAATTGTAAATGCAAATGCTAAACTTTCGCGGGTTGCATCTAAAAAATAAAATTGAAAAATGATTTCTTCACCGATAGGTTGAAATAGGGCTTGCATCAAAAATAAAAATCCAGCGGCGGGGAGAATCAAGCGCGTGGCGGTGAAGAAATATTCACGTGAAACTTTTGCTATAAAGGCAAGTGGAATTAATACAAATAAAAATAGAGAAAGCGACATCCAATACCAAGGGAATGTAAAGGCAACACCAATGAATGCAAATACAAGTACTACTTTGGTGAGTGGATTGAGGCTGTGAATGACACTATCTCGTTTGATGTAGAAGGACAGGCGTTCATGCATAAGTTGTGATTATACAATACAAAAAGACATGACTTGTGTCATGTCTTTTTGTATTGTAGGGGCGAGGTCACCTCGCCCTTACGATATTTATCCACCAAGAATATTGCGGAGCAAGAATGCCGCGAACAA
>JAEURG010000278.1 GCA_016789345.1 Anaerolineales bacterium | reverse complement strand
CCCTGTCGAATGTATGATTCCCGGTCAGCCCGTCAATGAATGGCCCTGGATTTATATTGACCCTGACACTTGTATTGATTGTGGTGCATGTGTGCCAGAATGTCCATTCAATGCAATTTACCCAGAAGATGAAGTTCCATCCGCTTATACTGCCAAAGGTGGTGAAATCATCAGCAATGTTGGGCTTACTGGTCATTGGGAAGGTACCAATCATCACGGTGGAAAAATTGTTTTAGAAACCACACGCACACTTGAAGCAGGCGAAGTGATTGATTTGACTCCTGACATTAAACCGAATTACGATTTCTTTCAAGGTGGACCAGGTTATTCTGCCAAAGATATTGACGACGGAATGTAAACAAAAATCGTCCACGCAAGTGGACGATTTTTTATTCACTCATTAAATTATTCCCAATAAATTCTGCTAGCGGAATATTATTTTCTTCCAACACAATTACCAATGCCAACGGCACGCCTTGCCAATCGGGTAACGTGCCAGCAATGTACCATGTGACGATGGTTTCATTCAAACTGGCTTGACTCACATGACTCCAATATGAATTTCCATTTTTGATAAAAGACAAAACCGCTTCATTCGACCTTTCGGCTGGGTACAGTTCCCGCGGCTGACTCAACGCTGGAAGCACAACCCAACCTTGTTCAAGCGTGTTCACTGCCGTAGCAATTCTCGGCGCAGGGATGATGCCATCATGGCTTAAGGCAGAGGCGGCTAACACAATTTGTAACGGGCTGGCACGTAAATTTTCAATATTTACATTGGTTTGATTAAATGCAACTGGCATATTAATTTGAGGTGCTTGATATAAACCGAGTGATTCGTAAAAAATTTGTAAACCTTCATCTTCTGGAAAATTTTCACCAAATTGGGTGCGGATTAATGGAAGCAAGGTATTGCCAATCGGATACAAACCTTGCGTAGCACGATTCAACAACGGCGCATTTGGGTTTTGGGATAATGCTTCACCTTCTTCGGTTAATTGATTTGGATTATATGTAGGGTGTGAAGCCATAACCAATATTTCGCCAGTTTCGGCATTCATCAAAATAATCGCGCCACGGCGTGCACCAAGTAAACGGTCTGCTTGCGTTTGTAAAGATAAGTCAATGCTCAAACGAACATCCAAACCAGATGGGGGCGTGCCATATAGCAATTGGTCCCATAAAATGAGGCTAGTTGGGTTGCCTTGTAACCCACGAAGATAATTATCAAGGGTTGCTTCGAGCCCAGCCTGCCCGTAGACAGGATGCGTGTAGCCAGTTATGGGTGCTAAATCAGGATAGAGATATTGGCGAACATAAATTCCTTCTATTCTTTCAGTGATGTTAATTGGCTGATTATTTATATCTAGGATTTCACCACGCGGGACGAATCTATCAGCAATGGCACGGCGTGGGTTATCGGTGCGGGTGAGTAAATCAGGTCCGCGCACAAGTGCCCAATACGAAGTGACAACTGCACAAGCTAACAGACCCAATGCCAATGCGCCTGCTAAAAATGAATATGGTTGAGGACTCTCTAAAGAGGCGGGTTCTTCATCTTCTGTGTTGCTGATGTTGATTAAAAGAAATAAGGCAATGAATGAAGTTAATAATGACGAGCCACCGTACGAAACAAATGGTAATGTCACGCCTGTTAATGGCAATAAACGAATATTGCCACCAATAATCAAAATGCTTTGGATGCCGAGGTACATCACAACCCCAGTAGCAAGATAACGGCGGAATCTATCAGGCGCGCGTAGGGCAGTGATAATACCGCGAGCAAGAATCAGCCAGATGAGCAGAATCAAGCCCAAGGTCCCGACCAGACCCGTTTCTTCCGCAATTGCAGAATAAATAAAATCAGAAATCGAAACAGGTACGAGTAATGGATTGCCGATACCTAATCCTCTACCAATTGTTCCACCATTCGCAACTGCTAAAAGGGATTGAATGATTTGATACGAGCCACCAGTAGGGTCAGCCCAAGGATTTAACCAGCCGACCACGCGGATGCGGATGATGTCAATAAAAAAATAGCCTATTAGGAGGGTTAATGCTAATGAAAGCGTCGAGCCGATTAAGATTCTGCGTTTACCTGTGGCAATGTAAATAAAAATTGTAAAAATCAAAATAAAGATAGAGGCTGTACCTAAATCTCTTTGCACAAGCAATAATAAAAGCGCTAAGCCTGTGACGAACAGTGTTGGCACGAGCAATGGAAATGAAAACAATTGCAGGTTGGCGCGGTCTGCTAGATATGCCGAGAGATAAATGACTAATAAAATTTTCAGTGGCTCAGATGGCTGAAAATAGACATCGTTTGAAATCCCTAACCACAAACGCGGACCAAAGCCCATCGGGTTGGTGCCAAAAATTAAAGTCAGCGCAGTGATTATCAGCCCGCCAGTTAGAAATACATACTTATATTTTCTTAGGAAGGTTAAGTTGGAGGCAAAGCGTAAAGCCAAAATAAAAACGAAAATGCTAATGCTTAACCATGCTAGTTGACGAAGCCCGAAGGTTTGGTCTAAGCGCCAAATTGTCAGCAAGCCCCAACCGCTGAGTAATGCCGCGGCAGGGAAAATATACGGGTCTGACTCAGGAGCATATTTGACGATAGCACGATGCGCAAGAATGACTAGCCCAACCCAGATAATAAATCCTCCCCAATGTAATAATCTGTAATCTACATCCCATACGCGTTCGCGCACAGCGGGGGATAAGGTCAGGATAATAGATTGTATGAAAAGAAATACGCCCGCATATTGTAGTAAGCGGCTTTGGGTGTGATGATTCATAGGTTAATGTTACTTGATTTTTATGAAATAGAGTTTAGATGATTGAACAACATAAATGAAGATAAAAAAATATTATTCGAGTAAAATATGCCCGTTCTAATTATTATATTACCGAGGTTATTATGAAAAAGAAAGTCATTCACTCAGAGAAAGCACCCAAAGCCATTGGACCCTATTCACAAGCCATTCGCACTGATTCAATGGTTTACACGGCGGGTCAAATTGGCTTTGACCCTGCCACAATGGAAATTGTCTCAGGTGGGGTAGAAGCAGAAACCCGCCAAGTTCTCACCAACCTAAAAAATATTTTGGAAGCGTCTGGTTCTAGCCTTGACCATGTCGTCAAAACATTAGTTTTTTTGCAAGATATGGCAGATTTCCCAAAAATGAATGCGATTTATGCCGAATATTTTCCAGAGAACCCGCCAGCTCGTAGTACGGTGCAAGTGGCGGCGCTTCCGAAGGGCGCATTGGTTGAAATTGAAGCAGTTGCGTTAATTGCATAATAGACCATATACCGTATGTCATTAATTAAGTGCGTCGCACCCTAAAAGGCAGACTATTTTTATTTGTTAAAAAAATTTACCAAGCAAAATTAATTTGCTATCTTAAGTGCGACGCACTCATTGTGTAAAATGCCAGAACTTCCTTTTGTATCTATCATTGTCCCTTGTTATAACGAAGAAAAAACCATTCAGCATTTATTGAATGGCGTTTTTTCGCAAACCTACCCGCTTGAGAAAATGGAAGTCGTTATTTCAGATGGCATGTCTACGGATAATACGCTTCAAGCAATTGAGTCGTTTAAGAAAGAACATGGCGAGTTAAGAATAACAGTCACAAAAAATCAGTTAAAAACAATTCCGTCGGGGTTGAATCAAGCCATAGGCGAGTCCAGAGGCGATTTGATTATCCGCTTAGATGCGCACTCTATGCCTATCAAGGAATATGTTGAGCGGTGCGTGTTTGCTCATCAAAATAAAAAGGGAGATAATGTAGGTGGTGTGTGGGAAATTCGAGCAAGTGAAAATACTTGGGTTGCTGATTCGATTTCGTTTGCGGCGGCACATCCGCTTGGCGTGGGTGATGCGATGTACCGTTTGAATGCTAAGGCGGGTGCAGTAGATACGGTTCCATTTGGCTCGTTCTACAAAAGCTTGATTCAAAAAATTGGCGGCTTTGATGAGACTTTATTAGCCAATGAAGATTATGAATTTAATACTCGCGTGCGTGAATCAGGTGGTGTTGTATATTTAGACCCTGAGATTCGTTCTGTTTATTTTTCACGCAGTACATTAAAGCAATTAGCAATTCAATATTTTCGGTATGGTTTTTGGAAGTTGAAAATGCTCAAACGCTATCCGCATACCTTGCGCTGGCGGCAGGCATTGCCACCTGTTTTTGTGTTAAGCCTGTTAGCAGGGGTTGTGTTATCCTTATGGTTGCCAATTGCATTTTATATTTTAGTAGCGCAATTATTTCTTTATTTTTTTGTTTTGGGGCTGGCTGGCTTAAGACTAGCAATTGTAAAAAAGAAAGGTTATCTTATTTTTGGAGTTCCGCTTGCCATTGCGACAATGCACATTGCATGGGGCGCAGGCTTTTTAGTTAGCGGCATTTCAAGTTTGTTTGTAAAAAATGGCTGATATTTATAAACCTTCATTGCGTTTACGCCCCGGTGAGCAACGCACAATTTTGCTACTCGGCGACTTTATTGCATCGGTTGGTGCAATGACTGGCGCAATTTATTTTTGGTATCAATATTCTTTATATGTATTAATTGAAAGTGGTCTTTCACAAGGCAGGGCAGAACGGCTTATTCAAATTGATGTGCCGTTTTGGTTTTATTTGCTTCCATTAATCTGGTTATTGTTGATGATTGAGTCGTATGACGTTCACACAGCGGGAGATTGGCGTAAAACTTTACGAGGCATTGCCGTTGCCCCGATTGTTGGTTTATTAGGGTACTCACTGATTTTTACATTTAATACAGAACCGAACTCGTTGCCACGTATTGCAGTGGGTGCTTTTCTCGTTCTCGCTTCTTTCTTGACCTTAGCCTGGCGTGCTGCTTTCATCCGAATCTACACTTCATCAGGGTTGATGCGCCGTGTGTTAATTGTTGGTGCTGGTAAGGCTGGGCGCTCGTTGGTAGATGTCTATCGAAAACTTTCGCCATCTCCATTTCAATTGGTAGGTTTTATTGATGATGACCCAGCCAAGAAAAAGTATGCTTATCAAAGTTATTCTGTGATAGGCGATAGTGAACATCTTTTAGATATTATCGAAGACTATCGTATTTCAGATGTAGTGGTTGCTATTAATGGTGAAATCAAAGGTGAGACCTTTCAAACAATTTTAGATTCGCAAGAAAAAGGTATCGAAGTAATTCGTATGCCGATTCTGTACGAAGAATTAACGCAACGTGTGCCGATTGAACATTTAGAATCCGATTGGGTGATTCGTTCTTTTGTTGACCAAGTGCGCGTCAGTGCGATGTATGAATTTCTCAAACGCATGATGGATATTTTAGGTGGAATTGTTGGAACGGTTATTTTTCTGATTATTTTCCCATTTGTTGCTGTTGCTATTCTTGTCGAGTCGGGCTTTCCAATTTTTTATTCTCAACCGCGTTTAGGCAAAGGCGCTAGCGTTTTTCGGATTTATAAATTTCGAACGATGCGCCAAAATGCTGAAGCGGAAGGAAAAGCCATGTTAGCCGCTGAAAATGACCCGCGCGTTACTCGTGTAGGCAACTTCCTGCGCAAAACACGACTAGATGAAATGCCTCAGTTTTGGAATGTTTTACATGGTGAAATGAGTTTAGTTGGTCCTCGTGCTGAACGCCCTGAATTAGTAGCAGATTATCAAAAGCAAATTCCATTTTATCGCGCAAGGCTTTTAGTAAAACCTGGTCTCACTGGTTGGGCACAAATTAATTACGGATATTTTGCAACTGTAAAAGAAATGATTGTAAAACTTGAATACGATTTGTATTACATCAAACATCGCACCTTAAACATGGATATTAATATTGTATTGCGAACAATAGGAACAGTTTTGAGAAGGACAGGTAGATAAATGAAATATTTAATCACAGGCGGAGCAGGGTTCATTGGCTCACATATTGCAAATACACTTTTACAAAATGGAAAACAAGTTCGTATCCTTGATAATTTTTCTTCTGGTAAAAAAGAAAATTTACAAGGCTTAGATGTTGAAATCATTGAAGGCGATTTGCGAAATGAAGATGATGTAAACAAAGCAGTCAAAGGCATTGACATTATTTTTCACGAAGCCGCATTTGTTTCTGTGCCTGAATCTATGGAAAAACCGCAAGAATGTTTAGATGTCAATGTAACTGGAACGTCGAAGTTGTTTGAATCAGCCAGAAGGTCAGAGGTGAAGCGTGTGGTAGTTGCATCTAGTGCTGCAGTGTATGGTGACTCGGAAGCGTATCCATTATCTGAAGATACGCCATTAAAACAATTATCACCTTATGCGGTTTCCAAACGTATTGATGAAATGTATGCGGAATTATTTACGAATCAATTTGGCTTGGAAGTTGTCGCCTTGAGATATTTCAATGTCTATGGTCCGCGCCAAAGACCTGATTCGATGTATGCCGCCGCCGTGCCAATTTTCATTCGCAGAATTTTAGATAATAAGCCAATCACAGTTTATGGTGATGGTGGACAGACTCGTGATTTAGTTAATGTGAAAGATGTAGTGCAAGCAAATTTATTAGCGTCTGAACATCCAAACGCGCCGGGACAAATTTTTAATGTGTGTACAGGCGTTGAAACAAAATTATTAGATTTGCTTGATATTCTTTACGAAATTTTTCCAAATGCTCCTAAACATGTTCATGCTGAACCACGCGCAGGTGATATTTATCGTTCAATCGGTACACCGAAAAAAATTATGGATACACTTGGTTTCAAACCGCAAGTTTCTTTAGCGGATGGTTTAGCAGAAGCAGTTGAAGTAATGCGAAGTTCAAAATGAAATTCTTATTACATGGCTCTTGCCAGACCGCCAATCTACTAATCATCTGCTCTCTGTTCTCTTAATTTATGTCTTCTCGCCCTCAAGTTCGTAATCGTTTCGTCTTAATAGGTGACCTTGCTCTCATCATCGTTTCGGTGTTGGGAAGTTTTGCTTTAAGACTTAATGTCAGTCAATTACCATTTTATTTCCCTGCTGTTTTAATCATGTGTGCAGTTGCTCTTGCAGTAAAAATTCCAACCTATTATTTTTTTGGTTTATATCGCCGTTTATGGATGTATGCCAGTACAAACGAATTACGATTAATTACGATTGCTGTCACAACCGCTTCAGTTTTGACCTCAGGTGTGATGTTATTGCTCATTGCATTTGACTTAATCAAGCCCGGTATGCCACGTTCTGCACTAGGCATTGACTGGTTAATTTCTTTAATTCTAATCGGTGGTTCGCGTTTTGCGTTAAGAATCCTTTCAGAACAAAATACAACTTTGAGTAAAGATAAAACTCGTCATGCATTAATTCTCGGAGCAGGTGATGCAGGTGCATTGGTTGTACGTGAATTGCAAAAATCTACTCAATTAAATTTAATTCCAATTGGCTTTTTAGATGATGACCCTGCAAAACAAAATCATCAAATTTATGGTGTTTCAGTAATTGGCAAAATTGAGCAGTTAGAAAAAACATTAGATACCAAACAAGTGGATGAAGTTATTATTGCAATCCCTTCTGCGCCGGGGCGAATTATTCGTTTGGTGAATGATGTTTGTAGAAGAAAAGGAATCACATCACGTATTATTCCTGGAATTTATGAATTAATCGGCGGCAAAGTTAGCGTGAATCGTTTGCGTGAAGTAGACATTACCGATTTGCTTCGACGTGAACCCGTAAAAATTGATGACCAATTAATTGGTTCAATTCTCACGAATAAAAGAATTTTGGTCACAGGCGCAGGTGGTTCAATTGGAAGTGAAATCTGCCGTCAAATTGCAAGATGGAATCCAAGTCAATTAATTTTATTGGGGCATGGTGAAAATAGTATCTTTGAATCATTCATGGAATTGAAAGAAAATTTTCCATCGCTTGATATTCATCCTATCATTGCTGATGTGCGCGATAAAAATCGAATTGAAGAAATTTTCAAAACATATCAACCACAAGTTGTGTTTCATGCCGCCGCACATAAACATGTGCCATTAATGGAAATCAATGTTGAGGAAGCGGTCACGAACAATGTTTTGGGTACAAGAAATGTCGCTGAAACAGCACGCAAGCATAAAGTAGAAAGAGTCGTTTTTATATCCACAGATAAAGCCGTGAATCCAATCAGCATCATGGGTGCAACAAAACGTCTGGCTGAAATGATTATCCTTGATGTCGCACATAAAAATAATCTTGCATATTCTGTTGTGCGTTTTGGAAATGTTTTAGGAAGTCGCGGAAGTGTTGTACCAATTTTCAAAAATCAAATTGCGCGTGGTGGTCCTGTTTTGGTAACGCATCCTGATATGCAAAGATTTTTTATGACGATTCCTGAAGCTGTGCATTTGGTTTTGCAATCTGCTTCGATGGGCAAGGGTGGCGAAGTTTTTATGTTGAACATGGGCGAGCAAATTCGTATTTTGGATTTGGCTGAAGATTTGATTCGTTTGTCGGGTCTTGAACCGCATCGTGATATTGAACTTCAATTTACTGGAATTCGTGCGGGCGAAAAATTGCGCGAAGAACTTTTTGAAGATGGTATGAATTTTGAAAAAACACAACATGCTGAAATTTTTAGAATGATGGATGAAGAAAAAGTAGATGGTGACTCGCTGGCGAATGTGTTGAACAAACTTGAAGATTTATCGCTTCATTCTCGACGTGGAGAATTGATTCAGACCATCAACAGTTTTCTACCTTCAGGTTCAGTGCAACAATGACCGAAGTTTCACTTTCTGAATGGAATCAATTTTTATCTGATCATCCGAATACTCATTTGTTGCAAATGGGCGAGTGGGGTGAATTAAAAAAAGATTTTGGTTGGAAACCAGTTCGCATTATTTCAGAAAATATCGGAGCACAAATTTTATTTCGCAAATTGCCTTTAGGTTTTACGATTGGATATATTCCAAAATTAGCTTTTAGTAGTCAGCAATCAGCTATTAGTAAAAAGTTTTGGGATGAAGTAGATTTAATTTGTAAAAAAAATAATGCAGTTTTTTTGAAAGTTGAAACAGACTCTTGGACCGAAGACTTTCAACCTTCTAACTTTCCAACCTTTAAACCTTCCAAACATAATATCCAACCGCCGAATACAATCATTCTTTCTATTAAAGAAGATGAAGAACAAATTTTAGCCAGAATGAAACCAAAATGTAGATATAACATTCGCTTGGCTGAGAAAAAGGGAATTACTGTCCGCGCATGGGATGATATTGAATCATTTCATCAAATGATGTTAATCACAGGCGGGAGGGATAATTTCGGAGTGCATTCCAAAGAATATTATCAACGTGCTTATGATTTATTTTATCCCAAAGGCATTTGTGAGTTGTTGGTTGCTGAATTTGAAGGAAAACCTTTGGCATCATTAATGGTTTTTGCAAATGGCAAACGCGCTTGGTATGTCTATGGTGCATCGAATAATGAAGAAAGAAACCGAATGCCAACTTATCTTTTACAATGGGAAGCGATTCGTTGGGCAAAATCAAAAGGCTGTGAAGAATATGATTTATGGGGCATACCTGACGAAGACGAAGAAACTCTCGAAGCACAATTTGAATCACGAAATGATGATTTATGGGGAGTCTATCGCTTCAAACGCGGATTTGGTGGTGAACTCAAACGTGCGGCACAAGCATTAGACAAAGTTTATAATCCGTTGTTGTATTGGGCTTACTTAAAGTTTATTGGAAATAGAGAATAACGAAAGTGAATAGTAAATAGTGAATAGTAGTAATGCTTGGAATTCAATTATTTCAAAACTTCCAAACCCACATTTTTTGCAGACGTATGAATGGGGACAGGTCAAAGCGAAGTATGGTTGGGAGCCGATTTATTTAATTTGGACGGAAGATGGAAAGTGGAAAGTAGAAAGTAGTATTGATTCACTTTCTACTTTCCACTCATCAATTGTCGCCACTTGTTTAGTTTTGAAACGAACCATATTACGAAATTCTTTTGCCGCGAGAATATCTATTCTGTATGCGCCAAAGGGACCATTATTAGATTGGTCAAAAGAATCTTTGCGAAAGCGTGTGTTTGATGATTTGGAATTTTTTGCAAAAAGACAAGGTGCTATCTTTTTGAAAATTGACCCAGACATCGTTTTAGGGCGAGGAGTCGAATTGGGAAACAGCGACCCAGTTATCCCGTCTGAAATGAAGCGCAGGGGGTGGGTTGAGTCAAAAGAGCAAATCCAATTCAAAAATACAGTCGTGGTTGATTTATCTGAATCAGAAGAATCCATTTTGATGCGCATGAAACAGAAGACGAGATATAACATCCGTTTGGCTGAAAAAAAGGGAGTTTCGATTCGCGAAGGTAAGTTAGCGGATTTAGAAAATTTATACCGAATGTATGCAGAGACTTCGGTGCGTGATGGCTTTGTGATTCGTGATGAAAATTATTACATGACGGTTTGGAAAACTTTTATGCAACCAGCGGTCAGCAATCAGCCGTCAGTGATTCCATTAACTGCAGAAGTTGATAACGAACCTGTGGCGGCGATATTTTTATTTATGTTTGCAAAACGGGCATATTATGTATATGGCATGTCGCGCAATTTGCATCGTGAAAAAATGCCAACATATTTGTTGCAATGGGAAGCGATGAAAGTTGCCAAAGCAAATGGTTGTTTGACGTATGATTTATGGGGTGCGCCAGATGTGTTCGATGAAAGTGATTCGATGTGGGGCGTGTATCGCTTCAAAGAAGGGTTGGGTGGGGATGTGCTTCGGACACTGGGTGCTTACGATTTTGCACCAAATAAAATTTTATATAAGTTATATGCGGATATTATGCCAAGAGTTTTGGATGTGATGCGTTCAAGAGGAAAAGAAAAAACAAAACAAAAAATTGGCGGAGCATAACAATGAAAAAAATATCTCGTTTACATTTTGCCCATTTGCCAACGCCAATTGAAGAATTGGCTACTTTATCCGCTGTTTTGGGTGGACCACGTTTATTAATCAAACGTGATGACCAAACGGGTTTGGCATTTGGCGGAAACAAAACACGCAAACTTGAATTTTTAATTGCCGAAGCACAATCTCAAGGTGCAGATACGTTAATTTCTGGGGGAGCGATTCAATCGAATCATTGTCGCCAAACTGCTGCCGCCGCCGCACGCTATGGATTCAAATGTAAATTAGTTTTATCTGGTGAAAAACCGAAACAACTTTCTGCTAATATTTTGTTAGATAATTTATTTGGCGCAGAAGTGATTTATGTCGAAGACCGTGCCTATCGTGACCAAACTTTGCAAGAAGCATTTGATAAAACAAAAGCAGAAGGAAAAAAACCTTATTTAGTTCCATATGGTGGTTCGAGTCCAACGGGTGCTTTGGGATATGGATTTGCAATGGAAGAATTTATAAATCAAAACATTCAAGCAGATTGGATTCTTTTTGGCACATCTTCTGGTGGTACACATGCAGGATTGGTGTTGGGTCAAAGAATATTTAATTTCAAAGGCAAAGTGTTGGGGATTAGCATAGATGAACCAGAAGAACATTTGAAAAACCATGTTTCGCAATTGGCATCGCAAGCCAGTGAAAAACTTGGCGAACGAATTAATTTCACAAAAGATGATGTGCTTGCAAATGAAAATTATTGTCAATCAGGCTATGGCGTGTTTGGAGATGGTGAACGCGAAGCCATTCATTTGTTTGCACGTCACGAAGGTTTATTACTTGACCCTGTTTATACGGGGCGCGCGATGGCGGGGATGATTGATTTAATCCGCAAAGGCTTTTTCAAAAAAGATGAAACGATTCTTTTTTGGCATACGGGTGGTCAGCCTGCTTTGTTTGCGGATAAATATTCGCAAGACCTGCTTAAGACATGACATGTCTTAATTTCTACATTCTTAACTAAAACGATTGCGGGGACAAAGGCTCTGATTAATCAAAGTTTCGTGGAGACATGTCATGTCTGTTTAAGATATCTTCTTCCCAAAGTAATCACTGCAATTAACAGCCAAGCGATATTCAAGCCAGCGGATGGATACGCTTGTAAATACAATGTGTTAATTGTAAGAAATACGCCTGCAATTAAATTCATGCCTTGATATGACCATGAATCTGCTTCTACTTTCTTTGCAGATACTAACGCGTAAGCGACTAAAAATAAAATTGTCCCAATCCAACCAATGATGTCAATGATAGTTTTTTCCATTATTCTAAAATCTCCACGCTTCCGCCGACCTTCAACCTGCCACTGTTCAGTGGAATGACGTTTACGCCGAAGATGGCGCCTAATTTATGTTTACGATATTTTCCTAAAGTTTTGAGTGGTTCTTTGCTTCGTTCTAAAGTTTCTTTATCAATGGTTGTGACTTCACATCTCGCACACGGCTTGACCAATGCCAATTCCACGTCACCGATGCGGATGCGCTTCCAAGTATCTTCTTCAAATGGTTTACAGCCTTTGACCACAATGTTTGGGCGGAATCGATTCATTGGGATTGCAGAATCAAGCTTCCCGTTAAGGTCTTGAAGCGATTCTTCAGAGATTATCAAAATCGGATAGCCATCTGCAAATCCAGTATGGTCATCATCATTGATTGCATAATCCGCATTGACTTTTCTTTTATAACCATCCGCAATGTGGACGAGACGCACGGGCAAACCAAGCCAATCTGAAAACCATTCAGCAGTTTCATCACCTTGGTCAACTGCTTGCACACCTATGCTTTTCCAAATTTGTACGGGGAATGTATAACCAGATTTTTTAATTGGAAATTGAATCGAATCAAAATTAGGGGCAGACAGTGTTATGGAATCATTTTGCAAAGTGGGCGTGACCAATGCAAGTTTTGGATATTCACGTTGAGTCAAAAATCTATTTTCAAGTGTAATCACCATCATGCGGCGGTCATGCTCAAGCCCCATGCGTTCAACATTTGATTCGTTTACATCAAACCCACGACAGGCTTTGATGGGGTAGTAAGTGAGATTTGAAATTGTTATCATCAAGTTCCTTATTTATAAATTGACCGCAGACCGCTGACGGAGAAATTTATTTGCGGTCTGTGGTCAGTTGTCAGCGGTCAGAATTAAATTTGAATAAATTATTTCTGAAATTTTCGCCATACATTCATGCGCTTGTGTTTCATCATTTTCAGGAAAGCCATTTGTAAATAATGTAATTGCATACGGTTTGCGATTTGGTGGGAAGACAATGCCTGTGTCGTGGAAAAATTCCCCAGTCCAACCTGTTTTGTGTGCAACCTTTACATCTTGGGGTAAAAATGCTGGAATGCTTTCATTAAACTCTTGACCTAACATCACTTGAATCATTTCATCACTTGCTTCTTTTGAAATGACTTTGCCCTCGGCAATTAACTTCATCATTTGCGTTGTGCCACGCGCACTGAATGTATTATTCATGTTCAAGCGATAGGCTTTGACATCTTCAATCAAACGCATTACGTTTACATCTTTAATTCTGAGGTCTTTAATAAACACATCAATATTTTTTGTACCAACTTTATCCATCAAAATATTTGTCGCCAAGTTACTAGACCAAGTAATCATTAAGCGATTTAATTCTCGAATAGTTTCTTTTTCGCCAATTCGCTCGTATAAACTTTTTTCTGAATCATCGGCAACATCTAAGTGAAATTCACTACCATCTACAATGCTTTTGAATGAGTTATAAATTTCAACTTTGTCATCTAAAGAAAACTTTCCCTCGTTTGCCTGACGAAAGACTTCCATCATCACTGGCACTTTCATCGTGCTGGCAGGGTGCATCAACACATCAGCATTGATGTTGATTTCTTGATTTGTTTCCAAATCATACACAGAGACTGAAATTGTTTTATCTTGAAATTGGGATATAAAATTTTCTAGTTGAGACATCCCTTAATTGTATCAAACGCCGTCTACTACCACCATATTAGACTTGGCATACTTATGCCTCAACGCTCTTGCTTCTGCATATTCAGGTGAATTGAGCCAGGCTTTGGCGCGTTCACTATTTTCAAATTCTAAAATCACCAAACGATTCGGAATCCATTCGCCTTCAAGTACTTCAGTATTTCCGCCACGCGCAATATATTTCCCGCCGTAAATTGCTAAGGTAGGTGATGCGAGTCTTTTGTAATCTTCATAACCAACAGGGTCAGTTACTTCAATGTCAACGATGATGTATGCTGTCATAAAATCTCCAAATCGAAAATCATAAATCTAAAATCGTAAATTGAACTACCACTTATCCCAATGCAAAACATCTTCCAACTTCACACGTCCGCCTTTTTTCGGTGGAGCAGATAATTTCTCTTCATCTAGTGGATAGCCAAAAGACAAAGCAATTCGCAAATGCCATTCGCTAGGATACTGCAAAATCTTGCGAGATAACTCGAAGTCATATAAAGAAGCGGGAACGGAGCCAACGCCCAATTCCCATGCGGCAAGTTGCATAAATGCGGCGGCTTGACCCGCATCAAACATGATTTGAAATTTGCTTTCAGGATCAGGTGTTAAAATCGCCACACATAATGATGCGCCTGCAATATGCCCAGCCCATTCACCGCATTTTGATAATTCTTTCAAAATAGATTTATCTTGAATCGCAATAAATTGCCAAGCCTGATTATTTTTTGACGATTGCGACCTTCGCCCTGCATTCAAAATTGCAAGCGTCACATCTTTTGGCAAAGGCTTATCCTGAAATTTTCTGACAGCCCGTTTGAGCCGAATTGCATCTGAAACATTCATAAAAATACTCCATGAGAAAACTTTTATATTATTATAGGTGAAATTCTCATCTTTAACTAAAATTAAAGCCTTATAGTATCTCAAAGGAAGGCGCATGAGCGAATCAACTGAGATTCAAAAACCAATATGGAAAGAACGGATAGGGAAACTCGCTTCGCGCCTACGGGGCGGCTTGCCTTTTGCTCTGGGAGTTTTTACTACGCTGATAGTGATTCATCTATATCATGTCCTCATTGTCCAACCCAATCAATTGACAATAAAAGATGTCAACGAATCGGTTGCTATTGCAATGGCATCTGCTACACCCAGACCTGCTAATTCGGCTTTGGTGTATCAAGTGATTCGACCATCATTGGTTTTGATTGAGGTGGAATCAAAAAATGAAGATGCAGAATCAGATTTCGGCTTAGGAAGCGGCGTGATAGTTGATAGCTTCGGAAACATCCTCACGAGTCTGCATGTTATTGATGGCGCGGATATTATCAACATCACGTTTGCAGATGGAACAAAATCAATTGGTGAAGTGGTTTTAGAATTGCCCGCATTAGATTTGGCTGTGCTTCAAGCGTTAGACACGCCATTGATGGTGACGCCTGCCACATTAGCAAGCCCCGGCAATATTGGTGATGAAGCCTTTGTGGTGGGTAATCCATTCGGTTTATATAGTTCAATAAGTGCAGGTGTCATCTCTGGTTTTGATAGAATTTTTTATGTGCCAAATAGTAATGTGGCTATCCCTGGCATGATTCAATTTGACGCATCTGCTAACCCCGGCAATTCTGGCGGACCTTTGTTAAATCGAAATGGTCATGTAATTGGGATTGTGACTGGTATTCTTAACCCTACTGATACAAGTTTTTTTATTGGCATTGGTTTTGCTGTACCCATTATGACTGCGATGGGCGGCATGGGCGCACCGCCTTATTAAAAGGAGAAAACATGAATAACGAAAATAAACTCCCAATGGAACGTGTTTTATATGAAGTCAAAAAAGTAATTGTGGGTCAAGACCATTTGCTTGAAAGCATGATTGTGGCTTTGCTTGCTCGCGGACATATCCTCGTAGAAGGCGTGCCTGGGCTTGCCAAAACGATGGCAATTAAAACATTAGCAGAAGCAATCGGTGGCGAATTTAAGCGCATTCAATTCACGCCCGATTTAGTGCCTGCCGATTTAATCGGTACGCGAATCTATAATCAAAAAACAGGTGAGTTTAATACTTCGTTAGGTCCAGTGTTTACAAATTTATTGCTGGCTGATGAAATCAACCGCGCCCCTGCTAAAGTGCAAAGCGCTTTATTGGAAGTAATGCAAGAAAAACAAGTGACCATCGGACGTGAAACTTTCAAAGTACCAAATCCATTTTTAGTGTTGGCGACTCAAAACCCAATTGAAACTGAAGGAACGTATGCACTTCCCGAAGCACAAGTTGACCGCTTCATGCTTAAAGTGTTAGTTGGTTACCCAACCTCAACAGAAGAATTTGTGATTGTAGAAAGAATGACAGGCGCGATTCAAGCCATACAGAAAGTTTTAACCACTGACCAATTGCTTGAATTACAAAAGAAAGCCGATGAAGTGTATGTTGACCCATCTTTGATTGAATATGCAGTTAAGTTAGTAAATGCAACGCGAAGTCCAAAATCTGTTGGGCTTCCAGAAATTGAAAGATACATCACCTTTGGAGCAAGTCCACGCGCTTCCATTAATTTAATTCTCACAGCAAAAGCATTAGCATTCGTGCGCGGACGAACTTACGTTTTGCCACAAGATGTTTTAGATATGTCATTGGATGTGATACGTCACAGACTTGTGCTTTCTTATGAAGCGCTATCTGATAACGTCAGCAGTGATGATTTACTAACCAAAATTTTAGACCGTATTCCAATTCCAGTTGTCCCATTAAATGAACATTTTACGTCATTGCGAGGAGGGTGATTTTCCCGACGAAGCAATCTTATGATTATGTTGGAGATTGCTTCGCCTTTATGGTCTCGATACGCCACAAAGAACAAGAGCGTGGCTACTCGACCAACAGGCTCGCAATGACGAGATATACCTATGATTATGAATAATACTCCTGAGCATATTCTGCACCGCCTCGATTGGAAAGTGATTCGTCGCCTTGACGGCTATTTACAAGGCGATTATCGCAGTCTCTTTCGCGGCTTTGGTGTAGATTTTGCCGACTTGCGCGAATATCAACCAGAAGATGATATTCGTTATATTGATTGGAACGTTAGCGCGCGCATGGATACGCCTTACGTCCGCGAATATATGGAAGACCGTGAAATCATGGCATGGTTTTTATTGGATTTGAGTCCATCTGTTGATTTTGGCGCGTTGAATAATCAAAAACGAAATGTGCTTATTGATTTTGTCGGAACACTTTCACGTTTATTAACTCGTCACGGAAATCGTGTGGGGGCGATGATGTTTGGGAATGGAATCCAGCATACCGTCCCAGCGCGAAGCGGAAAAATTCATGTTTTACGATTAATTAATGATTTGTTGAAACAGCCACGTCTCAAACAAACGCCTTTAACTGATTTATCAACTTTAATTAAAGGCGGCTTGCATTCCATCAAAAAACGTTCGTTGATTTTTATTCTTTCGGATTTTATTAGCGTCTCTGGTTGGGAACGTTCATTAACTTTGTTGAGTCAAAAACATGAAGTGATTGCAATTCAATTGTTTGACCCGCGTGAAATTTCTTTGCCTGATGTTGGTCCAGTAGTTTTAGAAGATGCTGAAACAGGCGAACAAATTTATGTAGATACACATGACAAAAAATTTCGTGAAAGATTTTTCTTAGCCGCCAAAAAACGTGAAAAAGATTTGAAAGATTCTTTCAAACGTGCAGGCGTGGATGTTTTGCAACTTTCCACCGAAGCCGATTTGATTCACGAAATTGCAAATTTTGTGATGGCACGTCGCCAGCGGAAAAAATAACATGACATTTATTTGGTCATCGATGCTTTTATCACGCTCTAAGTGGCATCCCCGCCACCAAGGATCTTATCCCCAGATATGGGTACTGCGGCGGGAGCATGTCTAGAAATGGGATCGCCCCGATATTTTGTTCAATGTCAATCCGCGCGTAAGGGGGAGAAGTCGTTGGAGTGGTTGAAGGTGTTGGAGGGTCGTAGTGAAAACATTGGTTGACAAACTAGGGGGGGGCTATAAAATAGTTTGAATGTTTAAATAGTCGCCTCGGTACAAGAAGGAGGTCTTGCCGATGAAATCCCCAGACGAAATTACAGTACTTGTAGCAGACGACCACCCTCTCGCTCTTGAAGGGGTACGTTCTATTCTCGAAAAAACCTCAGACATAAAAATTGTGGGTGAAGTACA
>JAEURG010000211.1 GCA_016789345.1 Anaerolineales bacterium | reverse complement strand
TAGAGATAATTTATTTTTGGATAAACTTGCAATGATGGGAAACACGAGCAACCACGCGAAAAAAATATTCATTTGCCAACCTTCGTTTGTTGGCGGATACCACTCAACGCTGAAAAGATAATCGGATGGGTTGTTCAAAATAAAAAATAAATATTGCCAAACCCCAAAGCCATGCGGATTTATTAAACTTGCAACAAGCATGGCAACGATTGCAAAAATCATTTGTTTGCGATTGCCGCTACCAAATACAAATGCCGTGCCTGCTAACACAAACGGCAAAATAAACGAGCCATGCACATTGACCCACAACAAAACAGAAAGAGGAAGTAAAAATAAAAGTTTGTTATTTTTTTCTTGCCATTGATAAATTGCAAACAAACATAATAAAAATAATGGGTAGGCAAATAATTGCGGACGAATCATCCAGTTGTTAGAAGTGGAAAGACCTAGAATAAATAAAAGAATCGTAACTGTCCGCGCGCCAGACCATGTGCGCATGAAAAACCAAATCATCCCATAAGTGATTCCAATTAATATGGCGCGCAATAAAAAGGTTAACCCTGCATCTCCAATTTGATAGACCCAATAAAAAATAATGGCTGATAACCATTGCTGATAAAAAATCGGTTCGCCTGCGCGGCTGTGACTCATGGTGTCTATTGCTGGAATTGCGCCTTGCTCTAAAATATCTTTTCCTAAACGCAGATACCACCAATAATCTTGCGCGGGGACGGATAGCATGAATGTAAGCGCAAGTAATGGAAATAAGGCGAGCGAAAGCCAGAGGAAGTTGTAGGAGTTTTTCATATAGAAATTTGTTAATTAACCACAAAGGCTCAAAGTCACGAAGTCACAAAGGTTTTTGTTTTGAGAACTACGAATGCAAAGACTCGGAGACACGAAGTTTTTATAAAATCACTCTGCGGATTCCATTCTTAATTAAATTGACATTGAAATTGATTAAGAAGCCTAAACGATTTTCCGTTAATTTTAAGTAAGTTAATAACTGAGCAAGATGAACGTTATCTAGTTTATCAACAGATTTGATTTCACAAATAATTCGTTTTTCCACAAGTACATCTAACCGAAAGCCTTCGCTGAACTTAATGCCGTCATAAACTAAAGGAACAATCACTTGACGCTCATAACTCAATCCGTGTTTTTGAAGTTCATGGCAAAAGCAAGGTTCATATACATTTTCAAATAAACCAGCACCTAATGTTTTGTGGACTTTGAAGGCAGAATCTACAATTAGTTTAGCAATTCGTTCATCGTCATCTGATAAGGGTTTAACAATAGGGTTTGCCATTTTCACTCCTTATAATTAACTACCAATTAAATCTTTGAGGCTTTGCTTCTTTGTGACTTGGTGGTTTCTCATCCCACATGCGGCGCAGAATACGCTGGTGATTTATGCACATGCACAACTTTCCACTTATTATCTATTTTTACAATTACTCTGCTTTCGTTATGTGAGGCAACTTTAACGCCATCTTTTGATGATGTGCTAATCAACAATGTATAACTTGCAATGGCTGTGTCGCCGTATCTTTGAATCAATAAATTCGATAAATCAAAACGCGTTTTACCAGTTTCTTCTGCACCGAAGACTGCGCCACGTTCTGCATTTGAGTTCATCATAAATTCGTGAAATGGCAAACCATCTAAGCGATGCGGTGTGACCCACCATTCATATAAAGTTAAATCTTCAGATGTAGTTTCGTGATACGAAGCAATGTCATTTTGCATGATGCCTTGTAAATGTTTTAATAAAAATTCATGAATTTCTTTATCCATGATTAATTCTCCAATAAAACTTTGATATACGACTCGACCATTTTATCCAAACCAAATCCTGATTCAGCACGCTTCCTTGCGGACGTTCTAAACTGATTCTGTTCCTGCAATATTTTCTCGGCTGACGATGCCAATGCGGAAATATCTGGCGTTTCCAATCTCCATGGATTTGCTCCGTACGGAACGATGACTCCAGCAGATTCACCAACTAATTCTTTTAATGAACCACTATCAAAACCAATGACAGGTAATCCGCACGCCAGTGCCTCAATTACCGAATTGGGGCAGGGCGGATTTACTTCTGCACAATACATGAGATGTGATGAACGAATCAAATGCGGAATTTTTTCTCGTTGTATAGTACCTAAAAATTTTACTGGTACTTTGCTTTGCAATTTCTTTTGAGTTTGTTCATCCACTGTGCCAGCAACGACAACTTCTATTGGATATTTCTCGGCAAGTTTTTCTGCGACAGCAACGCCATGAAATAAGCCTGAATTTAATCCACGAGCAAGACTACCTTCAAGTAGTAACATTCGATAAACATTTTCTGGTCTTTCATGCTCGCCATTTGGTGTGTACACATCTAAATCCACGCCGTTGATAATGACTTGTGATGGTTTGTTTGCAACTCCATACCAATCTTCCCACCAATTTTTGATAAATTGGCTTTGATAAATCACTCTATCCGCAAATCTTTCACGAATTAATGAAAGCATAAAATTGCCATAAATAGCACGAGTTGTGTATCGAATCCCTGACCATTTGACGCGATGCACCCAGTTGATGCCATCTAATCTTTGCACAAGCCGAATGCCGCGGCGCTTGACCCGCTTCAAGTCAGGGATGAAGCGTGTGCCAGCAATGACCAAAGCCGCATCGAAAGAATCATCTAAACGATAGGTCACATCTATATTGCGTTTTTTTAATCCCGCTTCA
>JAEURG010000208.1 GCA_016789345.1 Anaerolineales bacterium | reverse complement strand
AAAAGCCTCCGGGCTTGTACGTGTGATGTCTCCGTTTTCAGCCTTCGTCTATAACATTTTGACGATGGGTCTGATTTTCCCCTGGACGTATTTGTGGGCACCGGGCGCATTGCCCGGCGGCAAACTCGTTTGGGGTATTTTATTAGCAATGGCAATTGAAATTCCCATTGCACTTGTGTATGTTTGGTTATCTA
The DNA here is from genome assembly GCA_016789345.1 of Anaerolineales bacterium. GTDB lineage: Bacteria > Chloroflexota > Anaerolineae > Anaerolineales > Villigracilaceae > Villigracilis. Next base: position 20,316 of record JAEURG010000208.1, on the reverse strand, counting down.
CCGCACTCCCACGTTCCGGCGGTGACTATGTTTTCCAAAGCCGTGTGTTTGGTGGCGGTGTGGCATTTACCGTTGTGATGTCCGGTTATGTGATTTGGATTTTGCAATGGGTTGCCCTTTCAGGATGGCTACTTTCGTATCTTGGATTCGCTCCGCTCTTTCTCGGGCTTGGAGCAACAATGAGCAACGCGGCTCTTACTGGACTGGGAATTTGGTTCACCACATCGAACGGAATCATCATCACCAGCATTTTGAATGCCTTTGTTGCCATGATGATTCTCATCAGCGGTTTCAAAAATTATGTCCGCTTTCAAAATGTAATGATTGTTGGCACATTGCTTGCCTTTTTCACCATGTTGGTTGTGTTATTCATGGGCAATCCTAGTGCTTCTGCCGCACGACTTGATGCGTTCGCGTTGGCAATCAGCGGCGTAGAAAACTTTGTGCAAACTGCACGAGATGCAACTACCGCCGCAGGCGTAGATTTGAATCCGCCCTTTAGTTTAATTGCAACAATTTTGGTCGCACCGATTGCATGGACTTCACTTCAATGGGCAACTTATTCTGCACAACAAAATGGTGAAATCAAAAATGCCCGTTCCTTCAAAGACCAAATGTTTATCATTGTTGGCTCATTAATCTTTGCTGGCGTATTGCTTGCTGTCCTTGCCTTTGCTTTAGAAAAAGCAGTCGGCACAGAATTCTTGTATATTGCTGGTGCAGGTTACTGGCTTGGGCTTGGCGAAGCATTAATCTCAGGCTTCTATTTATGGCCCAATATGATTGCTGTAGCATTAGCCGCCAATCCATTGATTGTGTTCATTATCGGTCTCGGTTATATTTTGAACTCACATCAAATTGTGCATAACTGCTACATCGGCATGACTCGCGTGATGGTTGCTATGTCACTTGACCGTTTGCTCCCTGAATGGATTAGTCAAGTAGATGAAAAACGACACACACCTGCGAATGCGCATTGGGCATACTTCATTGCTAGCATCCCAGTCATTTTGCTTTACAACATGCATCCCGGTTGGGTAGGTCTCACACTTGGTGTGACCTTTGCTTGTGGTTACGTTTTCGTAATTACTTGTCTTGCTGGTGCATTGCTTCCGTATCGTGCTAAAGATGTTTATGAATCATCACCGGGTGCGGCGTATAAAGTCGGTGGTATTCCGCTTGTCACCATTCTTGGTGGCTTGGGCTTCCTCCTCGGTAGCGGAATGCTCTTCTTGTTCATGTTTGATGCTCGGCTTGGCTTAACAAGTGCGTTAGCCTATCAAGTCGTATTTGGCATCTTACTTGTTTCAGCCATTTGGTATTTCATCGCCAAGAACGCACAAAAATCCAAAGGCATAAACGTAGATTACGCTTTCAAGGAAATTCCGCCAGAATAAAATTTCTTTGTACATCATAATCAATGTAGGTCACGTTTCAAACGTGACCTACATCTGCTTTCAACTCAGGAGCAACAATGGCAATCATTGATGAAGCCGTAAAAAAAATTGACGATTGGCAAGGCAAAAAAATTTCCATTCATCCGCTTTCGGGTGGGCTCACCAACACCAACTACAAAATTGAAGTAGATGGCAAACCTTATTTTGTGCGCGTGCCCGGCGCCAGCACTGATTTACTTGCCATTGACCGTAACAATGAATATCACAACACCAAAGCCGCTAGTCAAGCAGGTGTTGCTCCACAAGTTTTGTATCACCTGCCTGAATACAATGTGATGGTGATTGAATTTATCAACGGCAAAACGATGTCGAAAGATTCGTTGAATGAAAAAGGAATGCCGACGCGCATGGCGCACGCGATTAAGAAATTGAATCAAGGTCCGCGCTTCTTACTTGACTTCAACATGTTTAGGCTCACGGAATATTATCTTAGCCTGTGCAGTGAGCGTGCCATCAAAATTCCTGATGGATACACAGAACGGATGAAAACAGTCAAACGCATTGAACAGGCGATGAATGTTAAACCTTTAGCAACAGTTCCATGCAATAATGATTTATTAGCAGAAAATTATATTGACGATGGTCAGCAATTATGGTTAATTGATTACGAATATAGTGGAAATAACGACCCAACTTTTGAATTAGGAAATACCTGCCAAGAAATGCAATTCTCTAATTCTCAGATAGAAGAAGTATGCAAGGCATACTTTGGAGAAATTAAAGAAAATATGATTGCTCGCATGAAATTAAATATGATTATGTCTGATGTGGGTTGGGGATTGTGGGCCGCGATTCAAGCCAGCATCTCCACCATTGATTTTGATTTTTGGGGCTGGGCAACCGAACGCTGGGGCAGAGCCGTAGAAAAAATGGATTCGGACGAGTTTGCGAAGTGGTTAGAAGAAGTGACGAAATAATATGAAAAGGTGCAATAAATGAAGAGTCAAGCAGAAATTGTAGTTATCGGTGGGGGAATTTATGGGGCGCAGGTTGCATATCATCTTGCAAAGTTTGGGAAGAAAGATGTAGTCATTGTAGAAAAAGGGGAAATTGCCAGTGGCGAATCATCCCACGCGGCTGGACTTGTGACTCAATTTGCTACGTCACAAGCGATGCTTCGTTTTCGTATGTATAGCATTGAGTTATATAGTGAACTCGGTTTATTTAATCATGTTGGTAGTTTGAGAGTCGCATCAAGCAAAGAACAATTATTGGAAATGGAAAGAAGTGTTAGCCGAGCGAAAGCCTTAGGTTTGGATTGTGAAATTATCACGCCAGAAGAATCTTTGAAAATCATGCCGCAAATTTCAAAAAAAGATTTATATGGTGGTATTTATCTCCCGCGTGATGGGCAATTAGACCCATATACAGTTACAACATCAATGGTCAAGTTTGCGAAAGAATTGGGCGTGGAAGTTTATACGAACACACGCGTCACTGGAATCAAATTGTCAGCCAAAGGAAATGTTGAGGCTGTGCAAACAGACAAAGGCGAGATTCGATGCGAGATCATTGTCAATGCGGCAGGAATGTGGGCACCACGCATCGCTGCCATGGCAGGTTTACAAATCCCCACCACTCCAGTTGACCATCAACACATTGCGTTACGCGCTGTACCAGGACATGAATTTGATCCGAACACACCATGTTTGCGTGACCCTGATAATTTAGTTTACATGCGTCAAGAAGCGGGCGGATTGGTAATTGGTGGCTATGAACCAAATCCGTTACCGCGTTGGATTGATGGCGCGCCGTGGGAACATGGTTCTAAAAGTTTTCCCGGCGATTTTGACCAATTTGAAATGTTACTTGAAGGTGCGATTCGTCGTTTGCCATTTTTGGAAGAGGCCGGCATTATTACTTTGGTTCGTCATCCTGGTGCATATACACCTGATTGTCAGCCGTTGCTTGGACCGATGGCTGGCGTGAAAGGCATGTGGATGTTGGCGGGCATGTCGTTGAATGGTTATGGTGGCGCGGGTGGCATGGGCAAGTTGATGGCGGAATGGATTATTGATGGTGAAGCGCCGATTGATGTATATGGTTATCGCGCGACTCGTTTTGGAAATTATTATTCCGATTTCAATTATGCGGCTGAACGAACTGTTGAAGCGGTGAAATATTATTATCGTATGAAATTTCCGCACGATGAAAGTGAAGCAGGCAGACCGTATCGTACGAGTCCAGTGCATTATCGTTTGGTGGAAAATGGTGCAGTCTTTGGTGAAAAGTTTGGCTGGGAACGTGTCAATTATTATGATAAAGAATCACGTCGCATGGGCGAAGATCAACGTTTGTGGGGTTGGAGCAAACCACCATATTTTGAACGTATGCGACTTGAACATAATTCCACACGTGAAGGTGTAACTTTATTTGACCTGACTTCATTTGGAAAAATTGAAGTCAAAGGTAAAGGTGCATTGCCTTTGTTGCAAAGATTAACTGATAGCAACATTAATAAACCAATTGGAAGTGCAATTTATACACAGTTCTTAAATAAAAATGGCGGTATTGAATCTGATTTGACTGTTACAAGATTAGGCGAAGAATATTTCTGGGTGATTACTGGTTCAGGTTTTATTGCCAATGATTTGGCGCGTATTCAAATGCATGTGGATGAAAATGACGGTGACGTTTCGATTCGTGACATTACACAAGAATTTGCTTGTCTTGCATTGTGGGGACCAAAATCTCGTGATGTGTTGAAGAAAATTACAGGCAGTGACATTTCTAACGAAACGCATCCATATTTGACCACAAAGCCGATTCTGATTAATGGAACCAAAGTCTACGCCCAGAGAGTCAGCTACGCAGGTGAGCTTGGCTGGGAACTTTACATTCCAAATAATCGTGCCACGCCAATTTGGGATTTGTTGGTTGAAGCAGGCAAAGAATTTAATTTACAACTTGGTGGGTATAAAGTCCTAGACCCATTGCGTTTGGAGAAAGGCTTTAAATATTTCACAACAGATTTAACGCCAACGACAACACCATACGAAGCAGGGCTTGGATTCTGCGTTGATTTAAATAAAGGCGATTTTATTGGACGAGATGCTTTGGTCAAGCAAAAAGCGGAAGGATTAAGAAGAAAACTTTGCACACTTGTATTAACTGGCACCGATGAATTTGTCCAGATTTATGGCGGTGAAGCGGTTTATCACGAAGATAAATTAGTCACTCGTGTTCGTAGTGGTGGCTATGGATTCACGGTCAAGAAAAATATTCTTTATGCCTTTTTACCAATTGAATTAGCAAAGCAAGGGGTTCGCTTTAAAGTAGAGTTAATCGAAGGCATGTATGATGCAGAAGTGACTCCAGCAGTTTTGTACGACCCAAAAAGCGAGAAGGCACGTGCCTAATTTAAAAACAAAAAATCCAGCGTATGTTGGCTTCGGTATGCTAACACCTGTTTACATTATGGCTTTGGATAAACTTCCAAAACATAATACGGGTGCAATTGTGCATGAAGTCAGCGATTACGTCTATGATGATGCGGCGATTATTGCTTGTAATTTAAGTCAATGGAATGTATCTGCTGGCATGATTGGTACGGCTGTTGGTGATGATTTGCTTGGGCACGATGTTGCCGATAAATTAAAGAAATGGGGCGTGCAAGGCAAAGTGCGTTTTACAAAAAAATATAAAACGCCACTTGAAGTTAACGTCTCAGACAAAAAAGGCGCACGCACGTTTTTCTGGCAAAGGTCGGAAGAAATTCTGAGCACATTAGATACAGCAGATTTGTCTTTGATTAAGAAAGCAAAATTGTTATATGTTGATTGGTATGATGGTGATACTCATATTATCCGTGCAATGGAATATGCTAAGAAAAATAACGTGCCAGTCTTTTTGAATTTTGAGCATGGACATAAAAACCATGACTTGTTGAAAAAATATTCAGGTCTAGTCACGATTTGCCAAGCTGTGACAGACGCCGCACAAATTGGTAAAAAACAAGCCATGCTTTCTGTGGCAAGAAAATTGTTTAATTCGGGAATTCAAACGGCGATTATAACGATGGCAAGTCAAGGATGTATGGTTGTGCAAGGCGATGAAATTATCCGCGTTCATGCGCCGAAGATGAAAGCAGTAGATGGTTCTGGAGCAGGAGCAACATTTTCATCAGGTTATATTTATGGATATTTGCAAGGCTGGAGTTTGGAAGAGTCTGTCCGTTTTGCGATTGCGGCGGCTTCATTAAAGGTAACACGTTCTGGATTGCAAATGTTTCCGGTAAAAGAAATCAAAGCTTTGGCTCGCACTTTGCGTGTAGACAGAATGGCATATCGCGACGACCGATTTATTCGAATTAAGAAATTATTCCGTTTGCCATCGAATAGTCCGCTTTTGGATAATTTGCTTGTAAACGAAACACGAAAATTGGCTGAAAGATTGTTGCCAAAAAGAAAAACAGATAACAGAAAAATTAAGAAATCATTGGTTGAATAAATAAAAAAGGATGTAACCCATGTCATCATTTGCAAATTTGCTTACACAAGAACAAGTTCAAAGAATCCACGATGCTTCATTAGAAATTTTAGAAGAGGTTGGATTAAAAGTCCGTTATGAACCTGCACGCGAATTATTTAAAGAACACGGTTGCAGTGTAGAAGATGAGCGTGTTAAATTTCCGCGAGCGGTTGTTGAAAAATATCGTAAGTTGGCGCCCGCATCGTTTACTTTTCACGGGCGTGACCCGAAATTTGATAAAACGATTCCACGAGATAGCCCGGTCATAGTAACAGCCAGTTCTGCTCCAGATATCATTGACCCAGTTACAGGTCAAGAAAGACGCGCTGAATCATCCGATATTGCCCGCATCGCACATCTCATCAATGAATTGCCGGGCTATGATATGTTTTCTATTTCAACATTAGCAGATGACGCACCTTCGGATCAATTTACTATTTCGCGTTTGTATCCAGCAATCAAGTATTGTCTTAAACCGATTCGTGCAACGACTACCGACCATAAAGATACTTTAGCAATGATGAAAATGGCATACATTGTGGCTGGTGGAGAAGAGGCTTATAAAGAACATCCATTTCTCACGCATCATTATTGTCCTGTAGTTTCGCCACTCACAATGGATAACCTTTCAACAGAAAATGTGATGTATTTTGCAAAAGAAGGTTTGCCTGTTTATCCGACGATTGTGCCCAATGCAGGTTTAACTTCTCCAATGTCAATGTCTGGGACATTGGTGCAAGGCAATGCAGAATTTTTATCGGCATTGATGTTGATGCAAATGACAAAAGAAGGCACGCCTACAATTTATGCAACGCTTGGCACTGTTGCAGATATGCGTAGTGGTGCTTATACATCTGGTGCAATTGAATGTGGCATGTTGCACATGGCGTTTGCACAAATGGCTCGTTTTTACAATGTTCCATGCGGCGGTTATGTTGGTTTAACCAATTCAAAATTAAATGATGCGCAATCAGGTTATGAAACAGGCATGTCTGGCATTGCGGGTGTCTTGGGCGGCATGGATATGTTTAACATTGGTGGCTTGATTGATGCGCTCAAAACTTTTGATTTTGCCAAAGCAGTCATTGATGATGAGATGGCTCAAATGATGAAGCGTATGAAGCATGGTATTTCATTTAATGATGAAGATTTAGCTTTAGATTTAATTAAAGAAATTGGACCAGGCGGTTCGTTTATCACAGCCAAACATACGATTAGCAGAATGAAAACAGAAGCCGTGATGACAAAAATCGCAGACCGCGATGCTCGCACGATTTGGGTCAAGAAGGGTGCCACAGATACGCAAACAAAGGCGATGAAAAAAGCCAAAGAGATTATGACTACAAACCCAACGCCTCTTATCTCGCCCGAAGTTGATTCTGCTATTCGTGAAGCATTTCCCGGTCTGATAGCGGGTGAGTTGTTGCCAATTGGATAATGTGTCACCCTGAGCGAAGCGAAGGGTCTCTACAATAATCTTAGAGATTCTTCGCCGCAACCCTGTAAAACATCAGGGCAAGCGAGCAAGCGCGTGACTCAGAATGACACAATTAAGGTTTTTATGTTCCGCATTTTTAAACGTAAAGAAGAAAAATTTCAAAAATTAATTGAGGAGCAAGCATCGCTTGCTTTTGAGGGGTTAAGGTTACTAGTCAAATATTTGGAGACAGGTGATGCCGAGTTGGCAGAAGAATTGTCCCTTAAAGAAAAAGAAGCGGATGAAGTCCGCCGAATCTTAATTGATGAATTGAATCGCACTTTTATCACTCCATTTGACCGTGAAGATATTTTTTCATTATCTCGTTCTATTGATGATGTAATTGATTATGCAGATACAACGGTTGTTGAAATGGTGATTTTGAATGTCAAATCTACACCTTTTATGTTACGGATTGCTTCTTTATTAAAAGATGCGGCGTATGAGATTTGGCAAGGCGTTTTGCGTTTACCAAAGCACCCAAACGTTGCGCTCGACCATGCGCAACGCGCCAAGGCACTTGAAAACCGCGTGGAAATGGTCTACCGCGAAGCCGTCGCTGATTTATTTAGCGGACCTGAAGATATTCATCATGTGGTTGAAATGTTAAAACTGCGTGAAGTCTATCGGCATTTATCTAACGCCGCAGACCGTGGCGACGAAGCGGCAAATATCATTGCAGATATTGTCGTAAAGAAAACATAACAAAATGTTAATATCTGGTTCATTACTGTTTGTTATTATTCTAGCCTTGATATTTAACTTTATTAACGGAATGCGCGATGCAAGCAATATTGTCGCTACGGTCATTTCTTCAAGAGCGTTTAGCCCACGCTTTGCTTTGGGAATGACCTCTGTAGCAGAATTTTGTGGACCATTTTTATTCGGCGTAACGGTTGCAAAAACAATTGGTAATGATATTGTGACTTCAGACTTAATTTCATTGAATACATTATCTGCAAGTTTAATCAGCGCAATTGTGTGGAACTTAATCACATGGTTCTTTGGGATACCAAGCAGTTCGTCTCATGCTTTAATTGGTGGTTTGATTGGTGCCGCGTTTGCCTCTTCTGGTATAGATGCAATTAATCTGGCTGGTTTATGGAAAGTTTTATTGGCTTTGTTTGCTTTTCCACTGGCTGGCTTTTTTATTGGTTTTTTTCTTTTGAAGTTAATTTACTTTTTGGCTCAAAATGCTTCCCCGAACATTAATAATTTTTTCAAGCGCAGTCAATTTATCACATCTATTGCTTTGGCATTAGGGCATGGAACAAACGATGCTCAAAAACCAATTGGCATCATCACATTGAGTTTAATCATTAGTGGCGTGTTGAGTGATTTTTCTGTCCCTTTTTGGGTCATTTTTGCTAGTGCGTTGACAATGGCATTAGGTGCTTCGCTTGGGGGCTGGAGATTAATCCGCACATTAGGTGGAAAGTTTTATAAAATTCGCCCTGTACACAGTTTTGCAACGCAATTAACTTCTGGCTTTGCAATCTTAACAGCATCCATTTTGGGTTTACCTATTAGTACATCACAAGTAGTCAGTTCTGCAATTGTGGGTGTGGGTGCTTCTGAAAGAATTGGCAAAGTTCGTTGGGGTGTCGCTGGTGACATATTAACTGCTTGGTTAATTACAATTCCGGTCAGTGCACTATTTTCCGCAGGCATTTATTCTGCTCTTGGTTTTTTTGGCGTTAGGTTATGAGTACGTATTTGTCTGGTCATTCATTCAAAGCCATTCATCTGTTTGTTTGACTTTGAATATTGATAATGCTAAAATGTTAACAACAAGTTAACAGATCGGAGGCAAAAGAAAAAAGTAATGTAAGGTGTTTTGTTCGTTGTATCAAACCATATTTAATATAAGGAGATAGAGAATGCGTACGAATAAGTTTTACACATTGCTTGCTTTATTTGTAGTTATTGCCACAGTGCTTTCTGCATGTGGTGGTGGGGGTGGTGGGGCATCTAGCGATTTTGACTGGAGCACTGCTACTTCTGCTGAAGATGGTGGTGGCATGGATGCTCTCATTGCCGCGGCAAAGGCTGAAGGCTCAGTTACTACCATTGCTTTACCACATGACTGGTGTAACTACGGCGAAGTCATTGAAACCTTCAAAGCCAAATATGGACTTAGCGTCAATGAATTAAACCCAGATGCTGGCTCCGCTGATGAAATTGAAGCCATCAAAGCCAATAAAGACAACAAGGGTCCACAAGCCCCGGATGTCATTGATGTAGGCTTCTCATTCGGTGAATCCTCTAAAGCCGAAGCCTTGATTACACCCTATAAAGTAGCCACTTGGGATTCCATTCCTGCTGATGCAAAAGATGCAGATGGCTACTGGTATGGTGACTATTATGGCGTGTTAGCATTCTTGGTGAACACTGATGTTCAACCAGATGTTCCTCAAGATTGGGCTGACTTGCTTGACCCGAAATATAATGGTCAAATTGCGCTCTCCGGTGACCCACGTGTTTCTAACCAAGCGATTCAATCTGTCTATGCCGCCGCTCTTGCTAATGGTGGTTCATTAGATGATGCCCAACCCGGCTTAGATTATTTTGCTCAGTTAAATGCCGCAGGTAATCTCATTCCTTTGATTGCCAACAATGGTTTGGTTGCGACTGGTGAAATTCCTGTCCGCATTACTTGGGACTATAACGCCCTTGCCGCTATTGATACATTTGAAGGCAACCCGAACGCCACTGTTGTCGTTCCTGCTACTGGTCGCTTTGCTGGTGTGTATGTTCAAGCCATTAGTGCTTATGCTCCACAACCTGCCGCCGCTCGCTTATGGCAAGAATTCTTATATTCAGATGAAGGTCAACTCCTTTGGATGAAGGGCTACTGCCACCCAATTCGTGAAGCGGATTTACGCGCACGTGGTGTCATCCCGCAAGAATTGCTTGATAAATTGCCTGATGTTTCTGGCGCAGTTTTCCCAAGCCTTGCCCAACTCAACACCGCACGAGAATTAATTACCACACAATGGGATTCCGTTGTCGGTGCAGATGTTCAAGCCGCACCCTAATTACTAAAATTTGATGTATGATGGTGAGACCCTGCTATATGGCGGGGTCTCACTTCAAGAACGACTGGTTTCTGAGGATTTAAGGCTATGGCACAAACAACTGTTCCCCTTAAGAAAACCCCCGCACCAACAAATTGGAAAACATGGCTAGGTGTTGCTCCATTTTTTCTCTTTGCAATTCTTTTTCTATTTCTACCTTCCATGCGTTTAATTACTGCAAGTTTTTCATCGCCAGAAGGTAACTTTACTCTTGATAATATTCGGCAACTGTTTACAGTACCTTTAATAGTAAATGCATATAAATTAAGCATCCAAATCAGTGCTATTACTGCTTTGGGCGGTGGCATTTTAGGGTTTTTGCTTGCATACGCTGTAACGGTTGGCGGTTTACCCAAATCTCTTCGCCCTATCTTAATGACCTTCTCTGGTGTTGCTTCTAATTTTGCAGGCGTTCCTTTAGCATTTGCATTTGTGGCAACGTTGGGTCGTCAAGGATTTATAACGCATGTCTTAAGAGATTATCTCGGCGTGGATTTATACAGTGCTGGTTTTAACCTATATAGTTTTGCAGGCTTAAGCCTCGTTTATATGTATTTTCAATTTCCATTGATGGTGCTCATCATGGCACCTGCCTTAGACGGATTAAAACGCGAGTGGCGTGAAGCCGCAGAAAATTTAGGTGCTACCACCACCCAATATTGGCTTCGTGTTGCTTTGCCCGTTTTATTACCTTCCATTCTTGGGGCAATGATTTTATTGTTTGGAAATGCCTTCGGAGCATACGCAACCGCATACGCCCTCACGGGAGGAAGAATTGGCATCGTCACAATTCAGATTGGGGCGCAGATTCGAGGCGATGTTTTATATAATCCTGGGCTTGGATATGCAATGGCTGTCGGTATGGTGGTTATCATGGCAATTTCGCTAGCAGGCTATTCATGGCTTCAAGCAAAGACAGAAAGGTGGCTGAGATGAAATTCATTAACCGCCTGCGTAAATTTCCTTTTTTTGCTTGGCTGTGGTTTTTACTAGGTGCTTTATATTTTGTATTGCCTCTACTAGCAACCTTTGAATTTTCATTAAGTTGGGACCCAGCAGTGCCTTTCAAAGCATATCAACGCGCATTTGAAGATGTTCGTTTTTGGAGAAGTTTCATTGCCTCCAATGTATTTGCTATCATCACAATCATCGCCTGTATTATTTTGGTGGTGCCAACAGCGTATTGGATTCGCTTACGTTTACCGCAAGCCCGTCGCATTGTTGAATTCATTACATTGATGCCATTTGTTGTGCCGGCAATTATCTTAGTTTTCGGTTTAATTCGCGTCTACAGTACACCATTCACAATTCCATTTACAGATATTGTCTTCATGAAACCGTTAACCCAATTCAAAGCAGGCACAAATATTCTTATTGTTGCTGGATATATGGTGCTTGCCATGCCTTATATGTATCGCTCTGTGGATACTGGTATGCGAACGGTGGATATTCTTACGCTGACAGAAGCGGCTCAGAGCCTTGGGGCAAGTTGGTTTGTGATAATCACCCGAGTCATACTCCCCAACATCCGCTCCGCATTATTGAGTGGCGCATTGCTGACCTTTGCAATCGTGGTTGGTGAAGTGATTTTGGCATCCTTCCTCGGCGTAAATGCGTTCGGTCCATATCTATTTTTGCTTGGTCAACATCGCGCCTATGAACCTGCCGCGCTTTCATTTGTCAGCTTCCTACTTACATGGATTGCTATGGGTATGATTCAACTCGTCACCGGCGGACAAAATCAAACCGCAGGCGGACATTAAGAAACCACTGGAGACCCTTCAATGTCTTATTTATCTCTTGCAAATATCACAAAACAATTTGGTGACACAGTCGTTGTAGATAACTTCAACCTTGAAATTGGCAAAGGGGAGTTTGTCTCTTTTCTTGGTCCATCAGGCTGTGGCAAAACAACTACATTACGCATGGTGGCTGGTTTTGAAACACCTACCTCTGGCAAAATTCTGCTAGATGGCGCAGACATTACAGACAAAGCCCCCAATCAACGCAATGTCGGTATGATTTTTCAATCGTATGCACTCTTTCCAAATATGACCGTTGCCCAAAATATTGGTTTCGGCTTGAAGGTCCGAAAAGAAGCGGATTCTGTAACCAAGCAGCGCGTCTCCGAAATGATTAGCCTCATTAACCTCGAAGCCCATGCTAACAAATATCCATATCAACTTTCTGGCGGACAACAACAACGTGTTTCATTAGCGCGCGCACTTGCTATTCGTCCGCAAGTATTATTACTAGATGAGCCACTTTCGGCGTTAGATGCAAAAATACGTGTTTCATTGCGCTCTGAAATTCGCTCTATTCAAAAGACTTTGGGAATTACAGCCATCTTTGTTACCCACGACCAAGAAGAAGCCTTATCAATTTCTGACCGCATTGTTGTTATGAACGCTGGAGAAATGGAGCAGGTAGGTACACCATTTGAAATTTATAACTTTCCCAAAACACGCTTTGTGGCAAACTTTGTCGGTTCATTAAATACTGCCGATGCAGAAGTTGTTGACCCTGCAAAAGGTTTGGTCAGTGTGGATGGTGTTCAGTTTACTTCTGCTGAAGGTACCAAACAAAGAAACAAAGGCGATAAGATAAAAGTTGCCATTCGCCCCGAACGCTTTAGTTTTGCAACTCAACAACATAAAGATAATGTTGTTGAGGCGACGATTGAAAACATCACCTTTTTAGGTTCAGTGGTGCGTATTCAAATAAAAATTGGGAACACGAGTTTTAATATGGATACATTCAATAATCCATTTTTAGAGTTGCCCAAGATTGGCTCAAAACAGCAGGTGACTTGCTCAAAAGAAGCCGTGTTGGTTTTGGATGAGTAATCAAAAATCGGAAGTCTTCAAGACTTCCGATTTTTTTTATTTAACCTTCGATTAACGCTTTTACAAGTTCACGATTGAAATCTGGAATATCCGCCACGACTCTACCCCATACTTGGTTGCCTTCACGAAAAGCCGCTTCATCTGCCCATACCCCGCCGATGTTTTCAAGGTCATCTTTGATTCCAGTTGAGCCAGTAACCTTTTGACCTTTCTTGATAATGCCTGCTGAAACAGCAGTTGACCCACCATGACAAATAATGCCGATAATTTTATTCGCGTCATTCATTTCTTTCACAAGTTTTTTGACAACGTCATATCTGCGCAATTTATCGGGCGCAAAACCGCCAGGGATAATGATTGCAAAAAGTTCACTCGCTTTCAAATCTTCAATTTTTGCATCTGGTGTAATGATTAATCCATTCTTTCCTTTAACAGGCTTCAAATCTAAGCCTGCACTTAAAACTTTTGCACCCTCTTCTTGCAAGCGCATTAATGGAACATAATATTCAAGGTCTTCTACGCCTTCGGCGATTAAGGTGGCAATGGTTTTATTTTGTAATTTCATGGGCTTCTCCTATTTTATTGATAATTTTATCAAACTAGTTCTCTTTTATAATTAATAAAATGTTTAATCTCAAAAAAGACTTTTTACTTGACCCTACCGTTACTTTTCTTAATCACGGTTCGTTTGGAGCAACGCCGAAGCCTGTGTTCAAAGAATATCAACGTTGGCAGAGAGAATTAGAAAACCAGCCTGTGGAATTTTTAGGCAGGCGACATAATGATTTAATGCGTGCTTCGCGCGAAGCATTGGCAAATTATCTTGGAACAAAAGCAGAAAACTTAGTATATATTCAAAATGCGACAATTGGCTTGAATATTGTGGCGCGTTCATTGGATTTGAAAGTAGGTGATGAGGTTTTATCTACAAATCATGAATATGGTGCGTTGGATAGAACTTGGCGATTTCTCTCAAAAGAAAAAGGGTTTACTTACATTAATCAAAAAGTTGATTTAACGTCACATGATGATTTTATAAAATCTTTTTTGGCGGGCGTTAGTGCAAATACCAAAGTGATTTTTTTGAGTCATATTACTTCTTCAACGGCAACGATATTTCCGCTTGAAAAGATTATTCAATTTGCAAAATCAAAAAATATTATCACCATCATTGACGGCGCACATGCACCCGGACAAATTGACTTAAACCTTAATTTTCTCAATGCTGATTTTTATGCAGGCAATTTGCATAAGTGGTTATGTGCGCCAAAAGGCGTTGGGTTTTTGTATGCGAATCCAAAAACACAAAACTTGTTAAAACCTTTAATTGTCTCGTGGGGATATGAATCTGAAACGCCAAGTAATTCAAAATTTGTGGATGAACATGAATGGCAAGGCACACGCGATATTGCGGCGTTTTTAACTATCCCGCAAGCAATTGCTTACCAGCAGGAACAGGATTGGGCTAGGGTAAGAAGCGCATGTCATCAACTGGCTGTGGAGGCTTGGAATCAAATTCATCAACTAACAAAGATGAATCCGCTTCATGCTGACCCTGAACTTTGGTTCGCCCAAATGGTAGTTTCCTCACTTCCAATTAATACGGATGTTTTATCTTTTAAGAAAAAACTGTATGATGATTATCGAATTGAAATTCCTGTGCTTGATTGGCATGGGAACAAATTAATTCGTTTATCCGTCCAAGGATATAATTCTAGGCAAGATATAAACCGTTTATTGCAGGCTTTGAAAAAATTATTAAATTGATTATGAAAAAGACAAATTTGCTTTTTATTTTGCTTTTGATTTTATTAATGCTTTTAAGTATTTTTCCGTCAAAAGAAGTTGTGGCAAAACCTACTCGCTATCCTATCACCACATCTGCACAAATGATTGAGGCGGTGAATAATTTACGCGCCTCTTATGGGCTTGCACCTTTGGCATCGCATCCGATATTGATGCAATCGGCGCAATCACAAGCGGATTACATGGCGGCAACAGGCAATGTGACTCACTCTCGTCCCGGTGGAATCACATACACTCAACAATTGATTTCACTTGGTTTTCCATTGGCAGGTGATTTATCACTTGGCGGGTTTCGCGCAGAAAATATTTTGTATAGCACTGGCTATTTGGATTGGAATGGTGTTCCGCCCGGCTGGCAAGATGATGCCCACATGAATACCATGCTTTCTCAAAACTTTACACACATTGGCGCGGGCATTTCACAATCGGGTGGTGCGTATTACTATGCCGTAGATACTGCCGCTTCAACATCAAATGGTCAAATGCAAGAGACGGCGAAAGATGTGGTTTCTGGTTCTTCGGGCAATTCAGGTGAAGCGGCAGGAGTCAGTCAATTCATGGTGCCGATTACATTAAGCACTGCCGATGCAAATGGTAATGTTTATCATCAAGTGCAGTATGGTCAAACTTTATGGAGCATTGCTGTTGCGTATGGCACCACAATAAAAAATATTCAAGCCCTTAATAATTTGGGCGAAGATTTAACAATTTATCAGGGGCAAAAATTATTGGTGTTGCAAGGCGTTCCTCCACCTGCACTTTCAACAGCCACGCCAACTGCAACGATTCAACCTACGAATACATCCATTGCAACAGCAACTATTATTCCACCAACTCAAATTGTTTTTACGCCAACAATAGAAAATATTGAAGCAAATAGTACTACTTCTACCAATTCACGCCTGCTTGTGATTTTATTAATTGTTGCCGCGTTTGTGGGCGCAGGCATGGCAGTGTGGTTGATACGAGACCCAAACAACTAATCGCCAATCACTAAATGCTAAATGCTAATCGCTAATCTTTCTTGCTTCCATATAAAAACGTTTTTCTTTCGCCTCGCCCATCGAAAATGCTTTTCTTGGCAACACACCATCCACAATCACAGTTTTGAACAAATCTGATTTGTGCATCCCAGCCAAATAAAAACCTACATGTTCGTTTTGTGAAGCGATTTTTTTCAGCACATCTTCACCATGCACATAATCAATTTTTTCTGCGCCAGCGTTTTCCATAAATGAATCTAAGAAAGATTGAATCGTACCAACTGCCAAATTAGATTTTGGATTCGCAATCTCTATCACTCCAAATTGATTCCCGCCTCTTACCAGACCGACGACCTGTTTCTGACCTTCAACAGAATCCACGCTTCGAGTCATTTCTTCAAAACTGGATACTGCTGAATAAACAAAGTTCTCGCCAAAATAATTTTTTAACTCAACTAACAAATCTTTGTTCATATTAAACAAAACCCGATGAATCGGTTCAAACTCTAAGGCTTCATCATGCACATTTTCAATTTCAACCAAAGCATATCGTGCTGGATGATTCATCCCAACTTGTGACTTAATCTGTTCCCAATATTCTTTTGCCGCCGCCATCGAATGATTGCCATCGCCCATTGCAAACAACAAGACCGAGGCATCTTCATTCAAGTTATATTTATTTATAAAGTTCTCATGCTTGGCAAGCATTCGTAATGATTCAATCACTTGATTCTCAAGTTCTTCTGTTACAGAATACCCTGCCAAATGACCACTGCTGAGCATTAACTCAAAATCATATAACTTTTTCAAATCTGCTTTTGCTTTGCTAACTGACTCAATTACCGTATGATTTGGGTCATCAATTAAGACAAGAATATGAGGCAATTCCAACACAGCGCCTTCACGGACTTTGACGCGTGGCGGCAAACGGTCAACAATTGTGCCTTCGGTAGGATGAATTAAAACTTTTGAATTGCCTTTGAAATCATACTGTTCAAGGTCAAGGCACAGCATTATGCCTTTACGAGTTTTCCCATTAATAGTCCGCTCAACATAAATCAAACCTTCATGTAGTTCAAAAATATCATCTTCGATGTATTTCTTCATCATAATTTGAATATTTTTAACCCGCTCATCTTTATCTTCATTTTCCAAATACACTTCTGGAAAAATTAAGTTTAAAGTTGAAAGCGATTTGCCAACAAACTTTTCAACTTCATGCCAATATTCTGGTTCAGAAGTGAATTGGTCACAAGCAATTACTGCCCATTTACTTAAATCAATATTTGATTTTGGAAGGTACACTTGCGGAATTTGAATCCCAAGGTCGGGAATTGTTTTTTGTTCATTTTTTTGCGCCAACATATTTTTCTACCCAACCTTTGCAAAGGCAATTATTTTTTCTGCTACTTCTGCACCGACCCGCGCTTGGGCTTCCTTCGTCGCCGCGCCAATGTGTGGAGATGCAATCACATTTTCTAATTTCGCTAACTTCCAATCGGTGGGCGGCTCTTCATTAAATACATCTAATGCCGCGCCAGAAACTTTGCCATTCACCAACGCATCATACAAAGCATTTTCATCAATAATGCCACCGCGTGCGCAATTGATAATTCGCACACCATTCTTCATTTTTGCAAATTGCGCAGTGCTAATCATGTTTGCAGATTCATTTGTCTTTGGTAAATGTAAACTGATGTAATCCGCTTGAGTGAGTAGTTCATCTAAGCCAATCAATTTGATTCCTTCAACTTCTTTCACGTATGGGTCATATGCAAGGACAGTCATTCCTAAGGCATTGGCGCGTTTGGCAACTTCTTTACCGATGTTTCCAATACCAATCAAGCCTAAAGTTTTCCCGCCAATTTCATCACCTTCAAAACTTTTCTTATCCCATGTTTCTGTTTTCATCGAAGCACTTGCTTTGTATAACGACCTTGCTAACATAAACATATATCCGATTGCCAATTCTGCTACAGATGCGGAACTGGCTAATGGCGTGTTCATCACTTTGATATTTTTGGATTGAGCATATTCGTAATCAATGGTATCGAGACCAACCCCGCCTCTTACGATGACCTTCAAATTGGGACATACATCTATCAAATTTTTTCTTACCTTCGTCCTTGACCTGACCACCATGCCATCATAGTTTGGCAATACAGTTAATAGTTCTTCAGGAGAAATATCATCGCGCACATCTACTGTTAAACCTGCTGAACGCATTTGTTCAATATATTCTTTTTCTACTTTGTCGCAAATTAAAATTTTCATTGATTAATCCTTTATAACTCCGAAGGAGTGAAATTTTTATAGAATTTGGTGAGATGATATGCGAACCCCAAAGGGGTGTCATAATTTTTAATTCTATGTCATCCCTTCGGGATTTATTTTTATTAGATGTGATTTTCTATAATCCTATCATCCCTACGGGATTATTCACACAAGGCGTTATTCTATCATGGCGATAGGGTTTGTCAATTATTTTGATAAAATTTGTTGAAGGAACAGTATAATCAAATGAAAGAAAATGTTAGACAACTAGAATCAACTTTCCCCGTCGTCAGAGGCGGTAAGTAATTATCTTATTAGGAGTATTTCAATGTCAGCACTATATCGAAGTCATAATATGAATGCAGGTCCAGGGGCGTTACCTCTTGAAGTTTTGCAACAAGCACAAGCCGAGTTATTAGATTTCAAAGGCACGGGCATGTCTGTGATGGAAATGAGCCATCGTTCGAAAGAATTTGATGAAGTAATTCAAACTGCCGAAGCCGATTTGCGCGAGTTAATTGGAATTCCATCCAATTATAAAATTATGTTTTTACAAGGCGGGGCATCTTTACAATTTGCAATGGTGCCGATGAATTTAAGACCAGTGGGTGCATCAGCAGATTACATCGTGACAGGCACATGGAGTAAGACCGCTGTAAAAGAATCTAAAAAATTGGGGACTGTGCGTTTGGCGGCGAATACCGAAAGTGAGGGATTTAAAACTTTACCGACAACATTAGACCTTGACCCGAAAGCGGCGTATTTACATTTCACATCGAACGAAACGATTCATGGTGTGGAATTTTTTAATGAGCCAACACCACCGAGTGGCGTGCCTTTGTTTTGTGATGCATCGTCTGATTTTATTAGCCACCCCGTGGATATAACAAAATATGCTTTGATGTATGCAGGCGCACAAAAAAATGCTGGACCTGCTGGTGTAACGGTTGTGATTTTGCGTGAAGATATGTTGGAGCGTATACCTGCGAATTTGCCTGTGATGTTAGATTATAAAATTCAAGCGGAGAGTGGCTCGATGCATAATACACCACCATGTTTTTCAATTTATATGATTGGTTTGGTTTTTAAATGGGCGAAGAAAGTTGGCGGACTTTCTGCAATTGAAAAAATGAATCGGGCAAAATCTGATTTGTTGTATAAAGCGATTGATGAAAGTGGTGGTTTTTATACTGGACATGCCAAACCTGAAGCACGTTCTTTGATGAATATTCCTTTCCGATTGCCGAGTGAAGAGTTGGAAGAGTTATGTGCGAAAGAAGCCAAGAAGGCAGGCATTATCGGCTTGAAAGGTCACAGGTCGGTGGGTGGGATGCGTGCTTCTTTATATAATGCGGTGACGATTGATAGTGTGAATGTGTTGGTGAATTTCTTGAAAGATTTTCAAAGACGAAACGGGTAGTTGAAATCATAGCCACAGAACACACAGAGGTCACAGAGAATACTTAATGGCTTTTCTCATTTTTCTCTGTGACCTCTGTGGCTTAAGCATTAAACTTAATTTATAAGGTATTTCACTCTTAATGATAACCACTCTACCAACTCTAAAAATTTTGCCGATTGATAACGTCATTTTGCATGAAGACCATGACATGCAAAGAAGTTTGCCATTAATTGAAAAACTTCGCGCGGCGGGGATTATGCGGAATCCGCCAATTGTGATGCCTTTGACCGATGGCTCGAATCGCTATATGGTTTTGGATGGTGCGAATCGAGTCACATCATTATTAGAAATGGAATTTCCGCACATTGTGGCGCAAGTGGTGCAACCCAATGACCCGAATGTTAATTTGCAAACATGGAATCATATTTTGTGGGGAATGAATCCAAAAACATTGATGAATTCCTTGAAGAAAATTAAAGGCATGAAGGTCGTAAAAATTAATTCTAGAAAATCAATGGATGCGC
>JAEURG010000200.1 GCA_016789345.1 Anaerolineales bacterium | reverse complement strand
GTTGGCAATTCAATATGCGGCACAAAATGAAAACATCAAAGCAGTGGTTGCGAATTGTGCATTTTCATCAATGCAAGATACTGTTTCAACAAGCGTAAAACATTTTACAGGTTTGCCAGAATTTCCATTTGTGCCATTGATTGTGTTTTGGGCTGAACGTGATACGGGAATCAGAATGGAAGAGATTGATACAACACAACATATACCGTTAATTAGCCCGCGACCTGTGTTCTTAATGCAAGGCGGAGCAGATACTGTCATTTCACCGAGCAGTGGCCAGCTTTTGTATGATGCCGCAAAAGAGCCGAAAGAATTATGGTTTGATGCAGAGTTGGGTCATACCGCGTTTGATAAAGAACGCGCAGAAGAATATGAAAAGAAAGTTGTGAATTTTTTTAATCAATATTTGTTGGATGTGTCACCCTGAACGAAGTGAAGGGTCTCTTATATAATCATCGAGATTCTTCGCCGCAAAGAGAAAGAACGCGGCTCAGAATGACATACTTTTAAACTATGTGGATATATCTCATTCAAGGGTTGGGATTTGGTCTCGCCGCCGCTTCTCAACCTGGACCGTTACAAACGTATCTGATTTCTCAAGCCTTGACTCGTGGCTGGAAGAAAAGTTTAGTCAATGCACTTGCACCATTAATCAGTGATGCGCCAATTATTTTGTTGTGTGTTTTGATATTGAGTCAAGTGCCTGATTGGTTTCAAAGATTTTTATACATCGCAGGGGGCATATTTGTTTTGTACCTTGCTTATGGCACATACAAAACATGGAAAAATTTTGAAGAGAATCAATCTCAACCAGAATCCAAAATAGATGGCTTACCCAAAGCGGTGATGATGAACTTCCTGAGCCCAGGTCCATACATATTTTGGAGTTTGGTCACTGGACCCATTTTAGTCAAAGGTTGGAGAGAAACACCTGTGCATGGATTAAGTTTATTGCTTGGGTTTTATCTTTCTTTCATCAGTGCTTTGATGTTAATCATCTTTATCTTTGGAACAGCCGCCAATATTGGACCAAAAGTCAACCGCGCCATGTTGGGAATTTCAGCAATTGCATTATTTTTCTTTGGTTTATATCAGTTGTGGCAAGGATTCAATTTATGATTACACATCGAACTTATCAAAATGAAGCAGATAAAAAATTAATGAGAGAACTTGTTTATGCTTTTCCTGAAAACAATTTACATATCCTAGATTTGCCATATCGTTTCAGTTCATGGAGTTTTGACCATCCAGAAAATACAAGGTTATGGTTTAACGAGAAAAATGAACTCGTTGCTTGGGCTGTTTTGCAAACGCCGTTTTGGTTTATTGACTATGCTTTCAATCCAGAAAGAGGCGATGAACTTCATCAAGAAATATTAACTTGGGCAGATGAACAAGCCAAAAAGATTATTAATGACTCAACAGGTCATGCTTGTTGGTTTGTGAGTGTGTTTTTGAATCAAAAGAATCATATTCGCAATTTGGAAAAAGCAGGCTTTGCTTCTCAAACCAATGTGGCTGAAGATGCTTGGTCAAAAGTTTTTATGCAATGGAAGGGATTTCCAAAAGAATTCCCAAAACCTGATGGGTATATTTTTCGCCCATTACGAGATGATGAAGCAAATGCTTATGTAGATTTGCATCAATCTGTTTTTCAAAGCAAAAACATGACTCTTGAATGGCGGAAAAGAACGTTACAAGTCCACAACTCTGAAACAGATATGGTAGCAGTTGCGCCTGATGGTTCACTCGCCGCATTTTGTATTGGCTGGATTCGTAATGATGAAGGTCAAATTGAACCGATGGGAGTCAGTAAAAATCACAGAAAATTAGGTTTGGGTCAAGCACTGCTTGCTGAAACTATTAAAAGATTACAAAAGCAAGGGGCAGAAAAAATATATGTAGAAACTGATAATTTTCGTGATGCAGCACTACAACTTTATGAAAGTGTGGGATTTGAAGTCATTCAGAATGTGGAAGTGTATCGAAAAGATTATGAATGAAAAAGAACCCGTCTTTTCAAAAGACGGGTTCTTCACTGAATAATGATAACTTGCTTCAACTCACAAACGAACTTTTCGCATTCCGTATCGCGGAGCGAATCATCAAATACTCGGTGATATTTTCAGCGGTGATAATGCCAACCAATTGACCCGCATGTGTGACAGGCAAAGCAGGCACGCCAGATTCTTGAATTTTTTCCAGCGCGTTTTCTACCATTTCATACGAATCAATTTCAGGTAAATCTTTTTTCATCACAGCAGATATGGCGATTTTATCTCCATGTTGAGAAAGTGCTTTAATAAAATCATCGCGTGTGACAACACCAACAATGCGCTCTTCATCTACTACTGGAAAATCATGTTGCGAACCTGCCAATAATAATTGAGACATTCTTTCAAGTGGGTCTCGCGGAGATAAACTTTTGTAATCAGTTAACATCGCGCGCCCAACGGGGATTCCGCTGATAGCATTTTTCATTTGCGTCATACTGGATTCTTGCGATGCGCCAATCCAAATGAAGAACGCAATAAATAGCAATGAAGCATTTCCAAACAAACCAATCAAGCCAAATAACAACGCTATGCCCTGACCAATCGTCGCCGCGATTTGAGTCGCGCGTACATAATCCATGCGCATGGCAAGCAAAGAGCGTAACACACGTCCGCCATCCATTGGGAAAGCGGGTAACAAATTAAACAATACCAAAATAATGTTTACAACTAATAAACGTCCGAGAAAACTGCCAGAGGCAATGCTCAAATCTCCTAGCCGAAACAGGCTGGAGGTCAAGAAAAGATACGCAAACAAAATCAAAGCGATGACCACGTTCACGGCTGGTCCCATCAAAGCCACCCATAATTCTTCAATTGGTTTTTCGGGCATTCGTTCCAAACGTGCCACGCCGCCAATCGGATAAATTGTAATGTCGCGCGTCTTCACGCCAAATTTTCGCGCGGTCAATGCGTGACCATATTCATGTAAAATCACACACGCAAACAACGCGAGGATGAAAATAATTCCGCTCAACACCTCGCCCCAATTTTGATTCGCCAACCAATGGCTATAACCAACCCATGCAATCAATAACAAAAATGTTGCATGAACATAAACGTCAATTCCAAAAAATTTTCCCAATCTCCATTGCCATCTCATAGTGACTCCTTTTGAAGTTGACGCGATTGTAAAATATGTTTGTTAGAAAAATGTTATAAAAACGCTTTCAATTTCTATCAAGATGAAACCCGCTTCTTTCTTAATTGATAGTTGATTGCTGTTTCAGCAATATTTTCTTACACCCGTCATTGCGAGGAAGACTTTAGTCTGACGAAGCAATCTCATCGTTAAGTTGAGGATTGCTTCGCTTCGCTCGCAATGACGAAAATGTTAAACAAAAAAGTTGCCTGCTCTCGCAAACAACTTTTTACTACTCTCTATTCGCTACTCTCTTACTTAACCATTCCCATCTTCTTCCCTGCCTGATAAATCACATCCATTGCTCGTTCGATTTCATCAGGTTCATGCGCGGCGGTGACCGTGGCTCTTAAACGAGACATGCCTTCTTGTACGGCAGGGGAAACGACTGGCAAAACAAATACATCATTTTCTTGACACTGTTTTGTGAGTTCAAATGCTTTTTCATCGGTTCCGCATAAGACAGGCACAATGGCTGTTTCAGTTAATAATGTATCAAAACCCATGCCTTTGAGTCCACCGATAAATTGTTTTGTGTTTTGATTTAGTCGTTCAATGCGCCATGGTTCATCTAAAATGACTTTGAAAGATTCGTTGGCGGCGGCGGCTTGAGCAGGTGGTAATGCCGCAGAGAAAATATAGGCACGGCTTCCGTGACGGAGATAATCAATCAAATCTTTTTTGCCTGCAATGTAACCACCAACAGATGGAATGGTCTTGCTCAACGTTCCCATTTTGATATCAATCACATCACCCATACCGAAATGTTCTTCAATGCCTGTGCCTTTTGCGCCCAGCACACCGACTGAATGGGCTTCGTCAATCATCAACCAAGCATTATATTTTTTACATAACTCAAAAATTTTTGGCAAATCAATAATGTCACCATCCATGCTGAAAACCGAATCGGCGATGACTAATTTTGCAATATCAGTGGGAGCATTTTTTAGCAAACCTTCTAAATGTTCCATGTCGTTGTGGCGGAAGCGACGAAACTCCGCTCCAGACATCAAGCATCCATCTACGATTGAAGCGTGGTTAATTTTGTCAGAGAAGACGTAATCTCCGCGACCCATCAATGTTGAAATGACGGTTAAGTTGGTCACATATCCAGAAGTGTACGTAATTGCAGTTTCGGTATGTTTGAAATTTGCAATCGTTTCTTCGAGTTCGTTATGTAAAGTGAGTGTTCCTGCTAAAGTTCGCACACCATTTGTTCCAGTACCCCATTGGTCTACGGCTTTTTTGGCGGCTTCGTTGATGCGTGGGTGATTGACCAAGCCCAAATAAGAATATGAAGCGTACATGCCCATAATTCGCCCGCGCACGCGCACTTTCGCACCTTCTAAAATTTCTTCGACAGGCTGATTATAAAAATAATAATCGTGGTCTTTCATCATTTGCACGCGTTGACGTAACGCTTCAATACGGCGAGTGGCACCGTTGTCTGTGTTGTGAATATCCATTTAAGTTCCTCCG
>JAEURG010000191.1 GCA_016789345.1 Anaerolineales bacterium | reverse complement strand
TAAATGAAACAATTTCAAGCATGATATTCCTTGTATGTAGGGGCGAGGCATGCCTCGCCCCTACGATTAATTTTCTTTTCTAGGTGAAAAGATATAACTAACAATAATTGAAATTAAAATCAACCCAATTGAAATGGGGTACAAGGCAAAAGGGTCAATCTCAAATAGAAATCCAGCGAGAGGCGGTGTGAGAATGAAAATAATCGAAGCGACAGTTTCCATCGTCCCATAAGTTAATCCCATCTGTGATTCATGTACCAACTCACGAGCTTGTGACATAAACATTGGGCGTGCGGCGCGAAAACCACCGAGCAGAAAATATCCAAGCATAAAAATTGGCAAGCCTGCGCCTTTCCACATAATAAATGCAAAAATGGCAACGAATGCTTGAGCAAGTAAAAAACCACCACGCGGTTTAATGCGGCTAAATGCAAGCGCAATTAATGAATTACCCAATGCACCCGCAGAAAAAATAAAACCTGCATCTGATAAATTTAATTTACGAACACTCGTTAGAAAATTTGGTGAAAGTGGTTGAGCAATATACATGGCAAAAATTGCAAATGCCACCACCGCCACGAATGAAATAAAACGTTTATTATTCCACAAACTCACAGGCGGAGATTCAGGGTCATGTTTATCAATTGGTTGTTTTTTGATAAGAAAAACAAAAATAGTAGAAACAAAAAATATAAACGCACCTGCTAAGTAACTTGTCCTCATGCCATAATTTTCAGCAATCCAGCCACCTATTAACGGACCCATTGCCATACCAAAATTAAATGTCGCAGATGTTAATGCAAGCGTTGCACTTACCGACCATTCGCCTCGCGCCGCAGTGACATAACTACTTAATGGCGATGCTACAAATGCAGTTAAGCCATATCCAAACATGCCGATTAAATAAATTGGCAATGCTTCAGTGATGCCCATTAACAAAGTTGAAACAAGTCCTAATATCCATGCGCCAATGATTAATGGTCTGCGACCAAATGTATCTGCCAGGCGACCTGCGGGAATATGTGTAATTGCCATTGAAAATCCAAACGCGCCTAACAATAATCCGATTTGCGATTCACTTAATGAAAAACCAACATCTAAATAAATTGGCACAAAATTAAAAAATACCCCTTCGCCAATTCCCCAAAACAATAAAGCTAGTGCAATAAAAATTAAGTTTGGATTCAATTTTCCTCTTATTGATTTTCAATACGATTTATAAACTCTTTTGCCAATTCAAACACGCGATGACGTTCCGCATCACTCGTGACGACGTGACCTGATTCTGTTACATATACTTTTGTTTTATCTGATACATTTGTTAATCCGTCATAAATCATTTCCATATTTTCAGACAAAACATATTTATCATTTTTAGAATGAATCAATAAAACAGGTTTATTGACTTTTGATAGAGCAGATTGCATTTCCCAAAGCAATAACTTTAATTCAGCAATTGAACTAATCGGGTTCTGTGGGTATGAAATATGTTGTTTATATGCTTCTTTATCAAACCATGATGAGCCAGGAATCTCTTTTGACTTCGGTGCATACTTGATAAATTTTCCATACAAACGAATAAACCAAATTGGGTAATGTGGGTCGCGTGGCAATTCATAAGGTGTTGAAATTGCAATTACGCCAGCAACATTTAATTTAGTTGACATCAACAAACTCAACACACCACCCATAGAAAGCCCAGCCAAAAAGATTCGGTCAACACTGTTGGAGAGCAAATTAAAACCATCTTCAACAGAAGCAGTCCAGTCGGTCCAGCGAGAGGCGCGCATGTCATCAGGTTGAGTCGCATGTCCGTGAAGTCGAATGCCTAAAACGGTGAAGCCGTTTTTATGTAAGTCTTCCCCCATCCAGCGGACTTCTTTTGGCGTACCAGTGAATCCATGCACAAGTAAAACGCCCGTGCGCCCGCCTTGAAAAAAGAATGGTTCAGTTGTTGGAATGATTTGCATAAAATTTCTCTTTGAGCATTTTGCTTAACGTAGGGTAATAGACTGCAAACGGAATGCCAAGCAAAAGTTCAGTGTAAGTAATGTAAGATGGCTTATCAATTATAAATGGCGTGGCGAAAATTAAGAGAAGCAGAGTTATCCAAGTAAACCAATGTCGAAATAAAAATTCAAACCAGCGAGATATAAAAAGAATAATAAGCATAGCAATTGTGGAAGCGGTTAGGACTAAAACCCAAAACAACCAGGGATGATTCCAAATAACTTCTACATTTCGTTGGATTTCAAACAGCCGAAAGAATTTAATAAAGGCATAATGAATATATAAGAACAGAAGTGAGTTTGTACCCCAAAAAATTGTCAGCCAGTTGAATTTTGGATGTTTAAATAAAAAGATAGAGCGTACAAGGAAAAACATAAGAAAAAGAAATGCGGACGATAAGAGAAAAAAATCTAGGAGAAATTGCCATTTACCTGCGTTAACATCTGGTGTGACAAAACCAAACAGAAAATAATATAGTATGGCAATGATAAAAAATACCATTAAGTTATAAATATTTTTTACACGATATGCAAACACCCCAAAAAAGAACATCGAAAGCCAAGGAATTAACGGAAACAAACCTGGCGAAATGAAAATGCCTTCTATTTTTTCAAAACCAAGCGGGTAAATTAATTTATCTAAGCCAAACGCCGCAAACCCTAAAATAAAATACAGCCATGAATTTGGTTTAAGATATTTTTCCGCCGCATAAATTATCAAAACGCTTAAGGCAATCGTTTGAATAATCTCAAATTCAAGTTTTGATAAAAAGTCAGGGTTGAGAAATCCTCTATAACTAAAACCAAATAAAAAAATCAAACCATATAAAACTAACATTTCTTGCAAAGGTTTTTTAGTTTGAAAAACTGCCGTCGCACCAGCGGCTGAAAAAAATAAAGCGGGCGCGAGATTGCCCCAAATAAGATACTGTTCATAATCCCACATCTTAAGTTTGGAATGTGCAACCACCATCAATGCACAGCCCATGCCTTTTAGTACATCTAACCTGTAATCGCGATTTATTTTTATATTCACAAAGCAGAATTATACTGCTTGCTTATTTTCTGATAAGGTCAATCAATCCACGCAAACCGAGTTCATACGAACGCCAACCAAAACCTGTGACCTTGCCTTTGCAAACTGCCGAAACAAAAGATGTGTGACGAAATTCTTCGCGTTCATACACGTTTGATAAATGCACTTCGATGACTGGAATTTGAATCGCAGAAATTGCATCGCGTAATGCAACTGATGTGTGAGTGTACCCACCAGGGTTAAACACAACGCCATTTGCCCAAGTGCGCGCATCATGCAATGCATCAATCAATGCGCCTTCATGATTCGATTGCGAACATTTTATTTCGGCATTCAATTCTTTGCCCAATGCAATTAATTTTTCATTGATATTTTCTAACGTCATTGAGCCGTACACTTCTGGTTCACGTGTGCCTAATAAATTTAAATTTGGTCCGTGCAAAATTAAGATTTTCATAAAACATCCTCTAAATCTGTCACATCTTTTAATTCAACTTTTCCAATTTCAACAGGCAATGCAAAACGAATCGACTTTGCATTTTTCTTTTTATCAACTTTCATCGCTTTGATAATTTCTTCACGTGGCATTGCATCTGGAATTTGAATGGGCAGATTCAATTTTTTCAATGTTGACTCAATCGCCTCAACCACGCTTCTGCTTGCCAGCCCAACTTTAGCAGAATACTTGGCTTCGACAACCATTCCAATTGCAATAGATTCCCCATGTCTTAAATTAAATTTACTGACCAATTCCACAGCATGTCCAACCGTGTGACCTAAATTTAATTTCGCTCGAATATTTTTCTCAAACGGGTCATCTTCAATGACTTTAATCTTCACTGCCATCGCCCGTTTGACAATTTCTTCTAAATTATCTTTGACCCAATCCAAGCCATTGTTGCATAACTCAAATAGTTCTGGGTCAGAGATGATTCCATGTTTAACAACTTCCGCCATACCAGAAATTAATTCGCGTTCAGGTAATGTATTCAAAAATTGCACATCTGCTAAAACTAATTTCGGCGGATGAAATGCACCGATTAAATTTTTTCCTTCGGGCAAATCAAAACCTGTTTTGCCACCAAGCGAAGCATCTACCATTGAAAGCAATGTGGTTGGAACAGCAATCCAGTCAATGCCACGCATATAAGTAGAAGCGACGAACCCCGTCACATCACCAATCACACCACCACCCAAAGCAATGACCGTGCTCTTTCTATCCAAGCCGTTTTCAAGAAATGACTTCCACAAGTGATGAACTGTTTCAAGATTTTTATGTTCTTCACCTGCGGGAACGACGATTGTTTTTATTTTCAAATCGCCAATTGTTTTAGCATGATGCTTAGCAATATTTTCATCCGTGACGATGATTGCATTTTGTAAATTTGGCAGGTTAGATAAGTCACCTACAATTGCATCATACTCACCCATTGCAGAGAGATGATGGCGACCTAATTTAACTTGTGCTTTCAAAGCATTTTTTTCAGCAGTTTTGTTATCCACATTAATGCTCAAAGGAAAAGATTCGTAATGCGCTTTTCGTTTTTCAAGCAAGGAAGTAAGTTTTGCTTCTAAATCGCCTGCAAGGAGCGGACGTTGATTTGGCTTATTTTGCAAACGTTCAAGTAAAGTATTCAACTCTGCCATCAGCAAAAGTACTTTACCATTAGCTTGGGCGAAATGTTTGTTTTCTTCTCTTAATAAAGCACCACCACCCAAAGCAACTACACTGCTTTTTTCATTAACTAGGTTTTTCAATGCAGAACTTTCCAAATCACGAAATGCGGATTCACCTTGTGCTTCCATGATTTCTGGAATGGCTTTGCCTGCATTTGATTCAATGACTCGGTCAAGGTCAATGAAAGGCAATTTGAGATTATCCGCAACAATTTTACCGATTGTAGATTTACCCGTACCTGGAGGTCCGTATAAAAAAATATGCTTCATACTTATTCCCAAAAAATGTGCGGGATATTATCCATTGGTAAATCATCGATAGTAGCTTTTCTCAATGATTCAAAACGTGGTTTGATTTCATTCATTGAGTCACCACCAAGTTTTTCGAGCAAGGCATCTGCTAAAACGAAAGCAACCATTGATTCTAAAATTGGAACAGCACGAGGAACAGGGCAAAAATCGGAGCGTTCATATTTGGTAGGAGAATCAGTTTGAGACGCTAGATCAACTGTCCGCTGAGGAAGAAGCGTTGTTGCAATTGGTTTCATCGCGGCGCGAATCACAATCGGTTGTCCGTTTGAGATACCACCTTCAGTTCCACCAGCACGGTTTGAGTTACGAGTTACAAGTTGCGAGTTAAGTTGCATTGCATCGTGTGCATTCGTTCCCAATCGTTTTGCATTTTCAAACGCATCACCAACCTCAACACCTTTGATGGCTTGCACAGACATAATCGCCATCGCAAGTTTTGCTTCGAGACGTTTATCCCATTGCACAAAACTTCCGAGACCAACGGGAAGATTCAATGCAACGATTTCAAGTACGCCACCCAACGTATTTTTGCCATGAATTGTTTTTTCGATTTCATCACGCATCAAACTTGCGGATACTTGATTCGGACAACGAACATCTGATTCCTCTGCGAGTTTGAATCTTTCTTTATAAGGCATATCATCAAATGTTGCTTGGACTTCACCAATGGATGAAACATATCCGCCAACAATGATTCCAAATTGATTTAGAAAATGTTTACACACTGCACCCACTGCAACACGCATGGTTGTTTCGCGTGCTGATGCACGTTCAAGTGCGGGACGTAAATCTTTATATCCATATTTGACTGCACCTGTTAAATCCGCATGACCTGGTCGAGGCGCAGTCATTGGTTCAATTGGTTTATTTTTCCATTTAACATGGTCATCATTTTGAACAAGCAATGCAATCGGCGCACCAGTCGTTTCACCAGCCATCACGCCACCTAAAATTTGCACAGCATCTTTTTCAATTTTCATTCGTCCGCCAGAGCCATAACCTTGTTGGCGACGAGCAAGTTCTTTGTTGATAATTTCAGTTGTGATGGGAAGCCCAGCGGGCATGCCATCAAGAATTGCGGTTAATGATGGTCCATGGGATTCTCCAGCGGTTAAAAAACGTAAAGGCATTTGATGTACTCCGTAATTCGTTATGCGTAATTCGTAATTGTGGTCTCGATACGGTCTCGCAAAAAACGCTCGACCTACTCGACCACCGAGTTATATAAAATTTCTCTTGGTGGATTTTTTCCTGTCCAGATTTCAAATGCTAAAGCGGCTTGTTCGATTAACATGCCAAGTCCAGTAATGGCTTGAACTCCTTGTGAACGAGCATCTTTGACAAGTTTTGTTTCTCTTGGATTGTAGACTAAATCATAAATAAAAATATTTGAAGGTAATGATAAGTTTTCAGGCAAAGGAGATTGTTCTGTATTTGGGGTCATGCCTAATGGGGTTGTGTTTACGATTAATGAAAGATTGGAGATTAGAGATTGGAGATTATTGTAATTAGTAATTTGTAATTGGTAATTGGGGAATGAGTTTGCAAGTTGTTGTGCTTGTTCAGTTCTGCGAGCAGAGATTGTTACATTCCATCCGTCATTTAATAAAGCATAAACAACTGCCCTAGCAGAACCACCTGCCCCAAGAACTAAAGCTGATTTTCCGATTCCCAATTCTCGATTCCCTATGAACTTCTTTAAGTCTGCTAAAAATCCTTGTGCATCCGTATTGTCGCCAATCAGGCTTTTATCTTTCAAGTAAATTGTATTCACTGCTCCAATGGCTTTTGCAGTCGGAGTCAATTCATCTAAAAATTCAATGGCATTTTGTTTGTGTGGAATTGTGACATTAAGTCCGTCAATTTCGCCAGCACGAACTCGGTTGATTAATTCTTTCAGACCTTGTTTGTCGTCAGGGTGAATTGGAAATAGTGAATAGTCACCTTCCAGTTCACAGGCTTTTAGAGCAGCAGCGTGAATTTTGGGTGACAAACTATATCCCAATGGATACCCAATCAACCCAAGATGAATCATCGCAAGGTATCCAACACTTCAAAATAATTGGGGAATGTTTTTGAAACACAGCTTGGATTTTCAATTGTCACACCATCAAAACGTAAGCCAATTAATGAAAATGCCATTGCCATACGATGGTCATTGTAAGTTTTGATATTTGCTGGTTGAAAATCTTTGCATGGATAAATCGTCATGCCATCTTCATGTTCTTCCACTTGCACGCCTAATCTTTGTAATTCGATGCACGTGGCTGAGACTCGGTCTGTTTCTTTCACTCGAGCAGATGCAATTCCTCTAATTCGGGTTGGAGACTCAGCAAACGGGGCAACGGCAGCGAGTGTTTGAGCCGTGTCTGGAATGTCGCGCATATCTATATCAAGTCCGACAATGGACAATGGACGGTTGACCGTGATTGAATTATCTGATTCTGTAACAACACATCCCATTTTTTGAAGGACATCGACAAATGCAACATCTCCTTGCAAGGATTTGCGAGAAATATTTTCTACTTTAACAGTTCCACCGCAAATTGCAGGTGCGGCGAAGAAGTATGAAGCGGCAGAGGCATCTGATTCAACTTGGTAATTTGTAATTGGAGAATAAGTTGAAGAATGAATCGTAAAACGTGAATAATCTTCGCGTTGAATCTCAACTCCAAACTCTTTCATAATTTCAATCGTCATATCTACATAAGGTTTGGAATTTAATTCAGTGGAAAGTGTAATTTCAATTTCACTTTGAGCATAC
Organism: Anaerolineales bacterium; assembly: GCA_016789345.1. Taxonomy (GTDB): domain Bacteria; phylum Chloroflexota; class Anaerolineae; order Anaerolineales; family Villigracilaceae; genus Villigracilis. Next base: position 2,649 of record JAEURG010000191.1, on the reverse strand, counting down.
GGAGCGACCATCAATAATGCGGATAGAAACTGACTTGAAATATCGCCAGCAATTTGGGTTTTTCCTCCTCTAAGTTGGTTTGCTATGATTTTTATTGGTAGAGACATTTCTGACTGCTGACCGCTGACCGCTGATTTTTTTTCGGTCAGCGGTCTATCGTCTATGGTCGTAATATTTGCACCAAGTTGAGTTAATGAATCAACTAAATCACCAATCGGGCGTTCACGCATACGAGGTTCGCCATCTAAAATGTATTGACCATTTCCAAGCGTGAGAAATGCGGATAAAAATCTTGCGGCTGTGCCAGCGTTGCCGATGAATAATTCTGCTTTTTTAGCAGGGATTTTTCCACCTAACCCAGTCACTATCATTTCATGATTTTCTTCATCTAATTGAACATCAAAGCCAAGAGTTTGAAGTGCTTGAGCAAAATATTTTGAGTCATCTGAAAATAAGGCGTTAGTTAATTTTGTTGTCCCATTGGCAAGTGCGGCGATTAATAAAGCACGGTTGGTTATAGATTTAGAGCCCGGAACTCGCACAGTTGCATTGAGAGGATGTTTTATCGGAATAATTCGCATTACTGATTCACAACTTCTTGATAAGCAGTTTGAGATTGCTTCAATAATTTCTCTAAAAATAAATAATTTTCGTCTTGCAAATGAGATTCAAATTCATCTAATGTAGTACGAAAGGCTTGAATAGCTTGCAATACATTTTCATGATTAGATTGCAAAATTCCCATCATCATGTGTGATGGAGTTCCCGCAAGGCGTGAAGTAGAACGAAAGCCTGGTCCAATCAATTCAGAAAATTCTTTTGGCAAAGTTTTTGCTAAGGCAGAAGAAATTAAAAATGGTAAATGACTTGTGAATGCTAATGCATGATCATGTGCTTCGGCGGACATTTCAATACAATTTGCACCAATGGCAAAAATAATTTCTTGAATTGCAGATTTTGCTTTTGATGTTGTTCTTGTTGAAGGAGTAATCACAAACGGAGCAGATTGATATAAATTTGCATCTGCGTTTTCTAAGCCAAGTTTTTCTTTTCCACAAATGGGGTGTGCGCCGATGACTTCAAAATTTTGGGGTAATTGATTCATTGATTCAAGGATTGATTTTTTTGTTGAACCCAAATCTATTAAGATACAATTTTGTTTAATGAAGGATGGCAATCTTGGAATGATGTCTAAAATAATGTTGACAGGTGTTGCTAAAATTAAAACATCAACTTCGGATAAGGATGAAAAATCGCTTGAGGCGAAATCAACTGTTTGGGTGGCAAGAGCAAGTTCGAGCGTAGGAAGATGCGAATCAAATCCAAAAAGCAATTCACATTTTCCTTTCAACGCTTTTGCCAGCGAGCCACCCATCAATCCCAATCCAATAATTCCTATTTTTGCATTTTTTAATTGAAAGCCATCCTCCATTTGATTTACCATCCAGCAGAAACAGGTTTTTTGATTGGAGCAATTTTTCGACCCATCGCTTCAGCAATTGCTTTTACCTGATTTACCATCTCGACAAATTTTTCTGGCTTGAGAGATTGTTTGCCATCCGAAACTGCTTTCGATGGTTCAGGATGCACTTCAACGATGAGACCATCCGCCCCAGCCGCAATCGCCGCGCGCGCAATCGGTGTGACATAATTCACATCACCTGTTGCATGAGATGGGTCAAGAATCACTGGCAGATGTGTTAAGTTTTTCAAAACAGGAATTGCATTGATGTCGGTTGTATTGCGCGTGGATGTTTCAAATGTGCGAATGCCACGTTCACACAAAATAACTTGTTTGTTTCCGCCTGCTAAAAGATATTCAGCAGACATAAGCAATTCTTCAATCGTTGCAGATAAACCGCGTTTGAGCAAAATTGTTTTGCGAGTTTCACCCAACACGCGCAAGAGATTAAAGTTTTGCATGTTACGCGCGCCAACTTGAAATACATCCACATAATCAAGCATGAGTTCAAGTTGTGTTTGAGACATAATCTCAACCACAATTGGCATACCCGTTTGTTCGCGTGCTTCGGCGAGGTATTTCAAACCTTCTTCGCCTAACCCTTGAAATGAATAAGGTGATGTGCGAGGTTTGAAAACTCCACCACGCAAAGCATTTGCTCCCGCTTCTCTGACAGCATGAGCAGTTTCCAAAATTTGACTTCTAGATTCCACTGAACATGGTCCAGCCATCAAAACAATGTCATCACCACCGACAGTGAAGCCATCAATTGGGAAGACTGAATTTTCAGGGTGAACTTGACGTGAACCAAGTTTGAATGGTTGTGAAATTCTTTTTACAGTTTCAACACCATCTAACACTTCAAAAGAGTCAAGTGATGGAACATGAAATTCACCCACCGCGGCGACGATGGCTGTTTCCACACCATAGGTGATATGTGGCGTTAACCCATGTGACTTGACAGTTGCAATCACTCCTTCCAATTGTTGTGGTGTGTAGTTTGGTTTCATTACGATAATCATTTTCTTCTCCTATGAGTTTAAAAGTTTTCAAGTTACAGGTTTGAAAGTTGTTTAACTTGCGAACTTTTCAACTTTCAAACTTTCAACTGGTCTTTATTGCGCCGCAACCAAATCAGGTCTTAACTTGACTGCATCGCGTAAATACACATGTGTAATTTCTTTTTG